>SLRR01000169.1 GCA_007130865.1 Spirochaeta sp. | reverse complement strand
GGCATCGTCCGGAGCCGACGGAGCGTATCGGTATCGGGTTGTGCTGTCGCATTGGTATGCGCGAATAACAGGAGAACCAGTACGGCCAACGGAACCAGCGGAACCAACGGAACCAACGCTCGAGATTTCGCCGTGCCGACGGTGCGGCTTCCCCTGTTCTCGATCATAATCAAAAGCTACTGCTCTTCACTCCTGTTCGTCGAGTTCGGGGTCCCGAAATCTCCGGCGACGGAAAGCACCTCTGCGTACGATCGGCCCCGTACGATTTGGACTTGACCTTGGTCGTCCTGACAGCTCATAGTGGACACCTATGGCAGCCATTGTCCTGTAGGCGCACCTGTTCCGGTGGCGCGTCGCGTCCCGCGCAGCTTGCCCTCGCACTGCATAACTACGATTCACACCGCTGAATCAGCAAGCTCACGAACAGAAGCGTCATGCCGCTCGCGAGAGATCGTACAGATTTCGAGGTGAGGCAATGTCACGCCATACAGTTTCCTATCACGAGACCTGCGAAACCTTTATCTGCATTACCTGCGGGCGTACAGTCGCTCCGCCACTGAACGGCACTCACAACCGCAACCACTGCCCATACTGCCTGTCCAGTCGTCATGTTGACCTGCGACCGGGGGACCGTCGCTCCGGCTGTAAAGCGGCGATGGAGGCGATAGGTGTGTACGTGCAGGCAAACGGTGAGTGGAGTATCATCCATCGATGCACGCGCTGCGGCATCCTCAAGTTGAATAGAATCGGGCCGGACGACAGCGAACACGCACTGATCGCCCTGGCCGCGCGTCCTCTTACACGGCTGCCTTTCCCATTGGAGATACTGACCGCAGAAGGCGGCAACCTATGAGTATCGGTATAGGCGATTCGCACGACGCCCAGGCTCTGGGCTGGACGGACCACGAAGAAGCGTGTTGGAACACGGTATCGGATAACTGCATTCCGGCGCGTATCACAAGCCGGTACGTCTCATCCTGGCGGGTTATGGTACCGGACGGTTTCCGGGAAACCGCGGTCAAAGCGGCGGGAGCTTTCCATTACCTGTGCGCCGGCCCCGACGATTACCCCGTGGTCGGTGATTGGGTGGCACTATCCCCCGACGGTGGGATGATCCAACGGCGGATACCTCGGCGCACCACCATTACCCGGCAGGAATCGGGACGCGCGGCCCGTGCCCAGATACTGGCAGCCAACGTGGATACAGTATTCCTGGTGTTCGGGCTGGACGGGGGGCGAAACTTCTCGATCGGTCTGCTGGAGCGTTTTCTCACAGTTGTTGCAGCGGGCGGAGTGGAACCAGTGGTCGTTCTCAACAAAGCTGACTGCACGTCTACGGAGCATATCGAGAGCGTAAAAAGCCAGGTGAGGTCGGTCCGCGCCGACATCGTGATCCGCATAACCTCGGTACCGGACGGCCGCGGCTTGGAGGAACTGCGGAACCTGATTCCCGTTGGAACAACAACCTGTTGTCTCGGCCGATCGGGAGTCGGAAAATCGAGTATCACCAACTCGCTGCTACGCAAACAGCATATACGTACCGCCGAGGTGAGCCGGATCAGGCACAGAGGCCGCCACACCACGACAAACTCGCAACTGCTGATGCTACCCGGCGGAGGGTTGCTGATCGACACCCCGGGACTACGGGAACTCCAGCTCTGGGGAGAGGAGGATTCTCTCCACGAGAGTTTCTCTGACATTCTCGAGCTTGCAGCGGAATGTCGCTTCCGGGACTGTCGTCATCAGGGAGAACCGGGTTGCGCGGTACAGCAGGCCCTGGCAGAGGGTATTCTTCCGCACCAGCGCCTTGAACACTATCTGGAACAACGGGACGAACTCGCCGAAGCGGAGCTGCGTCACCGCATGAGCGCGGCGGCATACGAGAAGCAGCGATGGAAAAAGATAAGTCGGAGATGAGGTTATACGTCGGTACGGCCGCGGAGCGTTCTGGAAGTCCGACGAGGTTACTCTTACCGGTCAATATGCACTCGCTGAGCTCGAAGTCAGTTGAGACGACGAGAACTTCACAACCAGTGTCAGACCGCATTTGCCGCTGTGGGAGACTCAAGGACACTTCTCCCCAGGAGGTCGCCTGGAGCTCAGGGTTCAAGAATTTATCCGGCGCTCGATCGTTCGACATGGTGAAATCAAAGCGGATCATAGGCGAGAAACAAACGACGGAGACCCGCAATTACATCCCGAGCCTGCCGGCAACGTTCACCCGCTAGCTTATCGTCTTTGTACAAGCCGTTGGTTTGTAGTATCCTTTTCGGGTGAGTCCGACAGTGTTCCGCGAGGGGCCGTTTCGGTTCTTTTTCTTTTCTCGTGAAGAACCACGCCGACACGTTCATGTCTTTTCTCCCGAGGGTGAAGCGAAGTTCTGGCTTGAGCCGTCGATCGAACTGGCAGTATCAAAGGGCGTCTCTGAGGCATCGCTTAGGCGAATAGAACAAATCATAACGGATCGAAAGGAGGAGATCATCCATGCCTGGAACCGTCACTTCGCCGATTGAAGTGGTCCAGTTGACCCCCCAGGGGGTATGGCTTGCCTACCATGACAGAGAGTTCTTCCTCGATCACGATCAGTTCCCGTGGTTTCGCGAGGCTACGGCGTCGCAGGTGTTCAATGTTCAGGAAATCTCGCCTGAGCACTTCTATTGGCCGGATATCGATGTCGATCTGGACTTGGAGACGATCCAACATCCCGACCGCTTTCCGCTTGTCGCCAAGTCTCGATAATGCTCGAGCCGCCGCCGTCCGTGGCGGCTGATCCTCGCTATCGCTCGGCGCGGCGGAGCGTTCCTCGTCGCTTTGCGACTCCGGCACGCCCGCGATTCGGTTCAAGTCCTCCTCGGGGCCCCAACAAAAAAGGTGATCGACTTGAAGCCGATCACCTTTTTTGATGCCCGAGAGAGGACTTGGTCTCCAGCCGCGGACATCGTGTCCGCTCCCTCCGACCCGTCTGCGATGCTGAATCGGCATCCGTGCCGATTCGCGCTCCAGGTATTCGCGCCGCATCTACGTTTCAAGTCCTCTCTCGGGTCCGACCAAAAGAAAAGGTCGCCGATCTTGCGACCGACGACCTTTTCTTTGCCCGAGAGAGGACTTGGTCTCCAGTCGCGGACATCGTGTCCGCTCCCTTCGACCCGCCTCCGTGCCTACATCGGCATCCATGCCGATGTGCGCTCCCTATCGGTCGCGCCGGCACTTCGTTTCAAGCCTCTCTCGGGGCCCCACACAAAAAGAGCGACCCCGATGGGATCGCTCTTTTTGTATGCCCGAGAGAGGACTTGAACCTCCACGTCCGTAAGGACACTAGACCCTGAACCTAGCGCGTCTACCAGTTCCGCCACTCGGGCTTGTTGTGTAACGCGGATGTTAGCGGGCCGGCGCTGCCGTGTCAATATCTTTCGGCGTTTACGAGACGGATACCTGCAGCCTTCCGATCTGTTCCCACTTTGCGAGTACGCGCCGCGCTTCCTCGGCGTCAGCTGCCATTCCGTGATCGACCAGGATGCGCACGATGCGGGTACGAACGGCCGTTCCCATCGGGCGGGTGCCGGAGACATAGAGGTCCGCCCCAGTGGCGAGGAGGCGGGCGATTTCGGTCTGCTCCTCCAGGACCATGTCCGTCACGCGGCGGCCCCGGGTCTGCGACTGCGGTCGGGATTCGGCTGTGTCCAGGCGGGTGATCCGACCGTCCCGCAGGTGATCCGCGAGTTCATCCGGGTACAGTCCGCGGTCGGGCCAGGTACGTACTCCGTAGATGAGCCACCGCGGTTCTTCCGGGACCTGCCGGCGCGTCTGGAGTTCCCGCAAATGGCAGAGGACGCCGGCAATGCCGGTGCCGGTAACGATCATGATAAGCGGTCTTGTGCCGTCGGCGACTTCTTCGGTGAGTCTCCAGGGATGTCGTAGCGACCACACCTGCAGTTCTGCCGGCTCACGCCGGACCGACGACTTCCGGTCGTCCCAGTGCCGCCGGAAGTACGCGGTGGCACGGCCGTCCCGGGGGAGAAGCGTTCCGTCGATCCCGCGGATCGGCGTGGACACCGCGCTTACCAGTATCTGTACCCGCTCGCGCCGGCTCCCTGTTCCCGGGACCGATCGTTCTATCCGGCTTACCGAATACGCGCGAGCGGTATTCTGCGGCTGCAACCGGATCAGGTCCGTGGCGGTCAGTGTTGTTGTTCCCCGCAGGAGTTCCTCCAGAGAGAGACCCCGACCCGGTACGACGGCTCCGGCCGTTTCCCGGGAGACGCCCAGGTGGTCGAGTAGCTGCGGTGACGCTACGTAGAGTTCGAGATGGTGCGTAAGTATTTCCCGCAACGGCAGGTAGCGGACCCGGCCCGGCTGGAAAACGCTCGATCGCGTGGTGAAAAGGATCCTCCGGTTGCCATCCTCCTGGAGCTGCGCCAGAACGCGTTGCACCAGGTCCGGGGGATTGCTCCACCGGACCAGGATCGTGTCGCCGCTCCGATGGGTCACGCCCGGTGGGCCTTCCAGGGTGAGTTCCCACACCGGGAGGTCGTTTCCGCGGTCGAGTCGTCGGATATCGGCGAGACGGTACCGTTGCGGTTTTTTATGCAATCGGGCCAGACGCGACCGCAGGTAATCCTGCTGTCTCCGTGCCAGTGTTCGGGGATGCGCGTATCCCGCGTCGGCGGTGCCGCCGAGAAAACGGGGAAGGCCTGCACGGAGCGCCACGGTCAACCGTCGCAGGCGGTCTCCCGCGAGCGTCCGCAGTGGTACCGGTATGATTACGCTCCCCAAAACCGCTCCTCCACCTCGGCGATCGCACCGTCCGCGGCGGTGCGTTCCAGGACCACGTCGGCAACCGTCTTCAGCTCCGACCGTGCGTTGGCGACGGCCACGCCGAGCCCGGCGGCGCGCAGCATCTCCACATCGTTGAGACTGTCTCCCACAGCGATCGTCTCCTCGATCGGGATCTCCAAGTGTTCCGCCAGCCGTATCAGGGCATCTCCCTTGCTCACACCGGCGGGTACGATTTCCAGGTAATGCCGCTTGGATGAAAGCACATCGAACGTTCCCTCCGCGAGTTCCCGCAGCCGTTTCTGGTGGGTTGGGAGTCTTTCCGGATCGTCGATTATCAGCAGCTTCGGTGACCCTTCGGGCAGCGCCTCCGGGAGATCCGGTACGACTTTGTAGGGCATCCCCGTCTCCCGGGTGTAAATATCGCTCTTCCGGTCCCGTCGTTCCGTTATGAATCCATCCTCCCGGGGATAGCCCTGCACGAGCAACCCTTCTGCGCGGGCGTATTCCATGACTGCCTTTACGGTCGCCGGAGAAAGTACTTTCTCGAACAATATGTGCCCCGAGAGCAACGTCGATACGCGAGCGCCGTTGAAGGAGATAAGGTATTCGTCGTCCGCCGGGGGCAGTATACCCGCGGCGACGGTCTGCATGCTTACCGTAGCGCGGCCGGAACTCAGCACCACCGCTATTCCCCGTGAGTGAAGTCGTTCAAGCGCTTGCCGGTTGGTCTCCGGCAGCGTTCCGTCCGGGGAAAGGATCGTGTCGTCGATGTCCGTGGCGATCAATCTGTACATAGGGCGTACTGTACGCGCCCGTCCCGGGTGGTGCAAGATGCCGGAATGGAAGTACGGGGAATACTGGTAAAGATGCCGGCACGTCTGGAGGGAGACACGGTTGCGCGAAACGCTGCCGGCCCGGACAATGCCCGGCACGGATCGGTGCACTACGACCTCCGCCTGGAGGGGCCGCGTCCAGCTGCGGGCAAACCGCCGGCGGAGGAGACGGAGCGATCGCTTAACGACCTGATTGGAAAACCGGTCCGGATCGAACACACCGGCGAATACTTCTGTACACGGTGCGGCCGATCCGTGAACAGGCTCTTCGGCGAGGGGTTCTGCTACCCCTGTTTCCGGGACGCCCCGGAAGCGGCGGAGTGCATCGTCAAGCCGGAGCTCTGCGAAGCGCACCTCGGTCTCGGGCGCGACCCGCAATGGGAACAGGACCATCACAACCAGCCCCACGCGGTATATTTCGCTCTTTCCAGCGCGCTCAAGGTGGGCGTTACCCGGCTCACCCAGATTCCCACCAGGTGGATCGACCAGGGGGCCGCCTGGGCGGTGCTGATCGCGGAGGTTCCCTACCGGCAGCTTGCGGGGCGGATAGAGGTCGCCTTGAAGGAGCTGTACACGGATCGCACCGCCTGGCAGCGGATGCTCAAGGATATCCCCGCGGAGAGACCGCTGGATCTGGAGACCGAACTCGACCGCGTCCGCGCCCATATCTCCGAGAGGGATCGAGAGCTCTTGCAGTACCTGCGTTCACCCGCCACGGTGGAACCGCTGGCGCTTACCTATCCGGTGATCGAACCACCACAAAAGGTCAAAGCGGCGAGCCTGGCAAAGTCCCCGGTCCTGGAGAGCGTGCTCCGGGGGATCCGGGGACAGTACCTGATCTTTGAAGGCGGAGCAGTACTCAACGTACGCCGCCACAGCGGATTCGTGGTGGAGGTGAGCGCCGACGGGTGACCTCCGGCGCTCGCCTCGTGTTATTCGTCCTCGCTGACGATCTCGATCCGTACACCGTCGGGGTCGCGGATTTCTTCCCGTGAGGCTACCGATACCTTCAGAATTCCGTTCTTGAAAACCGCCTTGGCGTTCTCCCGGTCGAACTTGTCTTCCGGCACGAAGTACTTCTGCTCAGGTATCGTCTTGTACTTCAGGCGGCGGTTGAAGAAGATCACCTCTTCCGTGTCGCAAGCCTGCTCCGGTGCCTTTGCGGAAAGCACCATGAAGTCTCCGCTGAATTCCAGCGAGATATCGCTGTCCCGGTACCCCGCCAGCGCAAACTCGAAGACGATCGTCCGGTCCGGCAGCATGTATATGTTGGCCGGTGGAAAGGGGTAGAGCGAATAGTAGTTGCGGTGTTCCGCGTTCTTGCGTGAGTCAAAGCCGAAGTCCCCGAAGGTATTGGTAAATTCCTCCGTAGCTTTGAAGATTTGATCAAAGAGTTGTCCCAGATCCAGATAGTCCCGGTTGTGCATATGGCACCTCCCGTATAGTGCGCGTCCCGTCGGCGACGCTGTATTTGCGGACGTGATCATACGATCCACGCCCGAGGTCCTTCTCGGCACCTGTTCCTAATATAACGATGATCGGGAGGATGGACCAGTGGCCGGCACGCCTTGACGATCTCTTCACAAACTCTTGTACGGGCGTTGGCAAAGAGCCGGTACACTGGAAACCGTACCAGACCATACAGGAGGTAGAGGCATGGCACGGGTGAATGAAGAACAACTGATAGGAAGAATCCGGAAACAGCTGGAACAGGACCCGGCGATCGACGATCCGATGCAGATCGATCTGCGGGTGGAACGGCGCGGCGGGATTCTTAAGAAGAATACCGTTGTCAATGTTTCCGGACGGATCAGGAACGAGGCGGAGGGTCGGAAGATCGAGGAGACGATCCGAACGGCGATCGGAGAAGCCGACGGCGTTGAAGTCGAGAACAACCTGGTGGTGCCGTTGATCTGAACAGCTGCAGCGCCGAACGTGGCCGGTGAGCCCGGTGGACGCGTGCGCCCCGGCGGGATACCATACGGCTCTCATGCGAATACTCTACGTTGCGGAGATCGTGGGAAAGCCCGGGCTCCATTGTGTTAAAAAAACGCTCGCTCGGATGCGACGCGATCGCGAGATCGACCTGGTAATCGCCAACGGTGACAGCATTACCGGCGGGTTCGGAATCGGGAAGAACCATTCGATCCAACTGCGTAAACTCGGTGTAGACGTGATTACCGGCGGCGACCAGATGTTCTTTAAAAAAGACATGGCCGACCATATCGACGGCGCTCACTACCTCCTCAGGCCCGCCAATCTTCCCCAGGAGATGCCCGGGCGAGGGTGGCGGCACTATTCCGTGCGTCCCGAGGAATGGAAAGACCTTCCTGTCCCCCTGACCGACGCGGTGGAGACGGATACCGTGAGCGCTCCGGATACCCAACCCGGTGAGGACGGTACGCGCGGTCCCGATGACGGCTCTCCTCCGCCTTCCGCCGCGAGTGAGACGACCGGTGACGCAGAGGAACCCGTCACGCCGGCGATCCAGGTGGGCGTGATCAGCTTGATCGGGCAGTCCGGGTATGACCGAATTCACGGGAGCAATCCCTTCCAGCACTTGTCCAACGTGGTGGATCGTATCCGCCGAAACGCCTCGGTGATCATCGTGGATTTTCACGCCACCACTACCGCGGAAAAGTATACGATGTTCCACCACGCCGACGGGATGGTGACAGCCGTCATCGGAAGCGGCCAGCGGGTGCAGACCGCCGACGCCCAGGTGATGCCTTCCGGCACGGCGGTGATCTGCGACGCCGGGCGGACGGGCAGCCGCGGCAGCGTTGGAGGTTACGCCCCGGCTCCGGAGATTCGCAAGTACCTCACCCGCATACCCGCGAAGTCGGAGGAATGCTGGGATGACCTGCAGCTCCAGGGAGTACTGCTGGAGGTGGATCCCGGTACCGGGTACGTCACCGGATTCGAGGCGCTGCAGGTGCCCTGCGAGCCTCCGCCGAGTACAGGTAAAACGGGGAAAAAACCGGCGTGAGCACCCACGTGGGACGGGTCTGCAGTTATGATTACGGTGCTCGCGAGGCACGGGTCGCTATCGGAAGCGCGGCGTGCCGCGTGTGTGGCGGGCGCGCCTGCGCGATGCGGGGCCGGGAGATACGGGTGGCTGTACCGGAGGGAATCGAGCCGCACCCGGGCGACGTGGTTCGGATCAGGACGAGCCGCGGTTCCTCCGTGCGTGCCCTGGTAAAGCTCCTGCTTCTGCCGATAGCTGCGGCTCTGGCGGGGTACGTCCTGGCCGGGAGGTCCGGCATCCCGGTGTTTACCGTACCGGTGCTGGTGCTGGTGGTGCTGATCGGGTCGCGCCGGGGAGACCTGCCGGTGCTTGTGGCGCCGGCGGTGTCGTCGGGCGGCTCAGGATCGGAGCTCGCCGGGGTGTTCGAACGGTAGGAACTCCGGCTGGAAGCCGAACACTTCTCCCAGGACCTCCGTGGTCTGCCGTTTTATCGTTTCCATATCGTGACGTTCACCGGTGAGTGCCTCCAGGGATGTCTGGCCCCGGTCGGTGATGCCGCAGGGTACGATCCAGTTAAAGTGCGACAGGTCGGTATTCACGTTGAACGCGAACCCGTGAAACGTTATGCGTTGCTTGACCGCGATACCGATCGCGGTGACCTTCTCGTTTCCTACCCAGACGCCGCGATGCTCCGGATCGCGCCCGGCGGTTATTCCGTAGTGCCGGGCCAGCACCGTGATGAAGACTTCTTCCAGTAAATGCACGAACTTCTTGAGACTTCTCAGATGCCGGTGGAGGTCGATGATAACGTATCCCACGAGCTGTCCCGGGCCGTGGTAGGTGGTTTCCCCACCTCGTTCGATCCGCTCCACCGATGCTCCCGCACCGACAAGCTGCTCCGAAGTGGCGAGAATGTCCGTGTCCACCGCGCTCCGGCCCATCGTGATCACCGGCGGATGTTCCAGAAGCAGGAGCGTATCGGCCACGCGTCCTTCACGGCGCTCTTCCACCAGGTGGTGCTGCAGCTCCAGGGCCGGTCCGTACCCGATCGTGCCGAGATCGTGGACGGCCAGTGGTGCTCCCTGTCCGAGTATACCTTTCATCTCAGCTCCCGGACCAGAGTGTTGATCTCCTCCGCCATCGCGTCCAGCGATACCTGCCGTTGAATGTGTCCGTTTTCCCACGCAACCCGGGGCATGCCGTACACAACGCTCGAGGCCTCATCCTGACCGATCGTCATACCGCCGGCTTCGTAAACTTCTCCGATCTCCCAGGCGCCGTCCCGGCCCATCCCGGTCATAATGATCGCCATCGCGCGGTTTCCGTACACCTCCGCCACGGACTTGAAGAGAAGCCCCGCCGAGGGACGGTGGCCGTTGCACGGGTCGTTCTGGTTGAGCGTCACCACCGTGGCCAGAGATCGACGGCGTACTTCCATGTGGTAGTTGCCGGGAGCGATCAGGACCCGTCCGGGTTTCAGGACGTCACCGTCGGTGGCTTCCCGCACCTCCAGAGGACACACCCGGTCGAGACTCGCGGCGAACTCCGTGGTGAACCCCGGGGGCATGTGCTGTACCACCAGGATCGGTACGTCGATATTCTCGTCCAGGTCCCGGAACACGCGACGAAGCGCGTTAGGTCCTCCCGTGGAGATCCCCAGGGCGATCACTTCCAGCGGTCCCGGCGACGCTTTGGGTTTCTTCTTGTCCGGTGGGGGTGGTGCTTCCGCGCGGCGTGGCGCGGGGGCGGCAGGTTCCGCCTTCCGTGGTTCTTCCGTCGTTTCGGGACCGGCCAGGGCAAAATCCTTGGGCGGCGCCGGTGGTGCGTCTCCCTGGTTGCGCACGAACTCCGCGCCGTAGGATCTCACCATGGCAACCAGCTGATTGCCCACGACGTGGAGGTCGTGGGAGACGGATCCGGAAGGCTTCGGAATAAAATCGCTCGCTCCCAGGGCGAGGGCGTCCATCGTAATTTTTGCGCCCTTCTGAGCAACGGAAGAGAGAATGATCACCGGTATCTCGATCTTCCTGTCCCGCAGCTCCTGCAGGAGCTCCAGGCCGTTCATCCTGGGCATTTCCAGGTCGAGAACGATCACGTCCGGTTTGAGACGAGGAAGCTTCTGCAGCGCAAACTCCCCGTTCATGGCGGTCCCCAGAACTTCCAGGTCCTCCGCGGCGTTGAGAATTCTGCTCACCAGGTTTCTCATGAGTGCCGAGTCGTCGACAACCAGAACACCGATCTTTTTTCTATTCACGTTGGCTCACTCCCCGGACGTTCGGCGGTCCTGCCGGAGTCCCGTCGCGGTCAGATCTCTTTTGCATAGATACAGGCCCAATCGGTCTTGAGAAATGCAAACTTCGTTTTCATCCCGAAGAGAGACTCGCTATGTCCGATAAAGAGAAACGAATGGCTCGCCATAGCATCCCAGAAACGTTCCACCACCGCTTTCTGCGCCGGTTCGTCAAAATAGATCAGCACGTTTCGGCAGAACACCACGTCCAGGTTTCGTTTCCCGCTGTCGTGTTTGAGGTTGTGGTAGTCAAAGGTAACGAGCTTCTTCAGTACGTCCTTAACCTGGTATCCCCCTTCCTTGCGGTCGAAGTATTTCTCCAGGAGGTGCTCCGGTACACCGTTGATGCGACTTTCCGCGTAAAAACCCTGTTGTCCGGTCAGAACCGATTTGAGACTCAGGTCGGACGCGAGGATCTGGATATCGAACCCCGGGGGCAGCAGTTCGAGCAGCTCCATTGCGATCGTGTACGGTTCCTCTCCCGTGGAACACCCGGCGCTCCAGATGCGGATCCTGTTGTCTCCACGGGAACGCTTGTACTTTACCAGGTCGGGTACGACGTAGTTCTCGAACGTCTCCCAGTGGGCGGCGTTCCGGAAGAACCGGGTGAGATTTGTAGTTACCGCATCGAGCAGTATCTTCAGTTCTTCCTGGTTGCTCCGAACGTGGTTGAAGTACTGACCGACGTTTTCAAGTTTTGCGGCCTTGAGACGCTCTTTGAGGCGACTCTCGAGAATAGTTCGATTGGATTCAGAGAAGTGAATACCACTCTCGTCATATATCAGGTTGCGAAACCGCGTAAAGTCAGCATCGCTCAAGAATTCGGACATGTCCCATAAGATTAGTTCTTGTTAATCGGCACTGTCAATTCAGCTGCACTCAAGCCCAGGAGTTCTCAATGTGGGATGTCGTTCCGACACCCCACATTGAGAACTCGCCGAAAACGTCTCGATTTTGCTTCTTTCCTACGTTGTGCCAGGGATTCCGGAGAGCTTCCGGCGGTATCGTTCCGTTCCGTTTCGGGGTTGTCATTATGGGGTAGCAAAGCGATAATGTGATCCCGGATGAACAAATACATTTTCGTGACCGGCGGCGTCTGTTCGAGTCTGGGCAAGGGAGTAGCCGCAGCTTCCCTGGGTAGTCTTCTGGAGAGTCGTGGCCTCACGATCCGGATGATCAAGGTTGATCCCTATATCAACGTCGATGCAGGTACGATGAGTCCCTATCAGCACGGTGAGGTCTACGTCACCGACGACGGGGCGGAAACCGATCTGGATCTGGGCAATTACGCGCGCTTCACGCGATCCACCCTTTCCCGCGCAAATTCGATCACCACCGGGCAGATCTACCAGGAAGTTATCCGCCGTGAACGGGAGGGGAGCTACCTGGGGCGTACGGTACAGGTGATTCCTCACATTACCGACCGCATCAAACAGCGTATCCGCGCCGTGGGCGACGAGTCCGGCGTGGACGTTACGATCGTCGAGGTGGGGGGGACCGTCGGTGATATCGAGTCGTTTCCCTTCCTCGAAGCGGTCCGGCAGATGGTGCATGAAGCGGGAAGACGGAACGTTCTGGCGGTGCACCTGACGCTGATCCCCGGCGTGGCCAACGGTGAGCTGAAGACCAAGCCTACGCAGCATTCGGTCAAGGAACTGCGCGAGATCGGTATCCAGCCGGACATTCTTCTCTGTCGCGCCCCCACGCCCCTCCCGGACGAGTTGCGTCGCAAGATTGCGCTCTTTACCAATGTAGACCATGACGGGGTCATTTCCGCCTACGACATCCAGAGTACGCTCTACGAGATTCCCCTGATGTACCACAAGCAGGGGTTGGACCGCATCTGCCTGGAACGTCTGGATATGGAGGTTCCCCAGGAAGACCTGAGCGGGTGGGAACACGTGGTAGAGGTTGTAACCGGCGCGGAGAAAACCGTGCGCATCGCCGTGGTGGGTAAATATATCGAGCTCAGCGACTCTTATAAGTCCGTGGATGAGGCGCTGATCCACGGCGGCGTTGCCAACGACGTGCGGGTGGAGCTGGTGAAGATCGATTCGGAGAAACTTGACCAGGACCAGGAGTCGATGCGGCGCGCCTTTGCGGGTATCCACGGTATCCTCGTGCCCGGCGGGTTTGGCGGTCGTGGCGTGAACGGTATGGTGGCGGTAGCCCGCTTCGCCCGGGAGGAGAAGATTCCCTACTTTGGTATCTGCCTGGGAATGCAGGTGATGGTGATCGAGTACGCCCGTTCCGTCCTCCGGTACGAGGACGCGGACAGCACGGAGTTTACCCCGGACAGCCCGCATCCTGTGGTGAGCCTTCTGGAGGAACAGGTAGACGTGAAGAACTACGGCGGTACCATGAGACTCGGTCTCAGCGCGTCCCGCCTGCTCCCGGGCACCCTGGTGAGGCGGATCTACGGTACCGAGATCATCCACGAGCGACATCGGCATCGTTACGAGGTGTCCAACGCGTATCGTCAGCAGCTCAACGAGGCGGGTCTCCTCACCGGTAGCGTCACCGAGGACTATTCCCTGGTGGAGTCTCTGGAGTGGAAGGACCATCCCTGGGGGCTGGGTGTCCAGTTCCACCCGGAGTTCATATCAAAACCCGTCGAGGCGCACCCCTTGTTTCAAGCGTTTATCGCCGCTGCCGGAACGTACGGAGAACAGCGTGCCGGTGATGCCGACGCGGGATGACCGTTTCGCCTGCCGCCCCGTCCGGGAAGGCACGAGTCCCGGGCTGCCGGTGATCCGCCTCACGGCTATGCTCCTGTTCGCGTTCACAGCGTGCACTTTTGACTACACCGAGAGCGCCGTGGAGGCGCGTCGTACCGACGAGATCCCGCAAGTGGAGGTTCTTAATGTCCGTATGGTAGTGGAGCGCGAGAACCGCCTGGAGCTGACCGCCCGACGGATGGCGACGTACCGCGAGCGTCGGCTGCAGGAGTTTGAGGAGCTCCATTTCTCCGAGTCCGGGACGGACGGAGAGATACGGGTCGAGGGGTACGCGGAACGAGGTGAATTGAACCTCGATACGGAGGACGTGAACCTGCTCGGGGAGGTGTGGTTCTACTCGCGTACCGAGGATGCACGGCTGGAGAGTTCCTTTCTCTACTGGGACAACGCGGAGCGCGTTCTCCGGGGTGAACCCGACGGGACGGTGAAGATACTCCGGGACGACGGATCCTGGGTCGAGGGACAGGGTCTGGTCCTGGACGGTCGCCGGAACAGCGTGGAGTTGACCGGAGGGCTGGAAGGTGAGTTCATCACCGACGGAGCCTCTCCGTGACGGGCCGCTTCATTACGGTAACGGGCCGCTTCATTACGGTGACGGGCCGCTTCATTACCGTGGCGATCCTGCTGCTCGCGGGTGGTATCGGCGTACTTCCGGCGGATTCGTTCCGTTTTTCCGGTGATCGTACGGAGATCGTCCTGGCGGAAGGGCGCGAACGGACGCTGCTGCGGGGTAACGCCCGGGTAGTGAGCTCCGATTTTACCCTTGAGGCGGACGAGATCGAGTTGTCCGGTACGGACTTTCGGTACGCCGCGACCTCCGGACGGGTACGGGTTACCGACGCAGGTCGGGATATGACGATAACCGCCGACAGTCTGCGTTTTGACCGGGAGACGGAGAATTCCCGCGCATCCGGCAACGTTATAGTGGAGGATCGCGCCAACGACCTGATACTGAAAGGCGGGTACCTGGAGACTCGTGAAGGAGGGGATCTCCTCTTTGTGCAGATCGCCGTGCGGGTGCTCCAGGATGATCTCACCGCGCGGGCTCAGTTCCTCCGCTACCGACGTCTCGAGGAGATCCTGGAACTGTCCGGGTTCCCCGTGGTGTACTGGAAAGGCGACCAGTATCGCGCGACCCGGATCATTCTGAATCTCGAGACGGAGGAGATCGAGATGCAGGGTCAGGTGGAGGGATCGGTCTTCGTGGAGCGTTCCGACGAGGACGAGGACGACGAGGACGAAGACGACGAGGCCGAAGACGACGAGGCCGAAGACGACGAGGATTTATGACAAGTAACCTGCGTGTAGAGGGCCTGACCAAGCGGTTCGGCCGTAAAGAGGTGGTACGGGCGGTGGATTTCTCCATGGAGAACGGCCGGATCGTGAGTCTGCTCGGCCCCAATGGCGCGGGCAAGACCACCATGTTTTACATGATCGTCGGGTTCATCACTCCTACGGCTGGGAAAGTGTACCTCAACGAACACGATATGACGCGTTTGCCGATGTACCGGCGTGCCCGGGCGGGTATCTCCTACCTTCCGCAGGAGCCGTCGGTATTCCGGAAGCTCACGGTGGAGCAGAACGTGATGGCGGTCCTGGAACCGCGTCAGGACCTCTCCACGGCGGAGAAACGCACCCGGGCGGAAGCGCTTATGGAGGAACTCGGCGTGATCGAACTACGCCGGCAGCGGGCGTATACCCTTTCCGGCGGAGAACGGCGCCGCACGGAGATCGCCCGTGCCCTGGCGATCGAACCGCAGTTCCTTCTCCTGGACGAGCCGTTTGCCGGGATCGATCCCCGCGCACGGTACGAGATCAAGAGCATCTGCCTGCAGCTCGCGCGACGCGGGATCGGCGTCCTGCTCACGGACCACAACGAACGCGATACTCTGGAGATTTCTGATTTTTCTTATTTGATTCACCAGGGTGAGATCGTTGTAACCGGTACTCGGGAAGAGATCGAGGCCAACGAGACGGCGCGGCGAATCTATCTGGGCGACGATTACCAACGGTGAATACACTTGAAAATTGACAAACCTCGGGGCCTCTCTCATTATAAATAGTATGCAGTTCCAGAAGCCGGTGCTGGCGCAACGACAGGAACTCCGGATGACGCCGCAGCTCCTGCAGAGCATCCAGATCATGACTCTTCCCCTGGCGGATCTGCAGCTGCGCATCCAGGAGGAGCTGGACGCCAATCCGGCCCTGGAGGTGGTGGAGGAAACGCCGTCGATCTCCCTCAACGAGAGCGAGGAGCGCGGGGAGAGGAGTGAGGAGTACGAGTACTTTGAGAACTCCTCCGATCCCGGGTACATCTCGGGCAGCCGATACGAGGGTGATGAGGACAGCAAGCGGGCGTTCATGGAGGGGGCTCTTGCGCGTCCGGAGTCGTTGCAGGAGCACTTGCTCTGGCAATTGCGGCTGCAGCCGATCTCGGAAGAGGAGTTCGAGCTGGGCGAGCTGGTGATCCGGAACCTCGACTCGAACGGATTCCACCGGGAGGATCCGACTACGTTCGTGCCGGAGGAACGGCACGAGATGCTACGCCACGTTATTGCGATGATCCGAACTTTTGAACCGGTGGGAACCGCGGTCGATAATTTCCGGGAATCCCTGATTGTGCAGGCGGAACAGCTTGTGGATCCTCCCGTCGGTGTTATCGAGATAATCCGGGACCACCTGGAATCGCTGGAACGGGGCAGGAAGCGGGAGATTACCCGGGCGCTGCACATCGCCGAGGAAGACGTGGATGTTGCCCGGGAAACGATCCGCTCGCTCAACCCCTTTCCGGGGCGCATGTTTTCCACGGAAGATCCGGGGTACGTAATACCCGATCTCGTCCTTACCCGGAAAGAGGGACAGTTCATCCTGGTCCTGAACGACGAGGAGATACCTGTGCTGGGGGTCAATCCCATGTTTACCGAGATCGCCGGCGGTGAGGACAAGCAGGCAAAGAGGTTTGCCGGTCGGGGTGTCAAGGAAGCGCGGTGGTTCATCCAGAGTATCCGTCAGCGGAACGAGACGCTTCTCAAGGTTTCCCGGGCGATCCTGGAGTTCCAGCGGGACTTCTTTCTTAAGGGTAAGAAGTACCTCGTGCCGCTCACGCTCAAGGACATCGCCCAGGCGGTGGAAGTGAGCGAAGCCACGGTTTCCCGGATCAGTAACGGAAAGTATATCCAGACGGAGTGGGGTATTTTCGAGTTGAAGCATTTCTTCTCGAACAGCGTAGCCGGCGCGGGTTCCGGAAGCTCGCGGTACAGTAAGGAGGGGGTGAAAGAGATCGTGCGGGAGATCCTGGAGCAGCAGGGAACGGAGAGCAAGCAGCTTTCCGACCAGAAAGTCGCGGATTTGCTCGCACAACGGGGAATAAAAATAGCTCGACGTACTGTTGCGAAGTACCGCAACGAACTCAAGATCAGCTCGTCCTACGAGCGATGACAACCACACCGGAGGTTTATTAATGAACGTTACGATTAAATCGGTACATTTTGACGCGGATGACCTGACCAAGGAACTCCTTGAAGAAAAACTGCACAAGATCGACTTCGCGGCCGACAAGATCGTTGATATGGACTTCACCCTGACCAGGGAGAAGGACCGTCAGTTCGAGCTGGAAGCAAAAATGCATTTCCGGTGGGGTAAAAGAGGTGTCGTCAAGACGAAGAGTTTTGACTTGAGCCAGGGGATTCACGAGCTGATCGAGAAAGTTGACCTCAAGGTTCGCAAAGAAGTGGAGAAGGTTCAGGAACACAAACCCTGATCCCCGCGCCGATGGAACAGTTTACCGTTCTGGATCTCCTGGATCTGGATCTCAAGGAGCATAACGATCTCAGTCTGGTCTGCATCGGCGGACGGGTGGGACTGTTGCGCCCGATAACGACGCAGGATCTGAACAGGCCGGGACTGGCTTTGAGCGGCTTCTTTGACAAATTCGGCGCCGACCGTATCCAGATCTTCGGTCGCGGTGAGCACGCATACCTGGAACGACTGGCCGGGGAGAACCGACACGATTCGATCGAGCAGTTCTTCCAGCGGGACATACCGTGCTGTATTTTTACCCATAGCCTGGAACCGACGGAGGCTTTTTTACGTTTCGCGGAAGAGGCGCGGTGTCCTGTTCTGCAGTCACGGCTGGATACGAGCGAGTTCGTGATGCGGTTGATCCGGGCCCTGGCCAACGTGTTCGCTGCGCGGGAGACGATTCACGCTACCCTGGTGGAGGTGTTCGGTATCGGTATGCTGATACTGGGGGATAGCGGTGTCGGTAAGAGCGAAGCCGCTCTGGAGCTGATCGAGCGCGGTCACCGTCTCGTGGCGGACGATGCGGTAGAGATCCGGCGCGTGGCGGGAAACATCCTGCTCGGCCAGGGCGCGAACCCCGTTCTGGGGCACCATATGGAGATCCGTGGGCTGGGGATTATCAATATCGCGCACCTCTTCGGCGTAGGTTCGATCCGCGATAACAAGCAGGTGCAGCTGGTATGCCGCCTGGAGGTGTGGGATGCCAATAAGGAGTACGATCGGATCGGAGCGGACGACGCAACCTGGGAGATTCTAGGCGTGGCCACGCCGTACATCGAAATACCGGTCAAGCCGGGGCGGAACGTACCGATTATCATCGAAACCGCCGCAATGAATGAAAGATTGAAAAAAATGGGTTACTATTCCGCTCGTGAGTTTAACCAGAACGTGATGCGCTGGCTTGACAGCGAAAACGCGCGCAGAGCCTACTCACAGAAAAAGGGACTTTAGCGAGGTATTGCAGCATGATCGAGAAGGATGTGGTCGTTCGAAACCGCGCCGGTATCCACGCGCGCCCGGCAGCGTTAATCGTACAAACTGCTGCCCGGTATTCATCACAGATAGAATTTTCCACCGATAACGAGACGATCAACGCGAAATCGATCATGGGTATCATTACGCTTGGTGCGGGATATAACTCCAGGATCTCGATCAAGGCCGAAGGGGAGGATGAAGAAGAGGCAGTGGAGTCGATAGCCCAACTCTTTGAAAACGGCTTTGAAGAATAATCGGTTGCGATGAGGAATCTTCGCGGTACGTCCGCGTCGTTTACCACGGTGGTCAGCCTCGGCATGTTATACGTGACCGTGGTGTTGCTCACGGTGGTGCTGTCTCGGGAGCTTCTGCGAGGTCCCGAACCGTTCCAGATCCAATATACAATTCTGTTTGCCGTCCTGGGGTTGCTCTTTGTGGTGGTCCTCCTGGCGCTCGTGGCGGTCAACGTGGTGCGGCTCCTCCGGGAACGGCGCCGCGGTGTACCGGGGAGTACGCTCAAGAGCAGGATGTCGCTCTTCTTTGCGATGGTGGTTCTGCTCTCGGCGGTTCCCCAGGGAGTGGTTTCCGTGAGCTTCCTCTCTTCCGCGATGGACCTGCTCTTCAGCAGCGGTACCGGAACTGCCCTGGGGGATGGTTTGCGCCTCTCCCTGCTGTTTTATGATCGCCAGGAGCAGCAGTTGGAACAGGTCGTTGCGGACGGCACGCTGGTTCGAGTGTTCGGAGATATGCCGGACGATCCGGACGCGACCGACGCGCTCCGGGCGTGGACCGTACTCGAGAACCGACTTCCGGACCTGGCGGCAATGCAACTGGTCGATGCCGACGGAAACGATCTCTTATTCCAGGGAGTTGAACGGCTGCGTCGCAGCGTACCGGGGTCGCGTGTTACCGGTACGGATTTGGTGGTGAGTCGTCTCAGCGTCGGTGGCGAAGGTATGCTTCGCCTGGTGGCACCCGTGCCGGAACGGCCGGGGTTGACTGCGGTTATCACGACCGCTTTGCCTGCGGGGTTTGAGAACGCCGCCCGCAATCTCACGGAAGCGAGGCGGACCTTTGAACAACTGGAGCAACTCCGTCCAGCGTTCATGCTCTACATGGGTCTCGTCTACGGTGTGTTTGCCGCACCGATACTGCTGCTGGCGGTGCTGGCAAGTTTCTTTCTGTCCGCCCGCATTATGCGTCCCATCGAGTCCCTGGAGGACGCGACCCGTCGTGTCGCCGAGGGAGACTATTCCGTCCGGATTCTGGGCCGACCCAGCGACGATCTGGGACTCCTGGTGATCTCCTTCAACAATATGGTGACCGACCTGGATCGCGCCCGGCGTCGCATGATCCAGGCGGAGAAGGTCCAGGCCTGGCAGGAAATTGCTCAGCGGCTCGCCCACGAGGTCAAGAATCCGCTTACGCCGATCCGGCTCGCCGCGGAGCGTCTTCGCCGGCGGTACGAAGCGGACGCGGAAGACTTTGGAAACGTCCTGAACCGGACGGTGGACACGATCATCCGCGAGGTGGATGCGCTGGCGTCGCTGCTCGATGACTTCCGTTCCTTTGCGCGGATGCCCCGGCCCGCGCGGGAGAACGCGCTGATCCGGGATATCGTTCGCGAAGCAGCGGCGGTTTATCGGGAAGATCCGCGGGTTACGATCGATACTGCCGGTGTGGAATCGGAGATGATCGTTTCCGTCGACCGCGGACAGATGCGACAGGTGATCGGTAACCTGGTCGCCAACGCCACGGAGGCCGCCGGCGATCGTGTGGCGATACGGTTTAAAGCCGATCTGGTCCGCAAAAACAACGTCCCCTACTGCCGGTTGCGCGTAGAGGACGACGGACCGGGCATACCGGAGGATCTTGGGAAGACGATCTTTGAGCCGTATATCACCAGCAAGGGAGAAGGTACCGGCCTGGGCCTTGCGATTGTAGAGCGCATCGTTTTTGATCATGATGGGCAGATAAGTTTTGAGAGCGCTCCCGGAAGCGGGACGACGTTCATCATCGATCTGCCGGCGTACGAGGAAGGACCTGGGGAATCATGAAGACCGTTCTGGTAATCGACGATGAACGGGGAATCCGGGACATACTGAAAGACATCCTCGACGATGAAGGATACAGCGTTCTGACCGCGGAGGATGGTCTCATTGGCCTGGGATTGCTCGACCGCGAACTGGTGGACTGTATTCTTCTTGACGTCTGGCTGCCCGGCAAGGGCGGTATGGACGTGCTCGAGGAGGTGCGAACCGGGTACCCGCGAATTCCCGTGATCATGATCAGCGGACACGGTTCGATCGATCTGGCGGTTAAAGCGGTCAAGGGCGGAGCGTATGACTTTATCGAGAAGCCGCTCAGCCTGGACCGGGTGGTTACGGTGGTGCGGCACGCGTTGGAGATGGAATCGCTCCGTCAGGAGAACGAATCTCTACGACAACGCGTATCCAGGGGAGCGCACCAGCACCTGGTGGGCGTCAGCGCTGCGATCCAGAGCGTCCGCAAGATCGTGAAGCAGATCGGGGAGAGTGATGCCCGGGTGATGGTGACCGGAGAGAACGGTACCGGAAAAGAACTGGTAGCCCGGGAGATCCACCGCGTGAGCGGTCGTTACGACAAGCCCTTTGTGGCGGTTAACTGCGCGGCCCTGCCGGAATCACTCATCGAGAGCGAGTTGTTCGGACACGAGAAAGGTGCCTTTACCGGGGCGCACGCCGGACGGAAGGGAAAGTTCGAACACGCGCACGGAGGGACGCTCTTTCTTGACGAGATCGCCGACATGTCGGCCGGTGCCCAGGCCAAGGTGCTCCGGGTGATCCAGGAGATGCAGCTCCAGCGCGTGGGCGCTGAAGAAACGATCACCGTGGACGTGCGGATAGTAGCCGCCACCAACCGCGATCTCGGCCGGGAAGTCCGGGAAGGCCGCTTCCGGGAGGATCTGTTCTTCCGTCTCAACGTGGTTCCCATCCACATGCCGGCGCTCCGGGACCGCACCGAGGACGTGCCTCTCCTGCTGGACGCATTTATGAGGGAACAGCCACGGCAGATACGGTTTGAGCCGGAAGCGATGCAGAAGATAATGGATTATTCCTGGCCTGGGAACGTACGAGAGTTGAAGAACTTCGCGGAACGGGTTAGCATTATGACGGTACAGGATACTGTGACGCGTGAGGATGTTGATCGTTTACTGGGAAGCCGCAAGCAGAGTACACGTAAGCACCCTCTGGGCGAATATCTGCAACTGGGTCTGAACGAAGCCCGTGATCGTTTTGAGCGGCAATACCTGACGGAGAAGCTGCGGGAGCATGATTACAACATCTCCCAGACAGCTCAATCCCTGGGCATCTATCCCAGCAGTCTGCACGCGAAGATCAGGAAACTCGGTATTGAGGTGGGGCGATGAGACCGATTACAAAAAGGCAGCAGGAGGTGCTCGAGTTTATCCGGACGTTCATCCGGAAGAACAAGTATCCCCCGACGATCCGGGAGATCTCCGAGTACTTCGGTATTTCCGTCAAGGGCGCGCACGACCACGTGAAGGCGCTTCAGAAGAAGCAGGCGATCCGGTGTGACACCAATCGATCCCGGGCGATCGAAATTCTTGATGAAGAGAAGGAGCAGCAGGAGTCTCCCGAGCCGATCCGACAGATTCCGATGCTCGGTTCCGTAGCGGCGGGCTTGCCGGTACTGGTGGAGGAGAACTACGACGGGTCCGTGGAAGTGCCGGCGTCGCTGCTCAAGAAGGGTGATTACTTTGCGTTGCAGGTCCAGGGCGACAGCATGACCGGAGCGGGAATCATGGACGGGGACATCGCGGTGATCGCTCAGACGCCGGTCGCGGAAAACGGATCGATTGTAGTAGCCATGGTGGATGAAGCGGTTACTATCAAACGGTTTTTCCGGGAGAGCAACCGCGTTCAGCTTAAGGCGGAGAATCCCGCGTATACGCCGATCTATACCCGGGACGTGCGTATTCTCGGAACGCTGGCCCACGTGATCCGCAGCTACGAGTAAGGACGCTCGTGGCGCAGACGATACCACCCCTGGTTCTTCACCTCGGTCCCGAGGAGGGGGAAAAGCGGTCCGCCTTCCGGGAACTCCAGGCGGCGCTTAGCAAAACCTGGGGCGAAGAGCTGGAAGAGCACACCTTTTACGCGTTCGACACCACCCCGGAACAAGTAGTGGACCTCATGCAGAACGGGTCGCTTTTCGGCAGTTCGGTTCTGGTGCGGTACCGTGCCGTGGAGCACCTCAAACGGAAGGACGAGATCTCCCCGCTTGTTCGTTACGCCGAGCATCCGACCCCGGCTGCGGTTCTGGTGATGGAGAGTGCCGAGACGTCCGTGCACGCCGATCTCAAGAAAGCGGTCGGTCCCCGGAACACTCGCATCTTCTGGGAGATGTTTGAGAACCAGAAGCAGGGGTGGCTGTCGGGATACTTCCGCCGGCACGATGTGCAGATAGATCCGGAAGGGATCGACCTCCTCCTGGAACTGGTGGACAACAACACCCTGGACCTGCGTCAGGAAGCGGATCGGTTGATCGCTTTTGTAGGTAAGCGCATAACCGTGGACGACGTGGACCAGTACATCTACCACGCACGGGAAGAAAACATCTTTACCCTGTACGACGCCATTGTCGAGGAAAACCTCGATCACGCGCTGGACATCGCGGCGAAACTGGCGGTAACCACCGACCCGGTTCAAATCGTGCTGGGACTTTCCTGGCAGCTGGATCGGCTGTACACGCTGCAGGCGCTGCGAGCGTCCGGGGTGGAACAGGGTCGCCTCTTTGAGGAACTGGCACGCCGATCCGGGCAGAGGGTGGCCGGAAAACGTCTGCAGAAAAGTCTTCTCGCCGCAGCGTCCCGGTTCTCCCTGGAGGATTGCGCCATGATCCGTATCTGTACCAATGATACCGACGCGCTGCTGCGGACCGTTCCGGTGGCGTTTCACCCGGGACTCCTGCAACAGTACCTGTACAGCGTAATCGTCCGGCACGGCCGGTGGAGCGTGGCGGGACCGCTGCGCCGTCGCCGACCATGGGAGTACCCCGGTCGGGTCTTTCAGGATTCCTCCCCGTAGATCCCGCTTCGGATCTTTTCTCGGACTTCGCCAACCTTGGTTTCCGTGATGCCCGTGCTTTTTGCCACGATATCGACCGGGGTTTCCAGGAGACCGTCCAGGTCCGGAAACGCTTTGAGGATCCTGGCGGCCCGGCGTGGACCGATGCCCGGAACCTCCTCCAGCAACGATGTGACTACCTCTTTTTTCTGAAGCGATGCACGATAGGTGGTGGCAAAGCGGTGCGCCTCATCCCGAACGAACTGCAGGACCCGCAGCGCCGGCGTACCCTCCGGCAGCCGGATAGGCTCCGGGTGTTCCGGGAGGAAGAGTTCCTCTTCCCGCTTGGCGATTCCCACGATCGGTATCGCGAGATCCAGGGCGTCCAGGATCTCCCGGGCGGCGCTCACCTGGCCCTTACCCCCGTCCACCACCACCAGATCAGGTCGGGGGAGTCTCTCGTTCTTCACCCGTGTATATCGACGCGCCAGGACCTCCCGCATCGATGCAAAGTCGTCCACCCGGCCCTCCGGAAGCGAACGAATCCGGAAGCGCTTGTACTGGCTCTTGTCGGGAACGCCGTTGGAGAAACTCACCAGAGACGCTACCGTATGATGCCCGCCTACGTGGGCGATATCAAACCCCTCGATCCGGAGCGGTGGTCCGCTCAATTTCAACACCGTGGCCAGTTCTTCCAGCGCCGGAACGTCGCCGCGCGACCGGATGTGACGCTCCAGCTCCTGCCGGGCGTTCTCCGTACACAGGCGCAGTATCGCCGCATCCCGGGACGTTTCCGGGGCGAGAATCTCCACCTCCGACTGGAGCTCCCGTTGGAAGAACTCGCGCAGCGGGTCCAGGTCGCCCAGGGAGGATGAAGTATACAACCGTCGTGGCGGGGTCCCGGTGGAGCTGTAAAACCGGAGCACGAACTCCACCAGGTTTTCCTCCTCCGATCCCGGCAACTCGCCGTAAAACACGCTGTTTCCCACCATCTTACCGGAGCGCATCTGGAACACCACGAACGCCGAGAGTTCGTCCCGGGAAGCGTGTCCGATGTAGTCCCGGACTTCCGGGTCAAAATCGACGATGCGCTGCTCCGTCTCCACCTGGTCCAGCGCGCGCAGGGCATCACGGCAGGACGCAGCCTCCTCAAAGCGAAGCTCTGATCCGGCGGCGTGCATTTTCTCCGTCAGCTCCCGGCGCAGCTCCGTGGTCCGACCCGCCAGAAGCGCCTTAATCGCCTCCACGCGGCGCATGTACTCCTCGTGGGAAGTCCTCCCGGCGCAAACCGCGGCGCACCGCCCGATATGGTGGTAGAGGCAGGGAGACTTGCGAGGCTTCAGTGCTGTGGTACGGCACTTGCGCAGGGGATACAGTTTATCCACGAGCTCCAGGTACTCGTCGATGAGGCGGGTATCGGGGTAGGGACCGAAGTAGTGAGACCCGTCCTGTACGATTCGGCGTGTACGGAATATGCGGGGATATTCGTCGGCGGTGATACGGATGACGGGGTAGCTCTTGCCGTCCTTCAGGTTGATGTTATAGCGCGGGCTGTGCCGTTTGATCAGGTTGTTTTCCAGCAGCAGCGCCTCGTATTCGTTGCCGGTGACGAGGTACTCGATTCGCTGTACGCGGCTCATGAGGACGCGAGTCTTTATCGGGTTGTCCTGCAGGAAGTATGACCGGACGCGGGAGCGGAGATTTTTAGCTTTTCCTACATAAATAATAATGTCTTCCCCGTCGTACATCAGGTATACTCCGGGGTTATCGGGAAAATCTCCAATGCTCCTTTTCAGATCGATGTTCATAGTGCCGATACCTGAAATACGGAACTATGAGTACTCCTGTTGTGTCAACACGTAGATATTTGTTCTTTGCCGCCGCGATCGCGTTGAGTATCTTTCCGGGGCTATCCACGCTCTCAGCTCAGACACCGGTGGCGGAACGCAACTTCGGCGGTCGCGCCGGTTGGGATCTTCTTACCGATCTTACCAATGTGCGGTTTATCCCGGGATGGCAAGGGGGCTACGACGTAACCCTGGAGGACGCAACCCGGCCGGTGCGGACGGAAACGGACTTGCTTGCCGGGTTTGACGGAACGGTGGAGGATCTTTCGGGCAGCTATCGCACGGTTAACAACGGTGTCAACGTGGTTTCCACCCCTCGTCGGTTCGGTAGCGGAGCCGCGGGTTTTGACGGTACCGGCTCGATCGCGTATATCCCCGGACCGGAAGCTCTGTTTACACCGGAGACGCAACCCGGGAGCTTTACGATCGATTTCTGGCTTCACCCGCACTTTGTTACGGAAGGAGCGGTGATCCTGCGATGGCAGGGAGCTCTTCTGAACAGCGGACACCCGGTTCTGCAGGACCTCCGCCTGGAGATAAGCGATCGTCGTCTGCACTGGGTACTGACCAACCTCGTGGTTCGGGCCGGACGGGACGGGGTCGAGCCGCAACCACCGGTGCGCCTCTCGGCGCGGCGCAGTCTTGTACCCCGGATCTGGCGTCACCACCAGTTGCGTTTCGATGCGGAAACAGGACAGCTGGCGTACCTGGTGGACGGCATACCCGAAGATATACACTATCTCAGCGACAGCGGTACCGAAGACGGTACGCGGCACTCTATCCTTTTCGGCTACGATACCGGTGACGGACTGGTGGTGGGGCAACGGTACGAAGGAGCGTTGGACGAACTGCGAATCTCCCGCTCTGTGTCCACCGGACCTCAACCCTCCCGGTTCACCGGTGATCCCGGAAGGGTGATCAGCGGTCCAATCGACCTCGGTGGGAGCGGCGCGCGGCTGGAGGCGGTGGAGACACGCGCTCACGAGCCGGGAAATACGGAGATTCGAGGGTATTACCGCATCGGTAATATCGTGGTACACGATGATCCTCGGGACGCGATCGACGCGGAGTGGACGCCTCTGCCTCCCGGCGGTGGTGTACCGGGTAACGTACGCGGAAGGTTTGTTCAGTTACGATACGATCTTCTGGCGGACGCGCGCCGTGAGGAGAGCCCCCGCTTGCAGGAAGTCCGGTTGCGCTACACTGCAGCAGTGCCACCGCCTCCCCCGCGGATCGTCAGGGGGACGCCTGTTCCGGGGGGCGTGGAGATATCCTGGGACCCGGTTCTGGATGATGACGTCGCGGGATACCGCGTGTACTTCGGCGAGCGCCCGCAGAGATACACCGGTACCGCCGGGGTTATCAGCCCCCGGGACGCCGGTGCCACGTCGAATGTAACTATCACCGGACTTGCCGGGGACGTGCCCTACGTATTTGCCGTGGAAAGCTACGATCGGCACGGCCAGACCAGCACGCTTTCGCGGGAGATCGAGGTGCGCGCCGGTCGAGAGAGGAACGGGCGATGAAACACAAGGAGCTTCTCAACCGGGCGGTAAGCGCCTACCGGGTAAACGATTTTGAGATCGCCGAGCGCCTGACCGCGGAGCTGCTGCGGTATTTCCCGGATCTTGTGGCGGGTCACATCCTTCTAGGTACGATATACGGTAGACAGCGTCGTTTCGGACCGGCGATCGAGAGTTATCAGCAGGCGGTTACCCTGGAGCCGCACAACGCGGAAGCTCTGAACAATCTCGCCGTGGTATACCGGCAGAGCGGTGATACCGAACGCGCCCTGGAGATGGTGAAGCGGGCACTCAAATTGGACCCCGACAACGGGGAGATGCTCTATAACCTCGGTAATATTCTCAAGGACCTGGGCGAGCATGACCAGGCGATCGACGCATACGAGAACGCGGTCGCCGCGGATCCAACGATCGCCGTGGCATATAATAACCTGGGCACGCTGTATGAAGCCCGGGGTGAACACGAACGGGCCGTGGAAGCGTTCGGGCGCGGCCTAAGGCAGGATCCGAACCACCCGACACTCAACTACAACCTGGGTAACTCCCTGGCCGCGCTGGACCGACTTGATGAGGCACGGCGGAGCTACGAGAACGCTCGCAAGACCCGTTCCGGATGGACCGACGCTCTCAATAACCTGGGCATCGTGCTGGAACGGATGAACGAGCTGGACGAGGCCCAGGAGGTGTTCCGGGAACTGATCGATATCCAGCCCGACAACTACACGGCTCACAACAACCTTGGTACCGTCCTGGCAAAAGCCGGACGGGTGGACGACGCTATCAAGGCTTTTCAGACCGCGCTGGATAAATCGCCGCAATACGGCCGGGCCGCAGCCAACCTCGGCCAGATCGCCTCCCGAGCGTCGGATCTCACTACGGCACGGCGGATCCTGCAACAGATGCTTCAACAGGATCCCGACAACGTTCCCCTGCGTAAAAGCCTCGCAGAGGTTCTGACGCGGGCGGACCTGCACGACGAAGCTGCCCGAACGTGGCAGCAAGTCGTGGAGGAGGATCCCCAGGACACGGAAGCGCTACGGGAGCTGGGACTATCTCAATACCGAGGCGGCCACCGGGAAGCGGGGCGAAACACGCTGGACCGGTACGCGGAGCTGAATCCGGAGGATCGTTCGTACCTGGCGGAGCTCTCCGGGATCCTGCAGGACGGCGGGTTGCACCAGGAAGCGCTGGAACTGGCCGACGAGGCGATCGAGCGGAATGCCCGTGACCCGGCAGGTTATCTGCGGAGGGCGGAAGCACTGGCGTCGCTGGGTCGTCAGGAAGAAGCGATGAGCGCGATCGACGAGGCCGCAACGCTCAGCCCCGAGGACGGCCGCGTGCTGGCAGCGCGGGCTAACGTCTTCCGTACGGTGGGTGACCGGGACGAGGCGCTCAAGGCAGCGGATGAGCTGATATCGCTCCAGGGACAGCGAGCATCCTCCGACGACCTCACCAGCCTCAATGAAAGTCTCGAGCTTTATGAGCAGATGGTTGAGGCCTACGAAGGGGAGAACGCCGAGCGGTGGCAGCGTAACCTGGATAAGCTCGGACGCCTGGCGGAACGCGGAAAAGCGGAAGCAGCAGAAATGGCCACGGAAGAAACCGCGGGCTTCGACGAGGAGTCGATCCCGATACTGGACTTCAGTGGCGCCGAAGCCGGATCAGACGAAGAACCGGAGGAGCCGGACGAGGAGATCGAAGCATACGAGGAGGAGTTCGACCTGCCCTATCCGCAACCCGCCGGCGGAGGAGCGGGAGGAGCCGACGGCGGCGGGGCCGAAGGTAGCGGTGCCGGCGCTGAGGACGCTCCCGACACTGCCGATTCTTCCCGAGGAGTGGAAGATACGCACGCCCCGGACGAGCCTCTTCCGTCACTGCAGGATCTGATAGAAGACGACGAGGAAATGCCTTTCGGTATTACTGATGACGAGGAGGAGGAACCGGAACCCGCCGTGTCGGCACCGCCGCCGGACCTGGATTTCCATCCCGAGCCGACTCCGCCGCCCCCCCCCGCTAAACCGACACCCGAGCCGAAACCTGAACCGGAGCCGGCACCCGAACCTGAGCCCGAACCGGAACCTGAGGCTGAGCCCGAACCTGAGCCCGAGCCCGAGCCGAAACCTGAACCGGAGCCGGCACCCGAACCTGAGCCCGAACCGGAACCTGAGGCTGGGTTGGCGCCCAGCGGTGTTCCTCAGGCGGATGCCGATGCGCACGCCGACGCGGAAGCTGCTGCCGACGAAGATGAATCCCTCGAGGAAGAGGAGCCTGAGCCCGAGGAAGAAGAACTCGAGGAAGAAGAGGAGCCGGAGGAAGAGAAAACCTTCGAGCCCGAGCCCGAAGATGAGGAACGGGATAACGAGGATGAGGAACTTGAGCCGGAGTCCAAGGAGCCGGAGCCTGAGCTCGGGCCTGAACCCGAGCCGGCGTTAGAAGAAGAGCCCGAGCCCGAAGCCGAGCCCGAAGCCGAGGCCGAGCCCGAAGAGCCCGAGGCCGAGCCCGAAGCCGAGGCCGAGCCCGAAGCCGAGGCCGAGCCCGAAGCCGAGGCCGAGCCCGAAGAGTTCGAACCCGAAGCCGAGCCCGAAGCCGAGCCCGAACCCGAGGCCGAACCGGAGCTCCCGCTCCCCGGTTACCCGCAGGAAGAGCCACAGTCACCGGTTGCGCCTCCGGAACCGCAGCCGGAACCGCAGCAACCTCAACAACCGGAACCGCAGCCGGAACCCGCGGACGAGGAACAGGAAGAGGACTTGATGCCGCCGCCGGATCCGTCCCTGCGTAAGAAACTTCAGGACATGATTGGCAAGCTGAAAGATCAGCTCGGGCCGCCGCCGGAGCCTCCGCCGGATCAGCCGCCGTCGGACAATCCGCTTGATAAGCACGCGAAGCTTTTCAAATATCTCATGGGGCTTGCCGATAACCTCCCGCCGGACAGGGACCAGGAATTTCGCCAAAGCGACGAACGCCTGAAACTCGCGGGAGTGACAAACCGTCTAGGCGGGCGGCCGACGTTCCGAGAGCGGTTGAAGCAGATCTCCGCCGCTCGTGCCGCGGAAGGAAAGGCGCCGATCTCGCCTCCCGCAGGAACGCCCGGAAAGAAACCCGATCTCGCGGGTACGTTCGACTTCATCGCCAGGATGAGCGGTAATCTCCCCGATTCCGACATCGGAGAGCAGTTGAGCGGGCGCGCCCGCAACCTGAGCGAACGTCTCCGCCAGGCACGGTCCGACGAGGATTCCTGAGACCCCTCGCGCCTCGTCCCGGTTCTCACTATAATGGCGCTCATGGTTTCGGAGGCAACTCTTAAAAGTCTTCACCCGCTTGAGGTGAAGACCTTACTTCATTACGACGGTGAGGCTGTATTTGACGCTCACTGCATGCAGGCGGATCTCGGTCTCGTACTCGGACAGTGTAACCAGGCTCTCAGCTGGCTCGAGAGTAAGGGCTACCTCCAGGAGAGCGATCGCCGCACGGATGTGTTCTACGAACGAACCGACCTGGGAGCCCGTTACACCGAACAGGGAACGCCGGTTGAGCGAATGATCCGGGCTTTGCAGGAGCGAGGCCCTATGGCGATGCCCGATCTTGCCGACGCGGCGGGGCTGGAGAAGAAGGACGTAGGTTCTGCCTTCGGACAGCTTTCCAGGACCGGAGTACTCGCCATGGACGAGGAGAAAAACGTCGTTCTCCAGGACGGTGAGGCCGAACCGGACCGGGTCGTGCGGTTGCTCCTGGACCGGTCCTCCGAGTCCGCGCTGGCGGAGGCGGAGATGAGCGCCGAGGAAAAGAGCGCGATCGCCGGGCACGCGAAGAAGCGTGGCGCCTCGGCGGCGATGTTCAAGATTGTGGAGCGAGAGAACGTACGTTACCGGTTGAGCGATTCGGGTCTTGTGGTACGAACGGCGTTGCAGAAAGCGGGGCTTACCGGGGACGAGATCGGACAGTTGACGCCGGAGATGCTCCGCGACGGTTCCTGGCGGGGTAAGACATTCCGCGAGTACGGGGTAAACGCCCCTACGAGCCGACTTCTGCCGGGACGGCGGAACCCCTACGCGGAGTACCTGGATACGGTGAAGGATAAGCTTGTGTCGCTGGGCTTCGAAGAGTTCGATGGTCCTCTGGTGGAGACGGAATTCTGGAACTCCGACGCGCTCTTCATGCCGCAGTTTCACAGCGCACGGGATATTCACGACGTATACTATGTGAAAAATCCCACCCACGCCCGGAAAATCGAGGAGCCGTATCTCTCCAGGGTCGCCGCTGCGCACGAAGACGGCGGGGACACGGGCAGTCGCGGCTGGGGGTACGGGTTTGACCGGGACTTCACGCGCCGACTCATTCTCCGCAGCCAGGGGACGGTGATGTCCGCCAAGACGCTGCCCCGTGCCAAGGTTCCGGGTAAGTACTTCGGTATCCTCCGGTGCTTCCGGTACGACCAGGTGGATGCCACCCACCTTTCCGATTTCTATCAGACCGAGGGGATCGTTCTCGGCAAGGACGTAAACCTGCGCAATCTCCTGGGTCTGCTTAAGATGTTCGCCGAGGAGCTCGCCGGTGCTACCGAGGTGCGGTACGTACCGGGGTACTTTCCTTTTACAGAGCCCTCTGTTGAGGTCCACATAAAGCATCCGCGACTCGGGTGGTTTGAGCTGGGCGGCTCCGGTATTTTCCGCCCTGAGGTGACGCGACCGATGGGAATCGACGTGCCGGTGCTCGCCTGGGGTCTTGGTATAGATCGGATGGCGCTGATGCACCTGGGACTCAACGACCTGCGGGAGCTCTTCAGCTCCGATATCGAACACGTCCGGTTGCGGCGTCGCGCCGGATGACCCGCCACATTAACGCAAGATAGAACGGGAGTAGCGCATGCCGAAAATAGAGGTATTCCGGGATGCCCTGATCCGGGGCATCGGAGTAAAAAGGATGACCGACGCGGAGCTGGAAGAGCTCTTTCCCTGCGCCAAGGCGGAGCTGGATGAGTCTGTCGACGCCGAAGGAATCATGAAAGTCGAGCTCAACGACACCAACCGTCCGGATTTGTGGTCCACGGCGGGCCTGGCCCGGCAGCTTCGGGTGTATCGCGGCGGGGACCATCCTCGATACGGGTTCTTCTCCGACAAGACCGTCACCAGGGAGTGTGGCGAACGCCGGGTCGTGGTGGATCCGTCGGTACAGGAAATACGACCCTGGGTGGTAGCCTTCGTCATGAACGGGCCGCCGATAAACGAAGCAGTACTGAAAGACCTCATCCAGACGCAGGAGAAACTCACCTGGAACTACGGCCGCAAACGGAGCTCGATCGCGATGGGGCTTTACCGGTCGGATCTGATCAAGTATCCCGTGCACTATAAAGCGGTAGACCCCGATACCACGCGGTTTATTCCCCTCCAGCTGGAGCAGGAGCTTTCCATGCGGGAGATGCTCACGGAACACCCCAAGGGCCGGGAGTTCGGGGGAATTGTAGCTGATCTGCCCCGATTTCCCCTGCTGACCGACGACAACGGGGATGTGCTCAGTTTTCCGCCGGTGATCAACAGTGCGGGCCTCGGTGCGGTACAGGAAGGTGATACAACCCTCTTTATCGAGCTTACCGGCACCGATATGGACTCGCTCCTGCACACCGCTTCGATCGTGGCGTGTGACGTGGCGGATGCGGGTTACACCGTTGAGCCGGTGCGGATAGAGTACCCCTTTGACACCCCGTACGGCCGGAAGATCACCGTTCCCTACTACTTTCAGAAGCCCCAATCCGTGGAAATCCAGAGTCTCTCCGCGCTTCTCGGGCGGGACTTGTCCGAGGAGCAGGTTCTCCAGGCGCTGCACCGCATGGGGATCGCAGGTACGCGCACCGGCGACAGTATCCTCATTCGGGTACCGGAGTACCGAAACGACTTTCTCCACGCGGTTGATATTCTGGAAGACGTGATGATCGGATGCGGGATGGACTCCTTTACGCCGGAGATGCCCCGGGATTTCACCGTGGGCCGGCTCACTCCGCTGGAGGAGTACAGTCGTCGCGTGAAGGATCTCATGGTGGGGTTGGGGTTCCAGGAGATGGTTTTCAACTACCTGGGTTCGCGGCGGGATTACATCGAGACGATGTTTCCGCCTGAAGAGTGGGATGCCGCCGCCGGTCGGGCGGTGGAGATCGCCAATCCCATGAGCGAGAATTACGCCCTGGTACGGCCATCGATCCTTCCTTCGTTGCTGGGAGCGGAGAGCGTGAGCGCCAACGCGGTGTACCCGCACGACGTGTTCGAGATCGGAAACGTGGCGGAACAGGATCCCCGGGATCTCTCCGGTACACGAACTCTGACCAACCTGGGTTTTCTCACCGCGGACCGGGGTGCCGGGTTCAACCTGGTGAATTCCCGCGTATCGGTTATACTGTATTACATGGGCCGGGAGTACTCGCTCCGGGAGGCCCGGGACAGTCGGTTCATCCCGGGTCGTGCCGCGGAGATCCTGCTTGCCGGCAGCGAAGAACCGGTGGGAGTGTTCGGGGAGCTGCATCCCCGCGTGCTGGAGGAGTGGGGTGTCCAGGTACCCTGTACCGCCGGAGAAATAAACCTGGAGAGGTTGCTTGAGGACGATGCTGGAACAGGGGGTGGCGCATAGACCACAGATTCTGGTTCCCTACGCGGGTCCGGAACCTGATCCGGTGTTTCTGGATGTCTTTGTGTATCTTCGCCCGGAATCGAACGGAGTCGCCGTAGAGAGTACGATACTCTCGGTAATCCAGAACTGCGCCGAGTACCGTACCGGGATCAACCTGATCTATCTCGCCAACATACCCGGTGAGTATATCGTACGGAACCGCATCGTGGAGCGCCATTACGCGCTGCGCCTTTACTTCGGCGTTCACGGGGGATCCGCGTTCTCACCGGACATGATTCGGCAGTTCGAACAGTACTACCGGGTTCGCTTCGACGATGAGGTGGTGATCGGGGCGTTCGAGGCGCTGCACCGCTTCGGGTGGGAGCCGGAGGAGTTGTTTAAGTTATGGGTCTCCGAGGACGCTCTTGTCCATATCGCCGGACAGAACGTCAAACGATACAGGGATACCTACATCGTCAACTACGATGTGCCGGCACTGCTTCATAAGAACAACGCCGGTACCGATATCGCGGTCATGGCGTTCCGTACGCGGGAAGGTTATTTCCATTTCTTTCATCTGGCGCACCAGATGAAACAGAAACTGGTAGAACGCGGATTGCTGCACCAGGGTGTACCGATCGCCCGGGCGGTTCACATCTCACGAAGTCCCTTTGAGCAGCTGATCGATACCCGGGATTACCTCCTGCGGGAAGGAGGGATGCAGGCTGAACCGGGGGATTCTTCCTTCGGCTCGTTTCTGCTGGACCGGGGCGTGCCGGAAGAGGTGATCCGTGGATTTGTGGATCACCCGATTTGTGAGTTTGACTTTGGAATCGATGTCCCCCGGGATCAGAACCTCCTGGAACTGTGCGAGGGGTTCAGTTACCTCGACGGGTATCACATTCTGCAGAAGATCCGATCGCAGTTGACGGTTCCCGGGCGGCTGTTTCTGTAATTCTATACACGTTTGATCTTTACGTCCGCCATCAGGGCGAGGCCGGTCAGCCGGATCGTAGGACCGGTACGTCCTCCGCCGGGAGCGTCGCGGGGTTCCTCTTTCCGATCCCGGTCCTTTACGTCCGCCATAATTGCGGTGATATCGTTGTGTACGACGGCGTCGGCGGGTACCCGGATCACGGTATCACCCATGATCGTAAGCGTGTTGATCGTGAACGCATCGGTAGTACCGGCACGAGCGGTGTTCCGCAGATCGATCTTCACGTCTCCCATGATACAGGTGCTCTGAACCGGCTCCGCGAGCGTATCCGGTGCGAGCGTGCGGTCACCCATGATGCAAAGAACGGAACAGACCTCTCCACCTTCTCCACCGGCGGGGACCGTTTCCGGTTCCGACGTTCTCCTGGAAACGGTAATATCCGTCGTGGCGGTCAGGATCTCCCGGCTCGTACGAGCGGCCATTACCTGGTCTCGCCGGTCTTCGTATTGCCGGAGGTCCAGAACACTCCGGGCGTAACAGTCCGTGAGGTAGTCGAGCGCTTCCTGTCGTTCAGATTCCAGTTTATCCATCGTACGTTTACTTCCTGCGTTTACTTTCGCCGTTGGCGCGCATCATGATACCATAGGGCGGTGAAAAACGCAGCGGTTGAGGAACTTCTCCGACAGGTACATCCATTTCGTTTTCTCCGGGCAGGATGCCGCCGGGATGCAGCGGTCGATTTCCAACGGATCACCGTCACCGCAGGGGAGACGATCTTCCGAAAAGGAGACCCCGATGACTCTGTGTACGTAATAGCCGACGGCGCGGTGGAGGTGGTGGAGCCGCAACACGGCGTGGACGTGCTCGTCACGGTAATCCGGGAAAAACATTACTTCGGAGAGTGGGAAGCTATCTTCCACGAACCTCGTGTATACGGGGCCCGGGCACGTACGGACTGCGAGCTTTACGCGATCGCCGGCGACCGGTTCCGCACTATCCTGCGAGCCTCGCCTTCCTGCGCTCAGGGTTTCGGCACGATCCTCCGGGACAATCAGGGGATCTTTGCCGGATTTGACCGTTTTACCGCACGGTTACTGAAGGAAGCGGACGAGGGGCATATCAACGTGAACGGCCTGCTGCCGCTCTACCGATCCCTTCATCCCGCGATACACCCCGGCGCCGCGGAGGACCACAAACTCGACGGGGGCGCCCTTCAGTATGCCGTGAGGCGGTTGCCGGACAACGTTACGCGTACCTTTGCGTTTCTGCTGGTGGACGAATTTCCTCACGCCTTTGACGATGCGGGACGGCTCTTTCCGGTTATTCCCTCCGCGGCGCGGCGACGGGACGTCTGGGAAATGCTTCCCGGCAAGAACATGGTGCTGTTGCGGAACGGACGGTCCGACCTGATCGATCTGGTGACCTGTCTCTGCCTCTACGCGGTGGAAGCCGGGAAGATCCGGGAACGGCTGGTACGGGATGACGACGTGGAGCGCCTGCGCGAGTTTGTCGGGGCGGGAGATCGCGAACCCGCCGAGAAGGAGGTGCAGGAGTTCCTGGAATCTCTCCCCTTCAGTTCCCGGGAGTCCGGTTTTATCCGTGCCACCTGGCCGGTGGGCACGGTACAGCGGCTTTACGAGATCGTGCGACACCGGGAAATGTTCAGTATCGACGTGCGCCGGCAGCGACGCAATTACAATATCCGTCGCGGCGAGTTCTGGACGGCGGAAGTTGCCCGGGGAACGAGGGAACTGCTCGGCCTGGACCCTACGGAGCTGCCTCCCGAGCGGGGGGTCCACATCGTGAGCAGCAACACCCACTCCGTCACAAACTGCCTCAATCCCTGGTTCCGGACAAACCGGGAAACGGTGTTGCAGTGGGGAAGGAAGCACGAACACGCCGCAGCGAAGGGTGATTGGAAGAACCGGGATGACCAGGTATACGCTCTGGCTCGTGATTACTTCGTTGAACACCCTGCGGAGGCGGAGGAAGCGCGCCGTATTGCCCAGGAGAGCGGTCAGTTGCGGCTCAGCCAGACCGCGAGCACCGGTATCCAGGTACAGCTCCTGGACCTGGCACAGCTTCAGGGACACCGGTACGACGACGGAGTCACCGCGATAGAGGAGTGTCCCGGCGACTGTTCAGACCTGGTGGTCAACATCGATTACGCCTTTGGACACCAGGCGGAGTACATCATTCGCAACCTGCTGATGCTCTTCGGTGAGAATGTGCGCAGTATCAATCTCCTGGGAAAAGCGGGAGCGCTCGTAGGAAATCGCGGAGACATCCTCGCCCCTACCGCGTTCATCGAGCAGCGTACGGACCATTTCCAACCCTTACCCGTATACCATCAGCAGCAGAGCACCGAGCTGGAGAGCAGTCTTGCCGTTCATCGTGGGCCGATGCTCACTGTGGAGGGAACGCTGTTGCAGAACCGCCAGATGCTCTCCTTTTATCGCGAGATCTGGGACGTGATCGCGATGGAAATGGAAGGAGCTCATTACTTTCGGCAGATTCTGGAAGCGCGTCAGCTTGGAGTTATATCCCGCGATGTCCGAACCCGCTTTCTCTACTATATTTCCGATCTGCCGCTTGACGCCCACGCCGGGCTTACGGTGCCGCTGGCACCGGTGGAAGGTGTGCCGCCACTGTACGCGGTGACCCGATCCATACTCAATCACATCGTTTCGGGAGGTCCCGCATGAGTGGAACCGGTTCAAGGCGGTTGGTGTTTACCAACCGCAAAGGGGGCTGCGGAAAGACCACTACCAGCGTAAACATAGGCGCGGCCCTGGCGCACATGGGACACCGCGTGCTGGTGGTCGACGCGGATCCGCAGGCGCACGCCACGATGTCCCTGGGCGTTTCTCTGGGCGGACTGGAACACGACCTCAGCACCGTCGCGATCGGTCGATCGCGTCCGGAAGACGCGTTGCGCCGGTCCTACGTCCCTCGTCTTCATGTGATTCCCGCGACGCGTCGCCTCGCCGACTTTGAACGACGATATGCTTCCTCCGGGGAAGCACGCGGCTGGTTTCGTGAACGTCTCTCGGCGACGATGGACGCCTACGATTACACGATCTTCGACACTCCGCCCACGACGCAGCTTCTCACCCTCGGCGCGCTTGTTGCGGGGCGGGAAGCGTTCATCCCGATGCAGGTTCATTTCCTTGCGATGGAGGGAATGATCGAGATCGTAGAGCTCGCCGAGGAGGTGCAGCGCAGATACAACCCCGACCTGGTGGTGCGTGGGATCATTCCGACGTTTGTCGACAGGGGAACGCCCACTTCCCGGCAGCTGCTGGTGGAGCTGAAGGAACGGATAGGCCCGGAGATGATGCTTAAACCGATCCGGCTCAATCACGCTCTGGCGGAAGCTCCCGGTGCGGGGCACACGATCTTCCAACACGACCTGCGCAGTACCGGTGCGGTGGACTACTATCGCCTGGCGCAGCAGATCAGGAATATGGCGCCCCCGGGCCGGCCGACGTCCTGAGCAACGCAGGAACGGCGCAACGGGGAAACGTTCACGCGGGATCGTGTGCGTCTTTCTGCCGGAGGTTACGCCGGATCACGTCCATCACGGTATCACGTACAAACGGCTTGCTTATATAGTCGTTCATTCCCGCTTCGAGAAACCGTTCGCGGTCGCCTTTCATGGAATGCGCGGAAATCGCGATCACCGGTATCTTCGGATCGAAACCTTCCGTACTGCTCCGACTCCTGATCGTCCGTGTCGCCGTGAGACCGTCCATGCCGGGCATGGAGATATCCATCAGGACCAGGTCAAACTGTGCCTGCTCCAGCATTGCTATCGCTTCTTCGCCGTTCCGGACAGCGGTTACCTCGTATCCGGCTTTCTCCAGAACCGTTCGGATCACGAGAATATTCAGCGAGTTGTCCTCCGCCAGCAGGATCCTCCGCCCGCCACCGGGGGGAGGCGCGTTTTCCCGATCGTGGTCGATCTCCGCCGGGGACTCGTCCTCATCGTCGGAGATCTCCAGGGGAACGGAAAAGAAAAATCGGGATCCTCCGGGGGAGGTCTCAAAGTACAGTTGTCCCCCCATGAGGCGTGCAAGCTTGCGCGAAATCGCAAGGCCCAGGCGCTTCCCCTCGTAGCGAATCGCCGCGTCCTCCTTGGCCTGTCGGAACATCTCATAGATCCTGCGCTGTTCCGATGGTTCTATCCCGGGTCCGGTGTCCGCCACTTCGAAGGTGACTTCCCGGAGAAAATCGGAGAGTTCCCCTTCCGCGACGCGGATCGTCACGCTTCCGGCGTCGGTAAAACGGATCGCGTTGCTCACGAGGTTTATCAGGACCTGGCGGATCCTGTTTCGATCACCTTTCAGCCGTTCCGATACACCCTCCGGTATTTCCGCCACGAGGTCGACCCCCTTGCGGGCCGCATTGGGGTGAAACATCGCGTGCACGGCCGACACCATTTCCCCGAGGCGGAACGATCGCTTCTCCATCGCGATATGGTCCGCCTCGATCTTGCTCACGTCGAGAATGTCGTCCACCAGGGTGAGCAGTGACCGGGCGGAGCTGTGGATCACGCCAATGTATCCCTGCTGTTCCTTCGTCAGGGAAGTCTGCAGTGCAAGTTCACTCATCGCGATGATACCGCTCATGGGAGTGCGGATCTCATGACTGACGTTGGCCAGGAACGCGTTCTTTGCCCTGTTTGCGGACACAGCGTTCTCCCGCGCCAGAATGAGATCGTCCTGGATACGTTTGCGGTCTGAGATATCCGTGATCGCGGTATAACAGAGGCCTTGACCGATCCGTTCCGGTTTTCTCCGACTGTCCAACCGGCTCCAGAAATCGCCGCTTCGTGTTGTGACCTGGAGCTCTACGGTCTCGCGACGATCTGTTTCAAGCGTACGGTGCAGGTGGTCGTGAAACGCGATACGGTCTTCCGGGGTCAGAAAATCCGAGAAAGACTTCGTCTGCAGGTCTGAAACAGTTTGCTTGAAAAGCGTTGCCGCCGAGTGGTTCGCCGCAACGATCGTCCCGCCGGCGTCGAACACGATCAACGCTGCCGGTGAATAGTCAAAACGGTCCGCAAGATCCTGTAACGAGCGGTCTGATAAAGACATCCCGCAGATTATAATATGGTTATCACGGTTTCCGCCATCGCGGTTTCGGTCCTCCCGTCGCTGGTTCTCGCGGTGTCAGCGGGATACTGCGTGCCGGTTATTCACCGTCCAGGAGAAATCGGCTGAGTTCCCCGTAATCCCAGCATACCGGAACGGTAGGATTAGCCTCGACGATCGACCGGGGAGGCCGGAAGAACGCTCCCCGGTGCGCTTCCTGGATCATGGTGAGGTCGTTCCACGAGTCGCCCGCGGCGTACACCGTGAGGTTCATGCTGGAGAGTGCCCGGACCGCCTCCCGTTTCCCGTCCTCCTGGCGCAGGCGATACCCTGTTATGTTGCCGCTGTCGTCCACTTCGAGGCTGTTGCAGAAGAGTGTGGGCCAGTCAAGCCGGCGCATCAGGGGTCTGGCGAACTCCTGGAACGTGTCGGAAAGAATGATCACCTGAATCTGCTCGCGCAGGGAGTCGAGGAAATCCCGGGCACCTTCCAGTGGTTTCATCTCGGCGATAACCCCGGTAATGATCGGCAGGGTGATTCTGTGTTCTTTTAGAATTCCGAGACGGGTCTTCATCAGCTCGTGATAATCCGGGATGTCCCGGGTCGTCAGGTTGAGTTCTTTTACATTGGTCGCTTCCGCGACGCTAATCCAGATTTCCGGTACCAGCACACCTTCGAGGTCAAGACAGACGACACGCATGGCGTTTCTTATCACAGAACAGGCATAAACTCAATTGCAGCCCAACCTTTTAACTATATCGTTAGTGAGCTGTTAGTTTGTGCAGTAAAAGATTAGTTCGGATAGAAAATAAAAAGTATGGTTTTCGTCTGTTTTTCGCGCCTGTAAATACCTGTAATGCATGAAATTATGGATTTATACACCATTCCTTGCCATGTTTGATAAAAAAAAATCTTGAAATAATCCTTCGAAAGCTATATATGAGTTGACTTTTCGGCGGATGTTTCATAGTATTTGTAAAACAATATGTCGGCTGATCGTGCCCTGCCGGGGCACCGTTTGTGTGATCGGTAGACGATTCCAATGACCTCTAAACGGTAAAAGGAGTTTATATGAGGACAATGACAAGATTTATTGCGTTTGTACTTGTGGCGACGCTCGTTTCTACGGCGGTATTCGCCGGTGGAGCGGCGGAAGAGCAGAAAACCGCCCGCCTCACCTACGTGAACTGGGAAGAAGGTGTTGCCTGGACCCACCTGGTAAAGGCGATCCTGGAAGACGAGATGGGCTACGATGTCGAGATTATCGCGGCGGATGTGGGTCCCGCGTACGCTGCCGTCGCAGCCGGCGACGCGGACGCGTTCATGGAAGCATGGCTTCCCGGACTGCACGCGACATACATGGATGAGCTTGGTGACGACCTGATCGATCTCGGTATCATTTATGAAGACGCCGTGAGCGGCCTGGTTGTACCGCAGTACATGGCCGACGCCGGCGTAACCACCCTTTCCGACCTTGCGGATCCGGAAGTTGTGGATCGTCTTGGCGGGCAGATCACCGGAATCGACGCCGGTGCTGGTCTGATGATCACCACCGAGGAACGGGCGATGCCCGCGTACGGTCTGAATGAAGCGGGTCTCGAGCTCGTTCCCTCCTCCGGTCCCGCGATGATGGCCGCCCTGGACACGGCGTACCAGAATGAAGAATGGATCGTCGTTCTCGGTTGGCAGCCCCACTCCAAGTTCGGTTACTACGACCTGGTGATCCTCGAGCAGGACCAGGAGATGATCTGGGACATCGACAACGTACACCTGATCGGTCGTACCGGTCTGCGGGAAGAGAAGCCCGAACTGACCGAGTTCCTCGGTAATATGTTCATCACCAACGATGAAATCAGTGAGCTGATGGTCCATATCGCGGAATCCAACCTGAGCACCCTTGAGGCTGCCCGGGAGTGGAAGAATGCAAACCCCGACGTATGGTCGGACTGGGTCCCCTCCAACTGAGCGGATCCCGCAGTAAAAGGGGTGCCTCCTGGCACCCCTTTTTTTCTCTCTTTCGTCCGGGAGATACGCGGAACTACGCGCGCATGTCCCGGTCGAAACAGGCGAAAAAACTGTATAATAACGGTATGACCTTTTTGCGATGCCCCGGTATCGGCGGAAAGGACGGGTAAACACCATGTGGAAGGAATACAATGGCAATTATTGAAGTACGGGATCTGTATAAGATATTCGGTCCCAACCCCAAGCGAGCGATTCCGCTGATAAAGAAAGGCCTTTCAAAGGCGGAAATCCTCAAGAAAACCGGGTGCACTATTGCGATTAACGGGGCTACGTTCTCGATCGAGAAAACGGAGACGTTTGTCGTGATGGGGCTCTCGGGAAGCGGTAAATCCACGTTTATCCGCTGCCTGAACAGGTTGATCGAACCCACCGCGGGCGAGATTCTCGTAGACGGCGAAGACGTGATGAAAATGGACCAGGAGAAACTCCGCGAGGCCCGTCGGTATAAGATGTCCATGGTCTTTCAGAACTTCGGGCTGCTCCCGCAGCGGAGCGTGGTCAACAACGTGGAGTTCGGTCTCGAGATAAGCGGAATGGATAAGGAAGAGCGGCATAAGAAAGCGCTCAAAGCGATCAAGCTGGTCGGGCTGGACGGGTTTGAGAAGAGCCTGCCGTCGGAGCTCAGCGGCGGGATGCAACAGCGCGTGGGCCTCGCCCGGGCGCTCGCCAACGATCCGGAAATCCTTCTTATGGACGAGGCGTTCAGTGCGCTGGACCCGCTTATTCGCACGCAGATGCAGGATGAGCTGCTCGAACTGCAGGCGCGCATGCATAAGACGATCGTGTTTATCACCCACGACCTGGACGAGGCGCTGAAGCTGGGAGACCGGATTGCGATTCTCGGACCGGACGGGCGGGTACGTCAGATCGGTTCGCCCGAGGAGATTCTTTCCACTCCCGCCGACGAGTACGTGGAACGGTTTGTACAGAACGTAGATCGTACCAAGGTTATTACCGCTTCCACCGTGGGACGACGGTATACCAGCATCACCTGGCCTCGGGAAGATCTCAATGCAGCGATTCGCGCGATGGAAAAACACGGGATTTCCTCGATCTTCGTCACGGACTCAGACCGGCGTCTTAAAGGGATAGTCACGATCGACGATGCTCTGGAACTGCAGAAGCGCAAAGAGAGGGACATCTCTACGATCATCGTGGACGATGTGTACACCACCACACCGTCGACGCCGATTTCTGATCTTTTGACAACAGCTATCAAGACGCGATATCCGATCGCGATTATCGACGAGGACGGCGTCTTTCAGGGGGCGGTGAGTCGCGCAGCGATCATCGCCGAGGTCGGCAAGGGCAACGACGATACCGCGGCGCCGGTTCCGCTCAGCGAGATCGGTGACAGCGGAAACGGTAACGGAAACGGTAACGGCCGGGAGGACGCATAAGATGAACGAGTTCAGACAACTGATTGATGTAGGCGGCGGATTCGAGACGATAGTCCGCTGGTTGCAGGTTAACCTGCGATTCTTCTTTGATGGAATTCGCACGGGAGTGAATGCATTTCTCTCCGGCACCAATTCTCTGCTCAACCTGCCGCCGGTGCTGATCATGATACTGCTGCTCACCTTTCTGGCGTGGTACATCGCCAGCCGCGGTGTTGCGATATTTACGTTCCTCGGTTTCGGCCTGATCTGGTACATGGGGCTATGGACCGCCACGATGAGTACGTTCTCTCTGGTACTCACCTCGGTGTTCATCGCACTTGTGATCGGGATTCCCGTGGGTATCTGGTGTTCAAAAAACGATGTCGTCTGGGACGTGGTACGGCCGATACTGGACTTCATGCAGACGCTGCCCGCTTTTGTGTACCTTATCCCGGCGGTTCTCTTTTTTCGACTCGGCGCGGTCCCCGGTGTTATCGCGACGCTGATCTTCTCACTACCTCCGGCGGTACGGCTTACAAACCTCGGTATCCGGCAGGTTCCCAAGGAGATCAAGGAGGCGGCGCTTTCCTTCGGATCTACGCCCAGACAGATGCTGATAAAAGCGGAGCTGCCCGTCGCGCTGGCTACAATCATGGCGGGCGTGAACCAGACGATTATGCTGGCGCTCTCCATGGTGGTCATCGCCGGGATGATCGGAGCGGGAGGTCTCGGTAACGAGGTTGTCCGCGGTGTTACGCAGCTCAGGATCGACGTCGGATTCGAGAGCGGTATCGCGATCGTGATCCTGGCAATCTTCCTGGACCGCATCACCCAGGCACTGGGGACGGCGTCTCAGAAGCAGACCTGATAGACACCGCCGATCTCGAACATGCTGAATTTCTGAAAAAGGTCTCCTCTGGAGGCCTTTTTTTATGGACACGCTATCAGGATTTCCGTTACTCTGGCGCCCATATACAAGGAGGATGTATAGATATGCAACTCAAAAAGGCAGTTCTTTTGGTGCTGGCTATCGCTCTGATCGCTCCGGCGTCCCTGTTTGCTTCCGGTGCGGCTGAAGCAGGTGCTCCCGAGAGCAACGTGATCGGAATCTCCAAAATCGTGGCCCACCCCGCCCTGGACGCGGTGGAGGATGCGATTATCGACGAGCTCCGGGAACAGGGGTACGATTTTCAGTTCGATCTGCAGAACGCGCAGGGCGACGTCACCACCGCTTCCCAGATCGCTGCCAAGTTTCGTGCGGATCGGGTGCGCCTCGCGGTTGGTATCGCCACGCCTACGGCGCAGGCTCTGGTGAACACACTTACCGATATCCCCGTGGTCTTCGCGGCGATAACCGACCCCGTAGCGGCGCAGCTCGTATCTTCGTACGACGGCGGTGGCGCTAATGTGACCGGTTCATCCGACATGATCCCGGTACAGACACAGTTTGAATTGATGCAGGAGATGCTCGGCGTGCAGACCGTAGGGCACGTCTACGCCAGCGGCGAAGCTAATGCGGTGCGCCTGGCGGAGATGGCCCGGGATGCCGCAAATTCGCTGGGGATCGAACTGGTGGAGTCAACCGTGGTCGATTCCAGCGAGGTCCGCTCCGCGACGCAGGCGATCCTGGGCCGGGTGGATGCGATCTGGGTGAGCACCGACAATACCGTGGTAAGCGCGCTGAGCGCTCTCGCCGCTGTTGCCGCCGACGCGGGGGTGCCGGTGATCGCTTCCGATCCGATCAGTTCCCAGGATGACGACGTCCTGTTTGCGTTGGGGTTTGATTACTACCAGATGGGGCGTGCCACGGGTCGCGCGATCGTGGAGATTCTGGAGGGAGCAGATCCCGGGGCAATGCCTACGATCTTCATGACCGATCCCTCGGACCTCAACCTGCTTATCAACCTGGATGTGGCCGACGCGTTGGGTGTTTCCTTTCCTCAGGCGATGCTGGACGACGCATCTATCGTCGTTGAGGGCGGACGAGTCCGTTGATCGAAGGAATACTCGTCGAGGGCCTGCTCTACGGGATCATGGCCCTCGGCGTTTTTATCACGTTTCGTATTCTGAATTTTCCCGATCTCTCCGTGGACGGCACCTTCCCGCTGGGAGCCGCGATCATGGGGATCTCCATCGTAAACGGTATACCGCTCATGGCTGCGCTGGCCATCGCGTTTGCCGGCGGACTTGCGGCGGGTGCGGTGACCGCCACGATCCATAACAAGCTCAAGGTTCCCAACTTGCTGGCGGGAATCCTGACGATGACGATGCTCTGGTCCGTAAACATCCGGGTCCTCGGTAACCGGGCCAATCTTCCACTCCTCAGGCAGCGCACGGTGCTCAGCTCGTTTACGGAGTTGATCGGCGGCGTTGTTCCCTATCCCTGGTCGACGTTCGTGTTTTTTCTCGTGGTCAGCCTGGTGATAAAAGTACTGCTGGACATCTTCTTTCGTACCGACATGGGAATGACCCTCGGCGCGATGGGTGACAACGAGCAGATGGTGGTGAGCCAGGGGGTGAATCCCGAGATCATGAAAGTGATCGGTGTAGGGCTCTCCAACGGCCTTGTGGCGCTGGCGGGAGCGTTCGCCGCGCAGTACCAGGGCTTTTCCGACGTAAACATGGGGCAGGGAATCGTTGTTGCGGGTCTTGCCTCCGTGATGATCGGGGAGTTCCTGATCCGGTCCAACCGGATCTCGGTGCTGACCGTTCGCGTTCTGCTCGGATCGATCGTATACCGGGGCATCATGTACCTGGGACGGTACTACGGATACTACATCAACCTCACACCCAACGATCTGCGTCTTCTCACGGGGCTCCTGATCATCGC
>SLRR01000280.1 GCA_007130865.1 Spirochaeta sp. | reverse complement strand
CATTCCTTATTCAGTGTCGGCGCGTTTCGTATGTTTACAGTCGGCTGGGACCAGACCCTGGCAATACGCCTGGAGACACTGGTAACTCCCGCCGGAGCGTGGAGCGACCAGGACGATCCCGACGCGCGCTACGCGGTTCAACTCCATCCGGAATTAGTGTGGGGTGCGAGCCGTACGGTGCAGGTGATCGGTCGCGCCGTTGTATCACCGCTGGACGCCTCGGCGGAGATCACCGGCGGCGCAACGTGGAACGTATTCCAGGGTTTTCACATGCTCGCGTTTGTCTCCGCGCAGGTCGGTTCCGACACGGCCGTGTTCGGGTGGGATCGGCCTGGTTCTGCTGGTATGACGGCGGGATTCAGGTATATGTTCTGAGACATCCGCGGTACCGTTGTTCAGAATGCGGAGAACATGAACGCGAGCAGCCCGATAAACACCAGGACCAGGACACCGTCGATACCGACGCGAACCGCGGCGATACCCGCGGCAAGTCGCCGCCCTGCACGGATCCTGGCCACCGTAAAGAGGCCGGCTCCGAGCGCAGCGGTTCCCGCGAAGGAACCCACCGCTCGCCAGGTCACCAGGTCAAACCGCAGGAAACCCTGCGCAACAATCGCGATACCCAGCAGCACGATAACCAACGTCTGAAGCATCGACCGGGATTCGATCGTATTCGGCGCGCACCTGCGCGATCCCCCGTACATCGACGAAAGTTTCAGAAAGGTAGCCACCGTACCGATCGACGCGATTCCGAGAGCCCGGTACGCCGGGTATCCCCAGGCGGAAGCGACACTGCCGGCCTCGATCAAACTCGCCTGGATCAAACCCGCCCCGATCAGTTCCTTACCCGCAAACCCGCTCAAACCGGGAACACCGATCACCGCCGCCGCAGCCAGGCCGAACACTACCTTTTCCGGGAGATACCCGGCGCCACCATACCTCGCTCGCAGCGTTTCAAGATCGTGCGACTCGTACCTGTCTACCATGAGTCCCACCACGAGAAAAAGAAGACTCTTGAACACCGCGTGGGCTACCGCGTGAAACAGAGCCGCCTCGACGGCTCCGCCGGCAAACGCCGCCACAACAAAACCCATCTGGGAGATCGAACTGAACGCAAGGAGCCGCTTCACGTCACTCTGGGCGAACGCCATAAACGCACCCGCCACCGCGGAGACCGCTCCCAGCAAGAGGAGTATGTCCACCATCGACGGTGCAACGGCGTACGCGATGACGGCAACACGTGTCATCGCGAGAAACCCCGACTTCAGCATGAGTCCCGACAGGAACGCCGAGACGGGCGTGGGCGCCTGACCGTGCGCCGCAGGTAACCAGCCGTGAAACGGCACTACGGCCACGCGCGTGGCAACGGCTGCGAGTATACATCCGATTCCAAACGTGGCGGTCCTGTTCCGTGAGACGGACCAGGCGGGCGTACCGCTTTGTATAACGGCTACGATTCGTTCGATCGCCAGCTCCCCCGTAACGCGGTACAAAAGCAGCAACCCTACCAGGTAGAACACGATCGAGACCGACGCGACCAGGAGATACCGTAACGCCGCGTATAGAGCGGCTCCTCGACGCTCGTATGCTATCAATATGACCGCGCAGAGCGAGAGTATCTCGAAGAAGACAAAGAGGTTGAAGAGGTCTCCCGCGACGATCACGCCCCCTATACCGGCAAGCGCGATCGCGTATACACCGGCAAAAACGGAGCCGTACCGCTTCCTTCCGGCGGCGTACAGCATGATCAGGAACGCCACGCTGAAGAGGACCGGTCCGAGTATCGCGCTCGTGCGATCGAATACCGTAACGATCCCGACCGCCGACGACCACCCGCCTGCAACGGAATAGACCACCTCGCCGTCTCCGAAGCCGTTCCACCACGACCTGAGGACTATCGTCGCCGTACCCGCTCCAGCGCCAACCAGTGCGCAAAACCAACCGATCCGGTGTTTTTGCCATGACGCCGCGATCAGCGCCGTCACGGCTCCGCCGAGCGGTAAGACCACCGGCAGCAGCACACGACCCAGGAGATCAACAATCATTCGGATTATCACCGTGAAGTCCGGAACCCAACGCGAGAACGCCCCCGATAAGCGGAAATAGAAAGGGACCGATGGCAAGAAACCGGTCAATGCTCATCACGGTCGAGCGTCCTTTCGATCTCGTCCACGTCGGTGGAGCCTGTGGCGTCGTAAATGCGCTGTACCAGGACAAGCAGCAACGCCGTCACACACACGCCGACAACGATCGCCGTAAGCATCAACGCCTGCAGCAGCGGGTCCACGGGAACACCTGTTCCCCTCAGGATCGGGGCCGTGTCCCCGGCGTAACTGCCGTAAAGGATGAACAAGGTCACCACCGCGCTGTTGAGGATGTTCAGGGAGATCACTTTGCCGACCGCACGACGGTTCAGAAAAATACCCGCCAGACCCACCAGGAAAACGGCTCCGGCCAGATACCACCGTACGGTGTCGAGCGAGATATCCGTAAGAATCACGGTCGTCTCCGGTCGTCTTCAAACAACGTCAGCGTGAGTAGAGTGACACCTCCGCCGACCTTGAGTCCGATCATCAGGTTGAACGCGAAGAGAAATCGCCGGGGCGACACGGCGAGAAACGCACCGGTTTCGCCCGGGGTCGGATAGGCAAAGATCTCACCTCCCAGGGGGAGCCCCAAAACTGCGATGACCAGAATCATAGAAAACGCGATCGTCTCCGCAAGATGCAACGACCGAAGCGGAAAGACGCGTTCCACGTCCCGGACCTCCCGCCCAAGACCCAGAAGTATCACCGCGGAGGCGATAACAACTCCGCCCTGGAACCCACCGCCCGGCGACCGGTGTGCGTAGGTAATCAGGTAGAACCCGAAGAGCATCACAAACGGAGCAAGCTTTCGAGAAATCAGGTCCATAAGTCCTGTCCGATGTTTCATACGTGCTCCCGTCCCGCAAAGAACACGATCCCCGTTACCGCAAGAAGCAGTACGATCGCCTCACCAACAGTGTCGTACGCCCTATAGCCTAGATATATCGCGCTCACGATATTGACCGCACCGGTTGTGCGGGGTCCCTCCTCGAGGTATTCTTCTCTTGCCGCGGATTCCGTTGTATCGTCGCCGGGAACGAGCACGTTCAGCAGCAGAAAGCCGATTACGGTGATCAGCAGCAGCGCAATCAGACGCAGGATCATCACGAACGTCCTTTCCAGGACGTGTCGGATTCGTGCGATCGAGTATGGCGCAGAACCCAGACGAATATGAGCGTCGTCACTCCCGCCCCCACGGCTGCTTCCGTAAGAGCCACGTCCGGAGCGTCCAGAAGATAAAAGAGCAACGTGCTGACGAGACTGAACAACGCCAGCGCCAGTACGGCCACGAGTTCCGTTCTCGTCACGACGGCGAGACCGGCTATTACCAACTGAAACACCAACAGTATCTCAATCATTGTCCGTCTCCGCTTCCCGGCGTCCCCAGCGGACGGGACGCCGCCACGGTACCTGTCCTTCTCGCCAGGCGTATCGCCCCACGATATGGGACGCCGTAGGGCTGGAGATAAGGAAGAAAAAAAGTAGTACCAGGAGCCGGCCCGTGAGCGGTCCCGGCTCCACCCAGAAGAGCGACCCGATCATGACGGAAATGACAGCCGTGGAGCCGCTCAGCCCGGCGGCCTGCAGGCGGGAATACGCATCCGGCAGAACCAGAATTCCCACCGATCCGGCGATCGAGAAGAGGATCGCCAGCCCGAAAAAGAACCACGCCACTATCGTGAGTATCATGACATGGTTCTCCTCCCGGATGTTACGTAGCGCGTAATCGCCAGAACGCCGATGAATCCAAAGATGTCGTATACCAGGGCTACGTCAAGATAGAACGCTAACTCCTGGCGTACCGCGATCAACACAAGCAGCGCCAGCACCTGCGACGACGCCGCTATAAGACCGACCATCCGGTCGGCTACGGTCGGACCGATCACGACACGAATCATGGAGACCGCAGTAGCCGCGGTAAACACACCGATCAGTATTCGTACCGGACTCACACCGTGCCTCCCGGTTCAACCCCACAAACGTCCCAGGATCGCCTCCAGACGACCCTTTATCAATTTCCCCGCGTGTCTGCTGTGCGTCGTTACGGCGAACATCCAGTGGACGATCAGATGGTCCTCGTCCATCTCCAGGGTGACCGTTCCGGGCGTTACGGTAATAGCGGTAGCAACCGCCGCTCGGGCGATATCGGTACGGAGCCGCGTCCGGAAATGCACGACCCGCGGACGGTATCGTCGTGTCAGTATCAACCAGGAAAGCACAAAACTGGATCGATAGATTTCCCACAGTAAAACCACCACGTAGACGATTCCCCAGCGTATACGCGGAAGGTGACTCCGCCAGGCCGCTTCGGTTTCTAGGATGAACGAATCGTACGTGAGAATCGCCACAAGCAACGCAAACGTCCCCCCCACGACAAGGGAATCCCTGGAAACACTCCCGGTGAATAGTACCCACCCGGCGATGAGGTATCCGGTGGTGATCAGGATCCGGACGATCGCCCATTTGGTTTGACTGTTCATGATGACATATTACTGCTCGTGATCGCGAATCAAACTGCGAACGACCTCGGGATCCTGCGCGTTAAACAAGTCTTCCCGGAATCGACTGTCGTGGAGGATCCGGGCAAGCCTGCTGAGCGTCCGCAGATGTTCCTGTACCGCTCCCTCCGGAGCGAGCAGGAGGAAGCACAGCCGTACCGGGATACCGTCGGGGGTCGCAAACCCGGCGGGTTTCCGGGTCTGCACAAACGCCATGGCAGGACCAGTCACAAGCGAGGTCAATCTGTGCGGTAACGCCACGCCGTCACCGATCGCGGTGCTCACATCGTTGTCCCGTTGCAATATCTCCCGAACCAGGCGCGACGGTTCGGAGACCGGATGGGCCAACGCTACGAGATCCACCAGGCGCTCGACAATCTGGTGTTTCTTCCGCTTGGGAAAGTCCAACTCGATCGATCGGATATCAAGCAGTTCAACGAGCGTCATGAGATCTCCTGTTCCGTATTCAGGTCTACCAGGCCCACGACGTGATCAACCGGGACGGTGAGAAAGATCCCCGTCCCGGGAGCAGCAAACCCTCCTACAACACGATCGAGTAATTGTTCCAGTCGGTCGATTACCGCGGTGTCCTGTACAATTGAGATGATCGTCTTGTTGTACGGCTTGTTACCCTTCATGAACTGCCGGAACTCGGCAAAAAGCGGTACCTCGTAGGTCAGGAATCGCCCCATGCCCTCCGAATCCAGTATCGTCGCTCCCTGGACGCCTGCCTCCACGTACGCTTCCAGTACCTGTTCAAGGAGGTCTTCGTTATTCAGAACGAATACAACAAGCTTCACGAGAAAAAAGTATAGACCAGAGGGGACGATCGCGCTACCGCGATTCGGGACGGATTTTTTGTGAATTTTTTCTGTTTATTTAAGATTATATGTTCCTTACTGATATCGTTATGTATTTTTTTTTCGTTGGTAACCCATTTGCGTTGACCGTTGTGTTTTTTTATGTTACGATAATCACATATCGATAACGATTGGACGTTGGCTTAGGTCGCGTTCGATCACTGGTCTGACATACTTCCCGACGTATCCGGTGCCCGTCGGCGTACAGGGAAGGACAGAATAGTTTGGAGGTGTACAAGTGAAAGCCGATACCGTCAGGGAAATGCTCACGGTCATCGAGGACTGTATGGGAGACGCTCCCCCGTACTGTCACGCCGCGTGTCCGATGCATACCGACGTAAAGGGGTACGTCAACCTGATCGCCGAAGGTAAATACCAGGAAGCGATCAAGCTGATCCGGGAAAAACTGTTCCTGCCGAAGACTCTCGGCCGGATCTGCGCCCACCCCTGTGAAGAACAATGCAAGCGCAACGAATTGGGACACGCGATGTCGATCGCCGCGCTCAAACGGTTTGTTGCGGATAATTACGACGACGAGTTTGACTGGGATACGACCCGTGAACCGGAGCGCCGGGAGAGGATCGCCGTGATCGGTTCCGGTCCCGCCGGTGCCCAGGCCGCGCTCGATCTGCGGCGTTACGGCTACCGCGTCACGATCTACGAGAAACACCCCGTCGTAGGAGGCATGCTCTACGTGGGGATCCCCTCGTACCGACTTCCCCGGGAAGTCATCAACGCCGAGTACAGCCTCCTGCACCGACTCGGAATAAAAATCAAGCTCGCCACGGAGGTGGGCAAGGATATCCCCTTTCAGGAAATAGTCGACTCCTACGACGGCGTCGTGATCGCTGTCGGCGCGCACAAAGGATTCAAGCTGCCGGTGAACGGCAAGGACTTGCCCGGTGCAATCCTGGCGGTGGACTTCCTCCGGGAGGTGAGCCTCACCGGAACGTACAAGGGATTCGGAAAACGGATCACCGTGATCGGTGGCGGTAACGTCGCGCTCGACTCGGCCCGGACGGCGGTTCGCCTGGGCGCAGAGAAAGTTCACCTGGTCTGTCTTGAGCGGGATATCAAGGAGATGTTCGCGCACGACTGGGAAGTTCACGAAGCGCTCGAAGAAGGCGTGATTCTTCACAACAGCTGGGGAACCGACTCGATCCAGGGGGACGAGGCGGTCGAGCAGATCGTCCTCAAGAAGTGTATCCAGGTGTTTGACCCCAAAGGTCGGTTCAACCCCGCTTACGACGACGGCTGCAAGGAAACGATCGACACGGACATGGTGATCTTTGCGATCGGCCAGGGCGTGGACAGCGACTTTGCGGCGCCCGTGGAAGTTGGCCGCGGCGGCCGGTTTGTCGTCGAGGAGAAAACGCTTCAGACCAACGTGCGACACGTGTTTGCCGCCGGCGACGGAACAGGTATCTCACTCATGGCGGTGGAAGCGATGGCGGAAGGACGCATCGCCGCAAAATCACTCCACTGCTACCTGAACGGCCTCGATATGCGCTCTCACCGCGAGAACGACCGGGCCTACCGTACAAGCCTGGAGACCTCGGTCCCGGCGGATGATACCAACCCGGAACGCGTACCCACGCATAAGCTGGAGATCGCTACGCGGATGCGGACGTTCGCGGAAGTGGACCTGGGCTTTGCGGAGGAGGAGGCGGTTCAGGAAGCCTCGCGATGTCTCAAATGCGAGTGTCGGCTCTGCGTAAAAGAGTGCCTCATGCTGCAGGAGTACTCCCCGGACTGTCCCAAAAAACTGTTCAAGGACGCGCTCATCAACGGCACGATCGAGGAGATCATCCCCTTCTCCTGTAACATGTGCGGCACCTGTACGCTGGTCTGTCCCAAGGACTTCAAACTCCAGGAAGTGTTCACGCACATGCGCAAGGAGATGGTCGCCGCGAATGGCGGCAAATCCCCGATGAAAGGGCATAAGGTGATCGACATGCACCAGTTGCTCAGCTTCTCCCGGTTCTTCAATACAACCCGAGCGGCACGGGATCGCGCCGTACCGCACAACGGCGGTACCAACGGTAGCGACACCAGCGGAACTCGCGTTAATAACACCGTGGCTGGAGGCAAACGATGAAAACGACACAACGAGTATTTTTCCCGGGATGCAGTCTCCCGTCCTATAACCCGACAGCCGTACAAAAAACGCTGAAACACTTGCAGGACCGCCTTCCGGGTACAGGAGCTATCCTGAAGTGCTGCGGCAAACCGACCAAGGCGCTGGCGCAGATAGACAAGTTCAAGAAACGGTACGCCGGAGTACAGGCGGAGATCGACCGGCTGGGCGCGGAAGAGGTGATCGTGGCGTGCCAGTCGTGCTTTCTTACGCTCTCCGAGTACAGCCCGAAACAGAAGATCCGGTCTCTCTGGACGATCCTGCCGGAGATCGGGTTGCCCGAGGAGGTACGGGGAATAGGCAAGGACAGCGACATTACGTTCGCGATCCACGACTCGTGCTCCACGCGCTACCGTTCCGACATCCACGAGGGAATCCGGTGGATCATGGACGAGCTCGGGTACAAGTACGAGGAGCCGACCCATACCCGGATGACCACGATGTGTTGTGGATTCGGCGGAATGGTCCTCCCGGCAAACCCCGACCTGGCGCAACGCATCATGAAAAACCGGACCAGCGAGGTGCAGTCGGACTACATGGTTACGTACTGCGCGGCGTGCCGCATGTCCATGATGCTCGGCGGTAAGACCGCCCTGCATATCCTGGACCTGGTATTCGGTGGTCCCTGGAACTCGCAATCGGAGTTTCCCGGCCTGGGCACGACGATGGAAGCGTGGAAGAACCGGTGGAAGGCTAAAAAAGGTATCGAGAAGGTGCTCGCCTGACCGGATTACGATTCGGATCACGTTTTCTTTCGAGTATCGAGTGGGTGTTTTTAAAATGCCCCCATGTCGCGAGCATGGCGTAACTACCTGCGTCGCGAGGCGCAGGACTATTTGACCCCAAAGGAGAAACAGACATGAAACGGAGTATTGTTTTCGGAATAGTTCTGGCGGTGGTGTTCTCGGCGACCGCTGCATTCGGGACGGAGATTGAACCGAGATACCAGGATCACGCTAATCCGGGCGCGCTGATCACCCCCGAGCGTGCGCACCAGCTCCTCGAGAGCGGGGACAACGTGGTGTTCGTCGACGTGCGGCAGACCGCTCAGTACGAAGAGGGCCATATTCCCGGCGCGGTCAACGTCTGGCGTCCCGATTACGGCGCCGACAGCGGCGAGTACGACTATCGGGGTATGCGCGGTCAACCGGCCAAGATCCACGAGCTTCTCGGCAACCTCGGGATCGACGGTGACACCCGGGTGATCGTCTATACCCACGGCAGCGGCCACGACTCGTTCCGCTTCGCCTGGCTGATCACGATGGCCGGTCACGACCGGGACAAGGTGCACGTCCTGGACGGTTTCTTCCCGGCGTGGCGAGCGGCGGGACTTCCCGTGAGTACCGATGCACCCGCGATCACACCGGTAACTTACACGCCGCCGCAATCGGTCGACGCATCGCGTCTGGCGCAGCTGGAGGACCTGGACCGCGCGATCAAGGATCCGAATGTCATCGTTCTTGACACCCGTACACCTGAAGAATGGTGGGGTATCGCGCAGTACGACGGAGCCTTCCGCAAGGGTCATATCCCCGGGGCGGTACACGTCAACTTTACGGAGAACTTCGACGAGAACGGGATCAGAACCGCCGAGGAGCTACGGGCGATCTACACCGCCGCGGGGATCACCCCGGACAAAGAGATCATCGCCTACTGCCAGTCCGGCGTACGATCGTCGATGAGCACAACCGTCCTGGCAGACGTGCTCGGCTATCCCAACGTCAGGAACTACGACGGGTCCTGGATCGAGTGGAGCTACCACCGGGACCGCCCGGTCACGGCGTACTTCCTCTACATCGTGTCGGGTGTGTTTCTCCTAGGCATTGTATTTATCGGGACTATGCACTTCCGCACGATCCGGCAGGGTAAAGCCAGCAAGCTTCTGAAACTCGACCTTCTCGTGTTGATCGTCTACGCGATCTTCCTGATGTGGTTTTTCAACCTCTTCAGCCTGATCAGTATGGACCGGATCAACGAGCTGCAGATGTGGATCGAGGGCTTCGGCCTGATGGGCCCGGTGGTATACATGCTGCTCTTCATAGCGGCGTGCGTGTTCTTCCTTCCCGGCGGTCCTTTCGGGATCATCGCCGGAATAGTCTTTGGTCCGATCTTCGGGACGATATGGGCGTCAATCGGATCCACGATAGGCGCATCCCTGGCGTTTCTCCTGGGTCGGTATGCGTTCCGCGGCTTTGCTGAGAACCTGGTCGCCAAGAATCCCAAACTCAAGAAGATCGACGACGGTGTTGAGAAGAACGGCTGGCGTATGCTCATGATTACGAGGTTTGTTCCGATCTTCCCCTTCAACGTACAGAACTACGTCTACGGGCTGACGAAGATCCCGTTCGTTACGTTTGCGTTTCTCTCGTGGCTCTTCATGCTGCCCGGTACGATGGCGTACGTCTTTATCGCGGGAGCAGCGGTTTCCGGCGCGGACATGGGAACGATCATGATCTACTTTGCGATCGGCGCGATCATTCTGGTAGGTCTCTCCTTCCTGCCCAAGATTCTCAAGAAGAAGGGTGCCGCAGCGGACGTACTGGAATAGTCAGACCGACGATCGGACCGGCGTGCGCGCCCGTACGTGAGGCGCACGCCGGGAATCCGTTTACTACCCGTCTCTGCGTACCACGCTGTATGCAACCTGGCGGTAGAAGAGAAGCACCGGTCTGCCGGACTGCCCCACCACCCGCACGTCCAGATCGGAAAACGTCCGGAGCCACTCCCGGTCGGTCCTGTTGGAGTGGGGATGCCCACTAAACTCGAGGTTGAACAGACTGTCTGTGCAATACGTCAGTTGCTTCTGAACGGGATTGGAGTAAACGTCCTCTATGACGATCACTCGAGGCGACACGCGCAACGCTTCGCGGAGCACTGCTTCCGGGTCGGGCGTGTGGTGAAGTACCGTGAGCAGAAGCGCACAATCAAACGAGTCGTTATCAAAGGGAACTCGGTCGCCGTCGTAGAGGACGGGCCGGAGCGATGCGTTAATGCTACGGTCGCGCACATCCAGCGAGGTTACCCGGTATCCCTGCTCCCGCAACATCGCGCTGACCATTCCGGTACCAGAACCGATGTCGAGGATCGTCCCCGATTCCGGCAGGTACGGTGCGATGTGAGTAAGCTTGCCCTGAGCCCACGCGCGACTCAATTGCGATCTCAACCGTTGCACCATATACAACGAAAGGGTATAGGTGGTTTATAGTTTCCGCAAGAAGAAACCGGAGGCTCCCGAATGTTTGACGTGACGATGAGAAAAGTGAAGCACCGTATTACGGGCGCGTTTGCCCTGTGGCTGGGGAAGTATCTCGGCCCCGCTCCGATCACTCTTGCCGCGCTCGCGACCGGACTGGTTTCCGCCGGCTTTGCAGCTGCAGGACTCGCTATCCCCGCTCTGATACTCTGGTTGTTAAACCGGTTTCTGGACGGCCTCGACGGGGAAGTAGCTCGTGTGAGAGGAGACGCATGCGACTACGGCGGGTATATCGACATGATGAGCGACGTTGTCGTATACGCCGCGATCCCGCTGGCGGTAGCGTTTCACCGGGCGGAGTTCGCAGTTGCGATGGCACTTCTCCTCATGATGGCTGCGTTTTATACAAACATCACTTCCTGGAGTTACCTATCGGCGCTCCTGGAAAAGCGTCGCGCCCCCGATGCCGGATGCACCGACGTCTACGAGACATCGATCGAGATGCCCCACGGTCTTATCGAGGGAACGGAGACGATCGTCGTGTACGCTCTGCTACTCGGTATACCCGCACTGGCGCTGGAAACGGCCCTGATCGCGGCAGCAGCGGGGCTCATCAGTACGCTGCAACGGGTGATCTGGGCACACCGCGCGCTGAGACACTGACAACCTGCAGACCAACATCACACAACAACGGGAACACGTCGAAACACGCCGCGTTTCCTTCGGTCCCTCCGAGCTCACTCGTCCCGCCGCATCGTCCACAAGTGTTGCGGCGGAAACTGAAGTATCACCTCGGCTCCCGGAACAAATTGCCGGTCCGACCGATCGATAACCTTGACGATCGTTCCGTTCACGTCCACGCGGTAAAAGACAAGTCCCCCTTTGAAGACCGATTCCTGTACCCGCCCCCGCACGGTATTCTCGCGGCCTGCGCCTGTTCCCGGCCCGGCGGTATCGATCGCGATATGCTCGCACCGAACCGACATCGTGAGAGTATCCGCCCTGCCACCGGCGGAGTGCCGGGTTATTACCGGAGCACCTTGTACCCGGAGCGTTCCAAAGGACGTCTCCACAAAGAACGATTCGAGTCCGTCGGTTTCACCGGCATCTGCGGGAATCAGGTTGGTGGAGCCCAGAAACCGCGCCACTCGCGCGTTCACGGGGCGTCCGTAGACCTCACCGGGCGTACCCTCCTGTGCAAGGACTCCGTCAAAGAGTACTGCCATCCGGTCCGATAGCTCGATCGCTTCCGACTGGTCGTGGGTAACGAAGATCGTCGTGATCGCAAGTCTCCGCTGAACGTCCCGGATCAAGCGCCGCATGTCGTCCCGCAGACGTGCATCCAGGTTGGAGAGCGGTTCGTCCAGGAGCAGCACTACCGGGTCCGTGACTACCGCCCGCGCCAGGGCGACGCGCTGCTGCTGGCCTCCGGAGAGTTGTTTCGGGAACCGCCGGTTAAAGCCCCGGAGCTGAACCAGCTCCAGCACTTCCTCAACGCGGGGACGCGCGGTACGCAAGGAGATACCCTGCATCCTCAACCCGAACGCAACGTTTTCCTCCACGGTCATGTGCGGAAACAACACGTGCTGCTGAAATACCATCCCTATCCGCCGTTTCTCCGGCGGAACCGGTACCACCGACGTACCGTCAAAAAGAATATCCCCCGCTTCCGGGTCGAGCAGTCCCGCGATCATCCTGAGGATCGTCGTTTTACCGCACCCACTCGGTCCCAGCAGTCCGAACATTTGCCCCGCTGGAACGTGAAGATTCAGATCCTTAACGACGGGCCCCGCGTCGTATCCGCGGGTGACATCGCGCAGTACGATCTCAGTCACCGGCCCCTCCCGTCTCTACCGGTTGCGGAGTTCATCTGGAATACCCCGCCTCCGGGCCCGGGACGGTCCCGTGCGAGCCAGTCGGACAGAACGAGAAAAAAGAGCCCCGGCAAAGATACGATCAGCACGAGACCCGCCGTAGTTGCGTCCAGAGGCGCCCCGGACTCGATGTGGGAGAAAAGCATCGTCGGGAGCGTCTGGAGTCGTCCTCCTGATATGAGAAACGTCAGGAGAAACACGTTGGAGCTGATCAGGAAGCTGAAAAGCAGCGCCGTGGTGATCCCGGGCAGTACGATAGGCAGTACAATACGCGCGTACGCCTGGAAACGTCCCGCTCCCAGAGTCCGGGCCTGTTCCTCGTATCGGGGATCAAGGTTCTGAAATACCGCCGTCAGGATTCGAACCGCGTACGGTATCGTCGGGACCAGGTGGGCCAGGACGATTCCTCCATAAGTCCGGGCGATACCGATACGGATGAAGAGAAGCAGCATGCCCACTCCTACGGCGATCTGCGGAACGATCACCGGCACGAGCAGAAAGAACTCCACCAGAGACTTCCCGGGGAACGTGTACCGCGCCAGGACTCGCGCCGCCGGCAGGCTGATCGCAACCGCTATAACCGCGGTAACGACACCGATCACCAGCGTATTCAGGAACGCGGGACCGAGCCCCGAGATCGGGGAGAAGAGATAGTCCCACCCGACCGGAAACGGCGTGGTCCCCCGGGCGTCCCACAGCCACTGCGTTGGAAACAGTTCCGGCCAGTGCCAGCGGAAGGAGAACGACGCCACCAGGAGTGGAAGAAAGGGAAAGGCGAACGCGATAAACATGAGGATCACGAAGACACGCCCGGCCGGGGTCGGTTTCGACATCAGACGCCCCCCCTGGATCGTTCCCATCGACGGTACGCCCGGAGATAGAGGTAGAGCACGATCCCGGAAAACACCGTAATCACCATGACGTAAGCCATCGCCTCCGGTCGGCGCGTAACGTCGGGCACCTGAAAACGTCGCAACGCCTCCACCGGCAGGGTGTTGGGAAACGTCGCGCCCAGGAGGTAGGGGATCTCGTAGGACTGGAAGTTGAACGCGAATACAAGCAGCGACGAGGTGACCACGCCCGGCATGATCCGGGGTAGTACCACGAACCGAAACGCCCGGAATCGGGATGCGCCCAGGGTCCGGGCGGCCTCCTCGTACTCCGGACCTACCCCGGCGAGAACCGACGACACGATGATGAACGTGAACGGGATCTGCTTGAAGAGGTACACCAGCATGATTCCCCACCCGCCGCGGCTGAACAGGATCCGGGGAAACTCCCCTGTTGTTTCGATCATCCCCACGGCGTAGAGGACCCGCGCGATCAGGCCGCCGTTCGCAAAGAGCGCCACCACCATAGCCGCCCCCACCAGGTAGGGTACCACCAGGGGCAGGCGAAAGAAGAAACTCAGTACCGACGATCCCCGGATACGACGCGTCAGCACGATCGCCAGGGCAACGCCTAGCACCGTGGAGAGGATAGTCGGTACAACCGCGTAGTACACCGTGTACACCAGGGAAACGCGAAACCGCGACGAAAAGAGCACCTGGCGATAAAACTCAGCCGTCGGGAAGGACCGGACCCGATAGATCGGCGCGTGACCGAGGCTCTGCACCAGCGCCACCACCAGCGGTACGATAAACAGGACGATCAGCGCCCCCACCGCCGGCGCGAGTCCGAGAACTATCCGCAGGCGCCGGCGGGAATCAGCGGACAATACTGCTCCACGCATCGGCGACGATATCCTCAAAGGAACGGTTTGAACGCTCCGCCACGTATTCCATCCAGATCGCGTCGATCACGTCCACGAGGCCCGCGTTGACGTTGGGGACCTCCCGGCGGGAAAGTTCCTCCGCCGTAACGCCGCGAAGATCGGGAGCGGAACGCCGGAAGAGATCCTGGTCCTCTTCCGGGAGCAGCGGTACGTCCAGGCCGGGAGCGTACCCGATATCCACCAGCTTGGAGAGGTGACTCTCAGGTGAAGACAGTGCGTTCACCGCTACCAGGGCCGCCGCCGGATTCGGCGCGTTCACGGGGATCGCAAGAAAGCTCTTGTCCGTTATCATTCCTGTCTCGGGAAAAATGATATTCTGCACCGTTTCGGGGTATACGCCGCTGCGTATATCCCGGTCCACGTCGTAGATGCCGAACTCCATGTCAAAGTCCACCTCGCCCCCGACAAACCGCGATTGCAACGCCCCCGCCGTCGCGGGATACACCGGGTTACCTCGCTGCCCCTCGGTGCCACCGCCTCCGAGGAGGAACGGATCCACCCGCCGGAGAAACTCGAACGCCGGTTGTGCGAGGCGTGTGAACTCCTCCGGACCGAGTACGTGCGGCTCCTGAAGAAACGGCTCGTACGACGTACCGTCGGGGTTTTTCTCGTACATAAGAGTCTGGACAAACGTGGTTCCGATATAGTGCGGCGGTGCCACATAGGTGAACCGTCCGGGGTTTTCCTTCATCCATCGCTCAAGTTCTCTGAACGTCCCCGGAACGTCCTCCGGTGAGATACGGGCGGTATCTACACGGAACGTATACTGGAACGCCGCCCAGGGCATCTCCATCAGCTCCGTGGGGGTTCCGAAGTCGAACAGGTTAACACTGGAGGCGGGATCATCCGGATCCAGCGCGTAGTACCGCGAGTTCGGCAACAACGCCGCAAACGATCCAAAGAGCGCGTCGTTCTCCTTGAGGGTACGGAAGTTCTCGCCGTTGATCCAGACCATGTCCACCGTACCTTCTCCGGGTCCGCGGTCCACCGCCAGGTCCGCCAGTACCAGGTCCACCACGTCCCGCGTGTCCGATCGCCGAAGGTTCAATCGAATATCGAACCGTTCGATCTCGGGACGGGCGGAGACTTCCATCCAGTTGTTCAGCGCTTCGCTTCCGCCCCAATGGTAAAACTCCACCTCGCCTTCCATCGCGGCGCGCTCCAGAACGTCGTCCCAGGATCGCTCCCCCGCGAGGAACGCCCGGCGGAACTCTTCCGCGCTCTCCACGTCGGCCGTATCAGCGACCCCGCAGGAGACGAACAACACCGCGAGCGCGATCACAACCGCTCCGCGCACACCGATCACAGCTCCCTTTTTCAGCCGTTCCATAGTCTTCCCCCATATATTCAGTCCCACACGTATTCAGTCCCAAACGCCGATGCCTCGCCCGTCGTCACGCCCGCTGTTTCAAAACCCGCTGGAGTTCCGCCGGTGTGTTCACATTCTCGAAGCTCCGCAACTCCGGGTCAAATCGTCGGACCTCCTCAGCTGAAACACGTTTTACCGAGAGATCCCGGTAGAACGCGGACACCCGGCGTCGGTCCGCGGTCAAAGCTTCCACCCCCGCGGATAGCGCGGTCGACCGGTATACCGCGTGCAGGTTTTCCGGCCGGTCGTCCTCGATCACCGGTACCACCACGTCCGCATACTGCGTGTCATCTGCGCCCTGACCGCGGCCGGCACCACGGACCGCGTACGAGAGGAGGTGGCGCAAGAGCGTTGGATTCAGAAACGGCATGTCCACCGCCACCACCAGGCAAACCGGGTACCGCGCCGCCGCGAGCGCGCCTACGATCCCCGAGAGGGGCCCTCGCGGAGTTTCCCCGTAATCGGGAACAAACCGCACCCGACCGCCTTCACAGCGGTACTCCTCGGGGCGACAGGTCACGCAGACCAGATCTTTCGCCACCGTTTCCAGAACGTCCACAACCCGGGTAATGATCGGGATTCCGCCGATCTCAAGCAGACCCTTGGGGTATCCCATACGCGAGTTGGCACCGCCGGCAATCACCGCGGCGCTCACCGGCAGCGGTCTCTCCTTCACGCAGTATCCTTATCCACGGAGGACGTATCGAACCGTTCTCTCCCGGCGTAAATATTCATCCGCCGGCCACGGACAAACCCCGCCACTCCCAGGTTCAGCATCCGCGCTATTTCCACGGCTCGTCCGGTCGGTGCGGACCGGGACGCCACGATCGGTATTCCGTGAACTATCGCCTTGGTGACAAGATCAGAGGAGATCCGCCCGGTCGTGAGGACGGCGCACCGTTCCCGGGGAAGTCCGTCGATCACCGCCGCTCCCGCCACTTTGTCAACCGCATTATGGCGGCCCACGTCCTCCCGAAAGCATGCGATCCTGTCCTCGAAGAGTATCGCCGCCGCATGGACACCGCCGGTGCGACCGTAAAGTTCAGACAGGTTCTGAAACTCCCGCATCGCCCGCATGATACAGGACGCTTTCACCGGTTCACCGGGAGGCAATTCTCGCGAACGAATCGAGTCCAGTGTCCTTGGAAACAACGACGGACTCCCGCAACCCGCGTTAACGGTCGTCTTTCCGTACAGCCGGAGCGGAAGCTCCACGTCACCGGCAAGCGTCACCTGCGCTTCTCCACCCTCTTCCTCGATACGAATCCGTCGGATCATGGACTCGTCCTTCACGAGCCCCTCCGAAATCAGAAATCCCGTGATCAGCTCCCGGAGCGCTTCCGGGAGACACATAAGGGTAGCCAGGTTCTCCCCGTTCACGACCAAATGCAGCGCGTACTCCGGCACGACCACGTCCGACTCGACCGCGGTACCATCGGAGGAAACCTTGAGGATCTCTACGTCGTGTAACAACTTGGTACCCATATATCGCAGAAGAATACCGGTATACCCCTGCCCGTTACAACCGCGCCGACGGGATGGACCAACCTGCGCGACGCCTGCATACTGACCGCATGAAACCTGTACCGATCGGAATCATTACCGTCTCCGACCGCGCGAACCGTGGTGAATACGTCGACCGTGGTGGACCGGCGGTTCAAACGTGGCTGGAGAAGGCGCTGGTTACGCCCTGGACCGCGGTAACCCGTATCGTTCCCGACGAGACCCCGGCAATTACCACTGCGATCTCCGAGCTCTGCGACGGGGCAACGTGTCCCCTGGTGATCACCACCGGCGGTACCGGACCTGCTCCGCGGGACGTCACTCCGGAGGCTACGGAAGAAGCCTGTTCTCGTATGCTTCCCGGGTTTGGCGAGCTCATGCGGAACGTCTCCCTCAAAGTGGTTCCCACGGCGATTCTCAGCCGCCAGACCGCGGGGATCCGCGGTAAGTCTCTGATAATAAACCTGCCGGGCAACCCCTCGGCGATCGCGGACTGTCTGAACGGAGTCTTTGCAGCCGTACCGTACGGGATCGAACTGATCGGCGGTCCGGCTCTGGAAACGGACCCTGCCGTTATTGAAGCGTTCCGTCCCGCCCACGCACGGCGCTGATCGTAAGGTATTCAGAAGCCTGTTGATAATCCAATCTATTTCCTTACATAGCAGATACTTACGAGGAATTGAGTGGTTTATCGACGGTATTCGGTTATAAATCGTTACACAGCAAGCACTTATGACGGTTTATCAACACGCTTCTTAAAACCTCAACCTCAGCGGTTAACCTTCCACTGGGAACCCTTCTCCCCGGTCAGTTCCCTTCCGTAGATCGGGACGTCCGCCTTGATCTCCTCCAGGATCCGCCGGGAGATCCGGTACGCCTCGTCCCGGTGTCCCGCGGCGACCGCTATCAGGAGCGACGCGCCTCCAACGGGGACGTACCCGAGACTGTGGCGAATCTCCACGTCCAGAAGAGGTT
>SLRR01000114.1 GCA_007130865.1 Spirochaeta sp. | reverse complement strand
CCGCCCATGGTGTTTTCGGCGTTGCTGCTGCCGTTCCAGGTTGTAGTGATCGTTGCCGCGATATACTGTGTTGTCACTCTCGTTCTTGCGTGGTACCGGAACCGTACCGACGCGGCGTTGTTTTTCGGGGCGTTCGCGGTCTACCTCGGGTTTGTCGTGAACGACATCCTGTACCACCGGATGATCATCGATACCGCGTACCTGGCTCCGACGGGGTTCCTCGTCTTTGTTTTCCTGCAAGCTGTAATCCTGGCGAGGCGCTACTCCCTGGCGTACGTACGTATCGAGGAGCTCTTCCGGGAGAAAACCAAGCTGGAAGGAACCACGATCACGCTGAAGAGCCTTACGCGACTGGATGCTCTTACGAGTATCGCCAACCGGCGGCGCCTGGACGAATACCTGCAACAGGAGTGGAAGCGGGCCTGTCGGGATGAAACCAGCCTGGCCTGTGTCATGATCGATATCGATCACTTTAAACGGTACAACGATTCCAAGGGCCACCTCGCGGGGGACGAAGTGCTTCGGTTGATAGCCGATACCCTGAGCCGGTCCGTTCACCGCCCGGCGGACCTGCCGGTACGGTACGGCGGCGAGGAGTTCGCCGTACTCTTACCGGAGACGGACCGGGCAGGAGCGTTCGCGTTGGCGGAGATCATCCGCGCTGCAGTGCGGAACCTGGCTATACCGGGGTGCGGCCCTGAAGACGGTACAGGCGAGACCCGACCGGTAACGGTGAGCCTCGGGTGTGCCGCAATGGTTCCGACGCAAGACGGCGAACCTCTTGATCTGATCCGTCGTGCCGATATCGCCCTGTACCTGGCCAAGCAGAACGGTCGGGACCGAGTCGAGTTATTCGCGGATGACACCGGATCCGTTACTGGATCTCGCCGGCGAACCCCCTCCTCAATTGCCGATTAACCAGGAGCGACACGAGTACGACCGGCGCGATCACCGCCACCGACCACGCTGAAAGCATGCCCCAGCGGACGGCGGTCTCCATACCGCCCAGGAAGCGCGTCAGACCCACGGTCAGCGTCTGCGCGTCACGTCCCGAGAGGACCAGGGCAAAGAGGTACTCGTTCCACGCAAAGATGTAGGAGAGAATCGTAACGGTGGCGATCCCCGGTGCCGCGCAGGGAAGCACGATCGAGCGAAACACCCGGAACCGGCTTGCCCCGTCGATCGCGGCGGCCTCGTCCAGTTCCATCGGTATATCGTCAAAGAACGCCCGCATCAGCCAGATCACGACCGGGAGGTTGATGATGATATAGACAAAGACGATCGCCGTCCGGTTCCCGATCAGGCGCAGCTGGCTCATGATCAGAAAGAGCGGCAGAGCGAACACGATATACGGCGAGAAGCGGACGGAGAGAATAAAGAGCATGATCGTTTTCTTGAACCGGATGCGGAGTCGCGAGAGACCAAACGCAGCCGGCACGCCCAGCAGTATCGTAAGCAGCACCGACCCTGCGGTGATATAGACGCTGTTCTCAAAGTAGAACGCAAACCGTTCCCGGGCGACCACGGCGTAGTTCATCAGCGTCGGGGTGAAGACGATCACCGGGGGAATGCGCATCACGTCGGCGGGAGTCTTGAACGATGCCAGCACCACCCAGAACAGCGGGAAGATCGCGACGAACACCGCCAGGGCGATGACGAGACCCCGGAGCACGCGAAGAGCGGACCTGACGGCGCGCGCAGTCGTATTGGTGTCGATCATATGCGGTCCGCCTTCCGGTACGCAAAGAGCAGCAGGGTCAGGCACGTAACCGCGATGATCAGCATCATGATCACCGAGCCCGCGTTGGCGTATCCCACGTCAAAGCTCCGCAGCGCGCGGTTATAGACCCACACGCTCAGAACCTGCGTGTCCCGTGACGGTCCGCCGCCGGTCAGGATGTAGATCGTCTCGAACATCCGGTAGTCGATCGTTATGCGGAACACCAGCGTGAAGAGCAGAGTCCCTTTCAGCATCGGTATAACAAGCCAGATCACCCGTTGCAGGTAGGATGCGCCGTCGATCATCGCCGCGTCGAACGGTTCTTTAGGCAGGCTTTCCAGCGCCGCGTCCACCACGAGTATTACGAAAGGTGTCATGAACCAGGTCTGTACGATGATGATCGAAACAAAAGCGTACGGTGAGGACGCGACCCAGGCGGGGCCGGGAATTCCAAACATACGGAGCACCCAGTTAACCAGGCCTACGTCCGCTTCAAAGAAGAAAACCCGGAAAATCAACGTCGACACCACGGGAGTCATGATCATCGGGATAGTCAGCAGGGCACGGACGATGTTCTTGCCCGGAAAGTGCTTCTGGATGAGAAGTGCGATAACGAATCCCGCAACCATCGAGAAACCGACGGCGAGCACGGTAAAGAGGAGGGTGACCCCCACGGAGTTCAGGAATCGGGGATCGGCCAGAAGCCGGGTATAGTTTTCCAGTCCAACCCACTGTCTCATCGCCGGGCGATGCAGGTGCCAGTCGGACATGCTCGTTACAAAAGCGTATGCGACCGGTACCACGGCGATCACGGTCAGAACAAAAATGCTGGGACCGATATACAGGAGCGCACTCCTCCAGTCCCGGCGTGCTCGTAATGGGTGCTGCATCGTCTGCTGCATCGGACGTTACCCTCCTCCTGCAGTTTCGTACAGTTCCGCCGCCGTCAATCGGACGGCGACGGAACCAATTGTAGCATCAATCAAGGTCGTAACGTCGGAGTACCTGGTCCGTACCGTCGACGTGTGGCGGAAAGAACGAATCTATCGCCTATCGCCAGGGCGCCAGGAGCCGATCGAGTTCACTCTGTGCCCACTGCACTCCTTCTTCCGGAGTCATTCGGTCGAGGGATACTTCGTGCCACATCTCGGACATGACCTCAAAGATCTCGTGCGAATTGGGGAGCGTCGGCCGTTGTTTCGCGGTATTAGCCAGGGAGAAGTTTGCCACGGGGAAGAAGTCCGCCGCCCAGGGATACTCGTCGTGAACGCGTGGGTGCTCGTAGATCTCCGGCCGGGTAGCTCCACCTCCGTTCAGGTACCACTCGAGGGCGCGGTCGGTATCACCGAACATCCAGTTGAGGTACGTAAACGCCGCCTCCGGGTTGCGGGAATGCGCGGTGACCGCCACGCTTCCGCCGCCGAGGACGGTATACGCCGCATCGCGTCCGCTGTCGGGATTATACGGCATCGGAGCGTACCCCACGTTTCCGGCTACGTCACTGAGTTCCGGATCGTTCGCTTCCAGCCCCATATGAAACCACCCCGCGGTCATCGCCAGGCCGCCTTCGTAAAAACGGGGAATGTGGTCGCCGTAATCCCATCCGAGAACGCCCGCGGGCTGGAAGTCCTGCAGACGTCGCGCGTAGTCTACCGCATCGACGACGCGGGGATCGTCAAGCGTGGCGTTCAGGTTGTCGTCGTAGTACTCCCCGCCGAACGTCCAGATCCAGGGCATTATGTGCAGGTTTCCGTAGGCAACCCCGGTCTGGGGATATCCAAAACCGTACATATCGTCCCGGGTAAAGAACTCCGCAAGATCGAGAAACTCGTCGGTTGTTACGGGGTTGTCTACACTGGGAACGGGAAGCTCGTATCCGTATCGGTCCCGAAACGCAGCGCGTTCGTCGGGATCGGTGAACAGATCCTTGCGGTACAGGAGTATCGAGGTGTCCGCCAGATAGGGGAAGCCCCAGATCTCCTCGCCTGCACCGTACCGGCTAATCTCGATTCCCGCCGGGAGAAACTCCTCCGTACGAAAGCCCTGTTCCGCCATGAGGTCGTTCAGGGGCATGATGTAGTCGTTCTCCACCAGTTCGCCCAGGTATCCCGGAGAAAGGTAGATGATATCGAAGTACCCCGAACCCGCGGCAAACTCGAGCATCATCCTGTCGCGCAAACTGTCGAACGCGTGCTGCTCCAGGTTCACGCTGATGCCGGTTTCCGCTTCGAACTCGTCCAGGTAGGGGATCAACGCGTCGGAGATCCCCCGTGCCAGGAGACCGACCGTGATTTCCGCCGGAGCGGGTTCGTCCGGCGCCTCTCTTCCGCCTCCGGCAAACGCCGGAGTGGCTACCATGAGCAGTACCAGTACCAGGACCGCTCCCTTGAATCCGTACCGTACCATAAAAACCTCCTTGGTTTTCGTCAGTCTTGCGCGTCGAACACCGACAACGCATTGTAAATAAGGATCGATTTCTCTTCCGTCATCTCCAACAGCGTGTTGTGGATGCTTTCCCGGCCGTGCCCGGTCATCTTGACCCCGCCGAAGGGGAGATTTTCCAGGCGTACCGCGGAGGACCAGTTCACGACCACCCCGCCTACGTCGAGTTTGTATGCTATGTCGAGGGCACGGGTGACACTTTGTGTGAACACCGCCGCCTGGAGCCCGTACTGGCTGCTGTTGGCGAGGTTAACCGCTTCGTCCAGGGTGTCAAACGGACCCACCGGGACAACAGGACCAAATGTTTCCTCCGCAAAAACCCGCGCCTTTGCAGGCACGCCGGTCAGGACCGTCGGCATGATAAATGCGCCGTTTCGTGGTCCGCCGGAACGGACCCGTCCGCCGAGACTCACTGCCTCGTCGATGTCGTCGGCTACCTGGATCGCGGCTTTCTCGGTGATCAGCGGGCCGACGTCGGTCTTCTCGTCGAGTTGATCGCCCACGATGAGCTTGTCGGTCTTCTTGGACAGGATATCGCAGAACTCCTCGTGTATTTTTTTCTCGGTAAACACCCGTTTTACCGCGCAGCAGATCTGCCCGTTCCCGCGTGCGAGTCGTCCGAGAATCACCGCTTCCGCGGCGCGATCCAGGTCGGCGTCGGCGCATATGATCGTGGCATCGCTACCCCCCAGCTCCAGGTGGACCTTTGCCAGCGTTTCCGCCGCCATACGGGAAATCCGCTTACCCACGGCGGTGCTGCCTGTGACGGAGATGAGATTCACACCGGGAGACGAAGAAATCAGGTCGCCGATCGTCTCGCCGGACCCGGTGATCACCTGGTGAGCGCCTTCCGGAAGTCCGCACTCCTCAAGGATTTCCGCGATCTTCAAGAGCGTGAGCGGACAGTCACTCGGTGGTTTGACGATTACCGCGTTACCCGCGGCCAGCGCAGCCGGTCCCTTATGAGAGTACAGTTCCACCGGGTAGTTGAACGGAACAACCGCGGCAACCACGCCTACCGGCTGACGGACCGTTACGGCGAAGTGTCGCTCCATTCCGGGTACGGAGTCGAGGGACATGCTTTTTCCAAAGATGCGTTTCGCTTCCTCTCCGAACCCCCTGAAAATGCGGG
>SLRR01000123.1 GCA_007130865.1 Spirochaeta sp. | reverse complement strand
TCCGCGCCCGGCGCTGGATTCACGATGCCTCGGATTACCTTCTGGCGGGCCGGGAAGTCGGTACTCTGTTGAACGTCTTCGGTGTGGCGGCGATCGGATTTGCCGGATCCAGCGTAGCCCTGGTGCCGGGCATGGCCGTGCTTTATGGCTTCTGGCCGGCTCTGCTGAACCAACTCACTTTCAGTATCGGGGGACTGATGCTGTACGGGGTACTCTTCGCCCCGATTATCCGTCGCTGCGGTGCCCAGACGCTTCCGGAATGGCTGGAAGTGCGTTTCAGTGGAACGGTACGCCTGGTCGTCACGATCGGGACGATCATCGGACTCACCGGCATCATGGCCAACAACGTGGTCTCCATCGCGGCGGTTGTAACGGGGTTCGCGGGGATCCCCTCGGCCGTGGCGATTTCCGTGATCTTTGCGGTGTTTCTGCTTTTCTCCTTTCTGGGAGGGTTCTGGGCGATCACGTTCACCGACTTCATCCAGTTGCTCCTGGGTCTGGTGGCGGTCCCCCTTATCCTTTTTCTCCTGGTGACGACTTTCGGTGACGTGCGTTGGGTAACGGCCCGTGCGCCCGGCGGTTGGATCACCGGCAGCATGGGAACCCTGCCGGTACTGAGTCCCCGGTTTCCCAGCGTACTGACTTCGATACTCCTCTTTGCCACCTTTCTTGTGTGGGGAAACAATTATTACTGGTTGCGCAGCGCCTCCTGCCGGACGGAACAGGCCGCGCGCAACTCCTTTGTCCTGGCGGGTCTGCTCCTGGCGGTTTTCGTCTACGCTCCGCTCCTGCTGATCGGTACGTATGTCCGTGCTGCTTACCCGGAGCTGATGGGAGAAGCGGACTTTTTTGTCGCCTCCACCGTGTACGGCGTCTTCCTCCGGAGCGTGCCGCTCTTCTTTTCCTCGCTGCTGCTCCTGGTACCGCTCGCGGCGGGGATCTCCACCGCTACAACCGCTCATATGGGGGCTACCGCCGTGGTGGTACGCGATATCTACCAGCGGCGATTCCGTCCCGAAGCGGAACCGGAGGCGCTGCTCCGCTCCTCAAAGGTGATACTCCTGGCTCTGGGGCTCCTGGTGTGGATACTCTGTTTCTATCCCGGCGGACCGCTGATCCTCTTTGCGTTTGCCAACGCCTGGCTCGGTCCCCCGGCACTCCTGATCGTCCTGGGAATCGTCTGGCCGCGCTTTACCGCTGCGGCGGCGTTGTGGTCCACCGTACTGGGAATTGCGGTCATGGGTTTACTCACGGTACTTCAGCTGACCGACGTTTTCGTGATCGACCGGTACGTACACGTAGGCCTGGTGGGGTTTGCCGTGAGTCTGTCCGCTGCGCTCGTGATAACACCCCTGTCGCGAGTCCGGTGCTCCCGGCGCTTCGGCGAGCCCGGGAGCACCCGCAACCGTAACACCCATGGAGCAACGGACGTCGTAAACTGTATCGCCGCAGGGTACCGGACGCTCGCGGAAATCACGGATATGCTGGCGATCGACGCTGCCGACGCGAATACGATCGTGGAAGAACTCGAGCGAACCGGCTCGGTGCGACGGGAGAACGTACGGGGTCGAGGGTTTTACACGTTCGTACTGTCCTCGAACAGCGGTTACGTCGACAAAGATTCGATCGAGCTTTTCCGGGCCGAGGAGCGGTGTGTCCTGGAAGCGGTAGTTCAAACGCGGTTACGGGGGCTCGTGGAGGAGAAGCAGATCCCTTCGCTGCGTCTCTCTGCCGTACTCGCCAGGCTTGTCCGGGAAGGTTACTGCCGGGAGACCGGCTTCTGGCGGCGAAACCTCACCGTGACGCCCGCGGGTGAAGCGCTGCTGCACGGTGCGGGCGCATGAACCAGTCTATCCTTAAAGTGAAGATCAGTATTCCTCCCCTTGGCACGGGGATCCTGCCGCGTCCGCGTTTGCAGGAAGCACTGGATCGCCACCTCCGGGAGAACGATCGCTTTCTCCGCCGGCTGACTCTGGTGTCGGCTCCCGCGGGATACGGTAAAACGACACAGGTGCGCACCTGGCTCGCCGGTCGAGAAAAAGCACTCGCGTGGTATTCCCTCGACCCGACCGACGACGAGCCGGGTCGTTTCTGGACGTATCTTATCGCGGCGATGCAGGAACCGGTGCCGGGCACGGGGTCGGCCTCGGCGGAGGCGATCCAATCCACGGGACCGGACCGGTCCGCTTCCGCGGGAGCGCAGCTGGTACCGCTGCTGAACGATCTGTTCGCTCTGGAACAACCGCTGTACCTTGTCCTAGACGATTACCACCACATCGAAAACCCAGGAATACACCAGGACATGATCTACTTTCTGGAAAACCTCCCCCCGGCCGTACACGTGATCGTCACGACCCGTTCGGACCCACCCTGGCCGCTCGCCCGCTGGCGCGCGAGAAACACGATGGATGAGGTCCGACTTGAGGAATTGCGGTTTACCGGAGAGGAGGTAGCGCACCTTTGCATGGACCGAACCGGTCTCTCCCTTGCGGAGAAGCATCTGTCGATACTCACGGAGAAAACGGAAGGATGGATCGCGGGACTGCAACTGGCGGTCCATTCCCTGGCCTCGCACCGGGACGAAGTGGACCGCTTTCTCCGGGAGTTCGACGGAAGCCACCGCCACGTGCTCCACTTCCTGAGTGAAGAGATCCTGAACCGTCAGTCCCGGGCGATGCAGGAGTTCCTCCTGCGCACCGCCGTGCTGGAACGATTCTGCGCCTCCCTCTGCGACGCGGTTATCGATCGTGACGACAGTGACGAGCTCATCAGCCGCCTCGTACGGGAGAATCTTTTTATCCTGCGTCTCGACGAGCGGGGTACGTGGTTCCGGTATCACGCGCTCTTTGCGGACCTTCTCAGGTACCGACTCAAGCGGGAGGATCCCGGCGTCGTTTCCGAACTTCACCGACGGGCGTCGGCGTGGTATCTCTCGCAGGGGATGCCCGGTGAAGCTATCCGGCACGCTCGTCTCGGGGACGACAGGGATGCAGTAATCCGGATTCTCGAGGATTATCACGACACGATTCTCGCTCTCGAGGGACCGGGGCAGCTGATCCGTTGCCTGGAGGATCTGCCCGATGAAGCGTTACAGAGATCTCCCATCGTGGTTCTCTTCAAGGCGTTGTATTTCTTGAACTACTTCGGTCGTGAACGGGCCGATCCATACCTGCGCCTCTCGGAAGAACTATCCTGTGAAACGGAGGAAGCGCAGCGTCTGTTTCGCGGCATGCGCTCCACGGTGCTCTCATTTCGGAGTATTTATTCACACGATCTGGACCGGGCGATCGAGTACGCCGAGGAGGCGCTGCGCTATCTGCCGGCGGATTGGTACACCTGGCGCTGGCGGGTAGCGATCTACTCCGGTGACGCGCGGTTTTTTTCCGGAAACCCCCGGGAAGCGTATTCGTTCTACCAGGAGGCACACCGGAACGCGCTGCACGGTACGAACCGCTTCCTCCCTCTCACGACGGGCCTCAAATTGGCCACAGCGCTGCACAGGATGGGACGGCTGGAGGAAGCGTGGACGATGACCCGGGATATGCTGGCTACCGCCCGGCGTGAAGGTCTGGGTGGTATCCCCCGAGTGGCGTTGCATTGGGGACTTTTGGGCGAACTCAACCGCGAATACGGCAACCTCGAGGAATCTGAACGGTGTCTGGAGCGCGCTCTGGTTATGGGATCGGAGGAAAAACCCGGCTGGGGATGGAACTCTCTCTATCTTGCGGCGTTGTACCACTCCCGGGGAGAGCCGGAGCGTGTTCTTGAGACGACCAACCGCCTCAAAGAACTGAACCGGCAGTTGAAGCTACCGAGCTTCGTCACGATCGGTACTGGCATATGGACCGCACGCGCTCTGGTATCATTGGAACGATACGGTGAAGCGCGCGGGGAGCTTGTTGCGCTGAACGTCGAGGAGGGGAAACCGGTTCCCCCCGGTCTGGAATGGGCGGGCCTGGTACTGGCGCGGATCATGATCGCCGACCTGGTATCGGCAGACACCAGGTCCGCGGAAAACGTTGAACACGCCTCGGAGTTGCTTTATCACCTGCAGGAGCGTACGCGCACCGGTGGTGAACTGCGACTCCAGGTTGAAGCGCTGTTGCTGCAAGGACTCCTGGCGGAGACGCTGGGGAACGCTAAGGGCGCGGGGGAGCACCGGGAGGCCGCCCGGGCGCTGGGTTGTCCCGCCGGGTATCATCAGGTGTTCATCGACGAGGGTGAGCCGGTCTCGCCGGAGGTGGGCAACCGGATAGAAGAACACACCGTCGAGGGAGTGAGCGGAACGGGTGTTTCCAGCGGACACGCGTCCTCGATGGATCTTGTCGAGGACTTGAGCGCCCGGGAACTGGAGATCCTCCGCCTGGTGGAACAGGGTCTTTCTAACGAGGAGATCGGAGAGAAGCTCTTCATCTCACCGGGCACGGTAAAATGGCATCTGAGTAACGTCTTTGGCAAGCTGGGGGTGAGTAAACGGACCCGAGCGGTCGCGGTCGCTCGCGAGCTCGGGGTGCTTGTCTGATTTCTGCCGTAAAAATTGTTGATTACGGCAGCCGATGCTACAATTCACCCTGATGTATCCGTATCTATTTGAAGAACAGCTCGGTCGGTTGTTTCTTCTGCGCAGTTACGTTCTGCTGTTGCTGGCTGCGGCAGTGACGGTCTACCTGCTCGTCCGAGGTCCCGCGCTTCGGCTGTATCGTACCAAAGTCGACGTTGCCGGAGCCGTGCTGGATCGTCGGCGCATCCGCGAGCTTTCCGTTGTGGCCACGATCTTTCTGCTTCTGGGCGCGCGCATCGGGTATGTCCTGCTCTACCGGGAGCAGTTCCTGTCGGATCCCTCGCAGATACTCCGCGTCTGGGAGGGGGGTCTGGTGTTCCATGGTGGTCTTATCGGAGCCGTGTCCGGAGTTGTTCTCTATACCCGGTTTCTGGGGATCTCGCCTCTGCACGTTTTGGACATGGCACTGCCCTTCGTTACGGTGGGTTACGCGATCGGCCGCGTGGGCTGCTTCCTGAACGGCTGCTGCGCCGGGCTGGTGATCGATAATCCCTGGGGTATCGCCTGGCCCCGCGGGTTATTGGCGCGTCACCCGACGCAGCTCTACTCGTCGCTCGCGGGTATCGTCCTGTTTCCAGTGCTGGTGACGTTTTACCGACGTTCCCGGCGGGAGGGTGCCACCACGGCGGCGTTTCTGGTGGGCATGGGTGCGTATCGTTTTCTGATAGAGTTTCTCCGGATGCACCGGCCGGTGGGAGGAGGACTTTCTCCGTACCAGATCACGAGCCTCGCGCTCCTC
>SLRR01000010.1 GCA_007130865.1 Spirochaeta sp. | reverse complement strand
TGGCGTCGACGGAACATCCATCGTTTGCGCGTCCCCGTAGTTCGAGACGACCGCGAATCGGACCGTTTTTCCTTCGGGGACGTTGCGATCGAGCTCCGTCGTATTCCACCACAACGTAGTAACGACATCCTGCATTGAGAACTCCCGGGGTCGTGACCCGGTCCTTGACTCGGGAGTGTCCCGGGCCTAATCTGGTTGGATGAAACTGCCGGACAAACGACGCAGGTTGCACTGGATCTGGATCGCACCGTTGCTCGTGATTATACTAGTCGCCGTATGGGGGCTGATGGATTCCACCGGCGGAGCTTCTGCCCGGACGATGTGGAACGACACGTGGCGCGACCGGGAGGGAGCTCTTCTCGGCGGATATCTGGTAACGCCGGTGCAGGCGCGTCGCGTTGTTCCACGTCCCGCTACCGGAAATCCGGCTCCGGCGATCCCTTCTGCGGACGGTCGGTACCCGGCGGTCCTGCTGCTTCACGAGTGGTGGGGCTTGAATAAGAATATGGCAAACCTTGCGGAGCAGCTTGCGGCGGACGGATATGTAGTGCTGGCTCCCGATCTCCTGCGTGGGAAGATGGCAGTCACGCTACCCGGAGCGGTGGTACAGCTCCTCACGACGCCGCAGGACCGTATAGACCGGGACCTGGATCGGGCGCTGGAGCGTCTGCTCGACGTTCCCGACGTAGATCCGGACCGTGTGGCGGTAGTGGGGTTCTGCTTTGGCGGTACGCAGGCGATGAATCTGGGAATGCGCTCCGGGAGGATCGGTGCCACGGCGATCCTGTACGGCGGTGGTCCTCTCGGGGAGGGTGATGATCCCGGGCTCCTCGGCTCGGCCGGTCCCGTCCTCGGTATATACGGCGGCCGCGACCGCACGATCCCGCAGCACCGCGTGGAGGAGTTCGAGCACCTGCTCCGCCGATCCGGCGTGACCACCGAGTTTCATGTTTTTGCCGATCAGGGACACGCGTTCATCACCTCCTCCTCGATCCGGGAACGTGGTGACGCAGCCGAAGCGTGGGATAGACTTCGCCGTTTTCTTCGCCAATCGTTATAATTACGGAATATGACAACCACAATCATCCGGGTAGCAATCAGTATTATCGCGTTCGTCGGCGCCGCCGTGGCGATGGAGTTCGTGGCGAGGTTTATGCACAAGTACGTCATGCACGGTACCGGCTGGTGCCTGCATTACGACCACCACAACCGACGGGGCAAGATCTTCCAGAAGAACGACCTGTACTTCTTCTTCTTCGCGGGTCTATCCTTCGTGCTGATTTTTTCCGGTCTTCGAAGCGGCTGGTACGAGGTGGCGTCGGCGGGGTTCGGCGTCGCGTTGTACGGTATCGGCTACGTGCTCTTTCATGACATCATGTTTCACGGAAGGATCAAAGCGTTCAAGTTCAAGCCGAAGAGTCGTTACCTGAAACGGATAATTAACGCGCACCGGGCGCACCACGCCACGGTCACCCGGGGCGGTGCCGTGAGCTTCAGCTTCCTCTGGGCGCCGCGGTTCTACAATCCGGAAAACCAGGCCGCGATCGACGCGAAGATCGCTGAGATCCGGGCAATGCAGGCGGCGGTTCGGGAGCGGGAGCGTTCAGCCGGGTCCTGATTACCTCCGGCTTACGCCAGGACGGTCTGGATCGTAGAGACTATCTTCTCCAGCTCGTCCGTATTGATCGTGTGTCCCATACCTGGATAGGTGCGCTGATCGACGGCGGCTCCGAGTTTCTCCAGGACCTGGGCTGTTTCCAGTACCCTCTGGTGCGGTATATGGGGATCGATATCGCTGCATCCCACCAGCGCCGGTGTACCTCGCAGGTCGCCGGTGAAGTCGAAGGCGCTGCCCGGGGGGCCAATGAGACCGCCGCTCAGTATAAACAAACCGCCGTATCGATGCGGATGCCGGGCCGCGGCGTCCGCGACAAGGCACGCTCCCTGGCTGAAGCCAAGGAGAAATACGCGGGAGCGGGCCAAACCTTTCTCGGTCACGTGGCGTACCAGGTACTGAACCGCTTCCCGGGCGGAATCAAGCCAAGGTTGGTTGTATTCTTCCGGTTCCATGAAACGTTGGGGATACCAGGTGGATCGCATCGCGTGCGGTGCCAGAAGCAGCAGATCCCTGCGGTTGAGCGCCCCCGTAATCTCCCGACCGAGCCCCAGTATATCCTGGGCTCCCGCGCCGCGACCGTGGATCAGTACCAGCGCCGCCGCGGCTTTTCCCGGATCCGGTCCTTCCGTTATCACCGGTTGTCCCGCGTGGGGGCCGTTTATCCTGCTTAAATCGAACGGTTGCATGTGGTTCTCCCCTGTAGTCCGTTACAAAGTACACCGCACAGGTGTGTATATCAAGGTTACGAACGCTCTCGCAGGGCGGTGAGATAGCGGTGCATGGCGCTGCGCAGGGAAGGAAAGGCGATCTCCTCCAATACGATCTCTTCCGGCCGGCGCAGCACCAGGGCCGCTACCTCGGATTCCTCCCGTCGCAGTCCGCCGGGATCCGCCGTTCCGGTAAACACCAGGTCACAGGTATTGTAGAGAACCTGCCGGTACTCGTACCGGTTGGGGCCGGAGCAGAAGTATCCGAGATCCCGTACTTCCAGTCCTGTTTCCTCCCGTATTTCCCGGGTAAGCGCTTCCTCCACGGACTCGCCGGGGTCAATAAATCCACCGGGAAGGTCGAGCTTTCCCCGGGCGGGATCCCGGGCGCGTCGCAGAAGTAGAATCTTCTCAACTCGGTCCCGCGCATCCTGCAGGGTCAGGATCGCTGCGCACCCCGCCGCCGTGTTGTGAAAGAAGACAAACCCGCACCGGGTACAGGCGAAGCGGTTGACACCGTTGAACGTCAACTCCGGCGCACCGCATCCGGGGCAATGCGAGAACGGTGTTTCACGCTTCCGGTGGGACAAGGACTATCTCCCTTCGGTAGGAGGCAAAACGTACCGCCACAAGGACGAGTACGGCGCCGGCGATCTGCATTGCCGTAAAGCGTTCATCCAGAAAGATTCTTCCGGTTATCGCCGTTACGACGGGGATCGCGTTGATGTAAAGCGACGCCCGTCCCGCGGTCTCGTATCGCAACGCCCAGTTGTAGAGAAGGAACGCCGTCACCGTGGCGCCCGCCGCAAGAAAGGCGATAGCGATCCATCCCGGAGGCGTCAGCGTCACCGCCCTCGCCGCCGGCGCCTGTACCTGCCAGAGGATGACAAATACTCCCGCGCCCCACCAGGTCTGCACCACCGTCAGGTTAACAGGATCGTGCTTCTGCGTGAGATTTCGCGCGAGAGTTATATACATCGCCGCGGATATAACCGCCCCGAACAAGAGCAGAACCCCCAGGCCGTGTTGGGCCGGTCCCGTTGCCGCGGTGGAGGCGGTGCCGGCGTCGGCGCCGAATACCAGGAGCATTACACCTCCGACCGAGAGGAACACCGCCACGATTCCCCGCGGTGCGATCGGTTCGCCCAGGGTAAGTGCCGCCATGACCATTACGGCCATGGGAATCGTGGAAATTATAAGCGACGCCGTCGTTGCGGTGGTAAGGCGGAGTCCGTAACTCTCAAAGAGGAAGTACGCCACCGGCTCCGCCAGGGCGGTCAGGGCGATCAAGCCATGAACTTTCCGGGGAAACCGCGGTCGTCCCCGGATAACCATGATTATCGCCAGCAGGATCGAGGCGATCAGAAAACGGACACCCATGTATGTCAGGGGCGAGATCTGGTCCAGGATAACCTTCGACACGACGAAGGAAATACCCCACAGCAGCATCGTGCCGAGCATCGCAAGTTGTACGATCACAGTGCTGAATCCACCTCATGTTGCATAACCCGTTTGAGAAACGCGTAGATCTTTGCTCGTGTTGAGCTGTCGTTGATCGTGTCGAACAGTACGACGCTCACCGTACCGTCCGGGGTCTCCCGTTTACCCGCAATCCTCCCGGAGACTCGACAGAGCGTGCCCCAGAGTTGAAGCTGAATATCCGGGAACTCCGTCCCCGTGGGATAGTCTTCAGCGAGCCGGCACGCCGCGCCCGCTTCGCTGATATCGAGGACTGCACCGGGGATTATACGTCCGCCGCTGTTGAGGTTTACGTTCAGTTTGGCTCGTCCCGGGGGAACCCGCACGCGGACGAACCGTCGATCTCCCCGGGCTTCCGCCGCTTCCAGAGCCCGGATGATGATACGCGCGCTCTTTTCAAAGCCGATGTTCAAAGTGATATAACCTGCAGTTACACCCACCTCCATCAGGTAGTGTTGCGCCAGGTCGCGGTCCTCGTTATAGGTGATGATCCCCACGTCGGCGCCGTGCTTGTCACGGGAGTCGACCACGGCCCGGACTATCTGCTCCAACGTACCCGTAGATGTCCGGGTGTCGGCGTTGAAGTAGACCACGGAGTTGGGAAACTTGTTCAGAATCGCCTGGATCGTCCGGATGTCCTTTACAATCGCCGCCTCGTACTGCGCAGTAACGAGAAAGTGGACCATGTGCTCCTGAACCACGCTCGGGGGGTCTACAAAGAGTACCCGTCGTCCACGAGGTCGTGAGGATTTGTCGGAATCACCCATGGCCCGATTTTAATACGGAGCGTCCGGTCCCCACAACTGCCGCAGGCGTGCATCTCTCCCGCAGGCGGTGCGATACGTACGGTAGCGTACGGGGTTTCTGCGGTAGTACCGCTGGTGGTAGTTCTCCGCCACGTAATACTCCTCCGCCGGCATGATCGGGGTTACCACCGGTCGTGGAAGACGTCGCGATGCGTCGAGCGCGCGACGACTCTCTTCCGCCAGGCGCTGCTGGTCTTGGTCCCGGAAAAATATCCCCGTGCGGTACATATCGCCGCGGTCGCAGAACTGTCCCCCGTCGTCCAGAGGATCCACGTTGAACCAGAATACTTCCAGGAGCTTCTCGTACGTGACCGTGTCGGGCTCGTAGATCACAAGCACCGCCTCGTAATGGCCGGTGCCGCCGTTTACTACCTGTCGGTACGTAGGGTTCGGCAGCGTTCCACCGGTATAACCGGAAATCGTCCGCACGACACCGTCCAGCGCGTCGTAAGGAGGTTCCATGCACCAGAAACATCCACCGGCAAAGATCGCCGCTTCCTGTCCTGGTTCCAGAGTCTCGAAATCGAACGCCGGTTGCTGCGCGAAAACGCCCATGATCGTGACATTCGAAGCCAAAACCATGGAAAAAACGAGAATACGCTTTATCATAGTAAAAAGGTACCGAAAAAAGCTGGATGGGGGTATTCATGATTAAAAAAAACATAAAAGTTCCTGTGAACGTTTTTCTTCTGCTCGTGCTGAGTGGAGTCATGGTAGGCGCGCTGGACGTACAACGCGAAATCCTGCGGCCGGCGCAGCAGTACGCCGGGATCGACTACTGTCACGGTGGTATTTCGCCACCCTGTTTTGACTGCAGCGGGTTCGTGCTGCGAGTATACCGGAACCACGTGCCGGGGATGCCCCGAGTCTCCCGTGATATGGCGCAGTTCGGCACGCGGATCTCCCGTGGCGACTTGCGGCCCGGCGACCTGGTGTTTTTTGCCACCGGGGGACGATCCGATATCGTGACCCACGTAGCGATCTATATGGGCCAGGATTCGATCATCCACGCGATCTCCAACGGTCCCAACCGGGGAGTGACGATTACGCCGCTCAGCGCCCAGTACTGGGAACAGCGTTTCTTCAGCGCATCCCGTGTTCTGCCTACGGCAACGCAGGTCGCGGAGGTACCCCGGGACGAGGCGATCGAGTTCTCCCGCGGAACCTATACTGGTGAGCTCCGGGACGGCGAGCCCCACGGGCACGGTGAGATGGTGATGAATAACGGCGACCGTTACGAGGGAGAGTTCCGGAACGGTCTCTTTGAAGGTCGGGGAGAATACGTCTGGGCCGACGGAAACCGCTACGAGGGAGAGTTTCTCGACGGGGAGATGCACGGCGAAGGTGTGTTTGTTACCACCGCCGGCGAAACCTCCAGCGGTCGCTGGGAGGAGGGCTCGCGGATCGTGGAGCCCACCGAGCCGGAACCGGCCCAACGGATAGCCCGGGAAGAGGCGTCCCGAAGAACGTATATCCGGTCCGAGGACTCACCCTGGGAGACATGGCAGGGCATCGTGGAGGGCGATTTTCGCGCGTGGCAGCAGCAGGAGCGGGACGCGTTCGAGGAACACCGCCGTCGCACCGAGCCACCGCGTTCGCCGTGATCAGCGCAGGAACACCCACTCCGATCCGGACGAGCCGTCCGGATCGTAGTGGTATCCGTCCAGGTCGTACGATTTGAGCGCCACTGGGTCATCGATCCTGTTGTCCACGATGTACCTGGCCATGCGGCCACGTTGGCGCTTCGCGTAGACCGCGATTACCCGGGGTCCGCGCGCCGTCTGCTCTCGGAATATCGGAGTGATCACCGGAATCGACAGCGCCCGGGTTCCGGCGGCACGGAAGTACTCCTGCGACGCCAGGTTTACCAGTACCTCTCCAGCACTGTTCAGTTCCCGGGCGATCGCGTCTCCCCAGAACTGGTACAGCGTGTCTCCCCGGTCCGTAGCGAGGGACGTTCCCATCTCCAGACGGTAGGGCAGGATCAGATCAAGAGGACGAAGAACTCCGTACAGGCCGGAGAGCACTCGTAACTTCTCCTGGGCAAACTCAAGGTCTTCGCTGGACATCGTATCCGCGTCTAGACCCCGGTAGACCTCGCCGCGGAACGCGTACAGTGCCTGTCGTGCTTCTCCCGCGGTCTTGTGGTCCTCGGTGTTCCACGTCCGGATGCGCTCAACATTCAGCTCCGCCAGGGGGCGTTTCAGCTTCATCAGCTTTGCCAGGTCATCCGGCTCGAGTGTACGGAGTTCCGTAATGAGCGATTCCGCCTGCGGGAGGAACCGCGGGGTCGTGCGGCGATCGGTCCGTAGCGGAGACTCGAAGTCGAGCGTTTTTGCCGGGGAAAGAATGGCGATCATCGTGCAGTCTCGCTTTCGTTCAGTTCCAGGTCTACCAGCCTGAATACGTGGTCAAGAACGTCGGTCGTGGTCGAACGATAGACTATCTCGCTCTCCCTGTTCAGCAGCACCACTGCAAAGGGCTCGCCCTGTACCCCGAGCAGGCGGGCCACGGCGTCCACATTGTGTCGGGTGGGCAGAACGTCTACCGGTATGATGCCACGGTGTTCTATCGCTTCCCAGCGAACAGAAATTTCCAGATTCAGATCAAATACGCGGGGTTCGTTCCGGTCGATCGCGAGGATTACAAGCAGATGGTTTTTACCGTGTTGCTCTCTCGCTTCCGGAAGATACCGCGGAAGCTCCGCCGCCAGCGGCACGGCCGCCAGCGCCAGGAGGAACGATGCCGTGAGTACGTGTACAAGAGTTGATCTGCGAGTCATCCGCGCAGTCTACCGTGGGGTTCGGCACACCGAACAGCCCCCGGCGTGCCCTCCATGAACTCCAGGAGTTCCCGCCATACCGTCGAGTCGCGCCCTCCGGTCCCGCCCGACGCACCTCGGGTGTAGGCATCCAGCGCCTCCGCCAGGGCGTCCATCCGTGCCTCCTGGTGCTCCTCCAGCCAGGCGGGAACGCGGCGCACCCGGTGAACCAGCAACCGGTAGTGCGGCAGGCACAACCCGGAACCTTCACTGTAGACGGTTCTGAGGTCGGTGTCGTTTCCGTGGCGCGCAAGGTTGCGGAGAAACTGTATCTCCCAACGCGCGATCTGGTCGCAGAGTGGACACGCCCGGGGGTCGGCCCGTTCGCCGCGGGCAGCGGGGGCCCGGTCGCGCCGGAGCGTTGCACGGCGGAGCAGCTGCATGATCCGTGACCGCGACACTCTGTGAAGCCACCGCCGGCGGTGCGCCAAAAGCGGCGCGTAGAGCATCGCGATCGCTACGCCGTCGTTCCGACTCCCCAGTCGATGCGCGTGAGTCGTGCAGAAACCATCGTTTGCAAGAAACCGGTCCTGAAATCCCTCGGTTCCAACCCAGCTGTAAAGCATTGAGTTGAAGTACTGCGTTTCTGCGGCGCGGGTAAACGCGCATAACGGACATACCTCCCGGTGTTCCCGGAGCGTTTCCAGTACCGCGTGGTAATCGATGTGGGTCATAGGACTCCCGGGGTTTCGGATAGTTTGCGGGATGCCATGGTGACAACTGCACGGGGGAGTATACCGTGATGTTCCTCCAGGTGCTGACGAATATCGTCCGGGCGTTTCCGACCGGCTTCCCGCAGGAGCCATCCGTGAGCTTTCCTGACCAGGTTGTCCCGGTCGGTTGCGAGCGCCCGGGAAACCTGGCGAACCAGGTCGAACTGTAATCCCTGTCGGGCGGCGCGGATGAGCGACACCGCCGCGCTGCGGCGTACCCAGCGGTTGGACGACGAGCACCACTCGGTCACCTGCATCGCCTGGGCGGGGAACCGGAGGAAAAGCGGTCCGATCACGTGCATGCAGAGGTCGTCACAATCGGACCAGTCTCCGATATACCGATCGATCCATCCTATCGGTATCCGGACCTGGTCGGCAGAAAAGTCCCGCGTTGAACGGTGAGCCCAGCGAAACGCCAGGATGCGGCACTCATGGACGCCCGTCTCCAGCGCTTCTACACACGAGCGCAGGCGTTCTTCCACGGAAAGCCCGGCGATCTCCGGGTAGTGTCGGTCGGCGATCAGGCGGACCAAGGGAGTGCGAACGCCGAGAAAAGAACGTGCATTAGATTTAAAGCGGTCCTGCATCGTCGACCGGAACGCCTGATCGACGTGCGTCATCAGTTCATCCCGGATACGGCGAACCAGCGCCCCCGTTTCCACGTCTCCAATTGTCTACCTCCACGAGAAAATGTGCAACTGTCCTGGAGCTATACAAGGCATATCACGGTAAGCCGGGGTGTAAATCTAAAACTGATCGGTTACGGTTCGTAACCAACGGCTCCCGGGGTAGATCGCGAGCGCATCCCGAGCGTAGGCGTGAGCCCGTTCGGTTTCTCCCAGCGAGTGGTACGCCTCGGCGAGCCACCCCTTGATCATGAAGAGGTCGTTCCGGTCCTGCGGTTTCATCTCAAGCGCCTGCTCCAGGCGTGCGATTCCTGTCCGGGTGTCTCCGCCGAACATACTCGGCGCGTTCAGATAGAATCCCGCCACTGTGATGAGGGCGCGCACGTTCTCCGGGTCCAGTTGTCGTGCCCGGGCGGCGGCATCCCGGGCGGTCCGGCCGTGGCGCATCATGTGAAACGCTCCGCGGGCGAGCGTCATCTGGGCGTGCAGGTCTGCCAGAATACGCAGGCCGTCGGAGAACTCTCCCGGCTTCAACGCTTCTTCGATGCACTCAAGTCCCTCCGGCAGGACTCGTGCTGCTCCCCGGTTGTCTCCCTGCTGATTGAGGTGGCTACCCAGGAGCAGTATCGCCCGGGCGTCCCAGTACGCCCGAAGTGGTTTCTCCGATATCGACTGAAACTCCCGCCGCGCACCCGCCAGGAGTCTCTCGATCTCGCTGGTGTCGGCCCGTTCCGAATACACCAGTGTCTCCGTACGGAGGAGCGTCTCCGCCCCGGGAACGGAGGGCGGCGGGACCGATGGGAGTGGCCCGGCGCTGATCGTCGACGGAGGCAGGACATGAAGAAGCAGCAAAAAAAGCAGCGGGAGGAGAGGAATCGAGAAGCGTTCACGTGCCATGATCGACTCATATTACCGGGGTGTATCCGATATGACTACCGGGTCACATCGCGATCGAGAGTCTCACCGCGCCGGTTGAGAGCGCTGCGGCAAGCGCGGTGAACGGGGACGCGCCGGCCTCGGGAATATCGAACTGGAACGTCCTGGTACCCAGATCATCCAGAAAGTGAGCGTCGGAATCGCAGATGAGCGTGTGTCCCCGGGTGTCGATCTCCGCGGGGAGGCTCGTGATCTCCAGGGCGCTGTACTCGTACTGCGGTAGAAACCCCAGCTGCGAGGTGATGCTGGTGGTTGTACGATCGATATGTGCCGGGATTATCAGCCCGCCCCGTCGGAGCGTTTCGTCGGAGACCTCGTCAAGAGAGGCGTCGATCGCGGGGATCAGGTACCGCTCTTCAAAGTCCAGGATGTTCTCGTCTTCATCCACTACCACCTGGTCGCCGAACTTCTCCGGATCGTGACGGTAATCGGGGAGTCGTTCGTAGACCCAATCGCCCCAGTCCAGGGCCTCCGCCACGGTAGCGAAGAGCGAGAGTACGTGCAGTTCCTCCCGGGTGGTCGTTTCCGTACCGAAGATCGGGATGATACCCTCCCGGGCGCAGCTCCGGGCAAAGGCGGGGCAGTTCCGCGCGCTGTTGTGGTCCGTAAGCCCGAGCATCGTGATACCTTGTTCCCGCGCGCGCCGGCACAGGTTGCTCGGGCTGTTTTCCAGGCTTCCGCAGGGACTCAGGCAGGAGTGGTTGTGCAGGTCCGCGGTCACGATCACGACCGGTAACGCCTTGTTCCGGTGCTACTCCCCGTGGAGAAGACCGTAGAGTATTCCCGAGATGGTGAACTGGTCGCGGTCGCTGAGGAAGACAGCGATCTTCTCCTGGCGCGCCGCGTCGATCATGTCGGGCGGTACGGGCCGGCCGTTGCACACGACGATCGCCGATGCACCTACCAGAGTTGCCACGGCGACAGTGTTCTTGTGCGCCTGAATCGTTATAAGGACGTCCGCGGTGTGGGCGTTGGCCATCACATCGCTCAGGAGATCCGACGTGTAGGCCCCTTGAACGGCCCCATCCTCAAATGTCTCCTGCAGGATTTCCAGTTTCAGGTATGTTGCCAACTCGGATATGTTCACGTGGTCTCCTCCTTGTGCGTATAAACAACGACGTCCACGTTTGTTCCCGCCGGGGAGGAACTGATGGAAAATTCGTCCGCCACACGCCGCGTATTGGGCAGGCCCATGCCTGCGCCGAATCCGAGCGACCGGACCCATTCCGTGGCGGTGGAGAACCCTTCCTCCAGGGCTGCTTCCACGTCGGGGATCCCCGGCCCCTGGTCGCGGGCGCGTATCGTGACCCGATTCCTGGCGGGGTCGTAGTAGACCTGGACTGTGCCACCTTCCGCGTGTACCACCTGGTTCATCTCGAGTTCATAGGTCGCTACGGCGACGCGACGGATCAGTTTGGGATGGAGGTCGCGTGATTTCAGCTGTTTCTTCGTTTCCGTGGAGAGCCGTCCCGCCATCTCGAAATCAAACTGCCGGGTGGAGTATTCCATTCGGAATCCCCGGCCGGAGGTGTCTTTCTGCTTGGTAGCGGCTTCAAACCGCTCGATTTCCTTGTTGATCTCCAAAAGCAGTGCCAGGATCACGTCGCGGCTCGTGACGATCCCTACAAGTTCCTTGTTTGCGTTCAATACGGGCAATCGACCGAAGGTATATTTCTCGAGCCAGGAAATTCCAAAGCTCAGGGGCATATCGTCTTCAAGAACGATCACCTGTCGCGTCATGTGTTTCTCGATCGACTCGTCGATTACGCCCCGGTCCAGCGCGCTGATCACGTCGTCCACGCTGACGATCCCCACCAGGCGGCGTTCGTCCATAACCGGCACACCACTGATTCCGTTTTCCTTCATGATACGCTGGACGTCCCGCATCGTGTCGCTGCGGGAACACGTGAAAATCTCCGTGGTCATCACGTCACGTACTTTGAGGCGGTAGATCAGCTCAACGATTATCTGCGAGCTTTGATCGGTGTCGATCGGAATAGGATGGCCCGGAGCGCTCATCGTATGGTCAGCCCGGGCTGTCCCGGCAATCCGCCAGGGCGCAGCAGGTTTCAAACGTAGTAAATGGCGTCACCAGGATCGGCATCGACTGCTTGTGCGCGAGCTTCTTCATCTGTGGTTGCGGCTGTTTTCCGTTGGTTATCAGGATTGCCCGGGCATCCACGATGTCGGCGGTACGCAGCACCTGTTCCGATGTGAGGGATGTGACCAGGAGGAACTGATCCTCCGACGCCACCAGGACATCGCTCATGAGATCCGACGCGACTACGTCGGAGAATTCGATCGTATCGTCTTCACCAACCGCCCATGTTGCGTTCACGCGTGTTCTGCACTCTGCCAGCGTCATGATATCGGCCTTTCTATGCGGACGGAGACTGTGTCTCCGTGCGGCTTCCACCGGATTCCAGGAGATCCGCTTCCTTCATGCGCACCAGGTAAAAGAGGTTCTCTATCTCAAGTCCGATATTCACGTTCTGTATGATGCATCGCACGGCGCAGTCCTCATACTCGCACTTGCTGCACTTCAGGTCGACCGAGGTGAAGTTGAGCACGCCCGGTATACCCGAGGCGGTGACAAGCTCGAATACATCCGTAGCGGCGTTGTCCGGTACCGTCAGGATCGCGACCTTTATCATGTGTTCCGCGGCGAAATCCGGTAACTGCTCGATCGGTAGAACAGGGGGCGTCGCATCGGGGTCGAACTTCTCCGGGTTTGAGTCAAACCCGGCGATCACCTGGATACCCTCCCGGGCGAATTCGGCGTACCCCATCAGAGCCTGACCGATTTTACCGCACCCGAGTACGATTATGGGCTGACTCTCTTCTTTTCCGAGGATCCGCTCGATCTCCTCGACGATCACATCGATGTTGTAACCACCTCGTTTGTTTCCGGGAATGCCGATGATAGAAAAGTCTTTGCGAACTACCGCCGGAGTCACGCCTATCGCATCGCCCAGGTTGTTGGAGAATACTTTTACGAATCCCATCCCTTTGAGCTTGTGCAGTACGCGCAGGTACTTGGCAAGCCTTAGAACGATTCCGCGGTTGATTTTGCTTTCCATTAAATTGCACCTTTGGTCACATTAACTTCTACAATAGTATTCTGTTATCCCAACTTATGCAACACGTTTTTTTATAATGCGTAGTTGTTCCACTCTGGGATGACATTGTGGCCGATTCACAGTAGTTTTTACACATGATCTGTCTATGCCTTTCCGGCACAACTCTGGAGTCCTGGGGAGAACAACTGGAGCGTAACCGCCGGTGGATATCGCTGGTGGAGCTCCGGGTGGACCTGTTGAAGCCGGCGGAGCGGGTACCGGCTACGATACGCCGCTGGTGGGAGTCGGTCGATACCGGGCTTCCGTTAATACTGACGATTCGACGCCCGCGGGATCTGGGACGCTGGGAAGGTGACGAGGCGCAGCGAGCGTATCTCTTTGAGGAGCTTCTGGACGAGCTGCACCCGACCTACGTGGATCTTGAATTGGACCGCCTGGGAGAGCCCGCCTGGGACCGCATCGCCCAGCGGGTGCACGCCGCCGGCGGGACTATCATCCGGTCCCACCATGAGCCTCGGGAAACGCCGCAGGAGCTTTCTCCTCTGGTGGCGCGCCTCGCAGGTCGGAGCCGGGAGATACCCAAGTTGGCGGTTCAGACCAATTCGACCGCGGATCTGCTCGCGCTGCTCCGAGCGGCGGAGGAGTTCAAACATCGCATGCCCGGGCGCCGCGCGCTCTGGGTGGGGATGGGCGATCATGGAGCGTTGACCCGTGTCTGTCCCTCGCGGTTTCGCAGCGCCTGGACGTACGCGTCGGACGGTGAGCAGGAAGCGCCTGCACCGGGACAAATCGATCCGCAGACTCTGAAGGAACTCTACCGGGTAGAGGAAGCGCACCCGGAGTGGCCCCTGTTTGCGGTAATAGGGAACCCGGTCGGGCATAGCCGGTCCCCGGAATACCATAACAATCGATTCATCGACAGGCGGCGCCCCGCGGTGTACGTGCCTCTGCTCGTGGATGATTTTTCTCTTTTCCCGGAGCTTGCGGACCTGCTCGGACTTTATGGCGCGTCGGTTACTGTCCCTCACAAAGAGGCGGCTCGCCGACTCGCCGGGGACAACGCCGAGGACGGAGGTACCGGCGCGCTCAACACGCTCCTGCGTGTGAAATCCGACGACGGCTCCCTCCGATGGCGCGGAATCAACACCGATATCGAGGGGTTTCTCGATGCTCTCCGCGGAGCGAGCACCTTGCCGGCCGGCGCGAAAGCCGCCGTGATCGGTGCAGGCGGAGCGGCGAGAGCGATCGTAGCGGGACTGTTTCGGGAGTCTCTCGTGGTACACCTTTTCAACCGTACGGTGGAGCGCGCCGGGGATCTGGCCCGGGAGCTGGGCGTTCCGCAGGATAACGTCCACGGTCTCCCGGAGATCGCTCAACCCGAAGGTGAGCGTTTTGACGTTATCGTGCAGACCACCAGCGTCGGGATGGACGGAACCACGGACCCGATTCCGTTCTACCGGTTTCATGGCGGCGAAACGGTCCTGGATATCATCTATACGCCGCGGGAGACGCCCCTCCTCGCGCGTGCCCGTGCCGCTGGATGTGGTACACTCAACGGCGAAACTATGTTCCGGCGACAGGCGGAACTGCAGTTTGACGCGTTCTGCCGCCTTATCGACGACGGAGAAGAGTGCCGCTGAGACGACGCACAAGGGATGCTCGGCGTATCCTGATGCGGACCGGATTGTTTTCCGGCAACTGCAGCGCCCGCAGCATCAAGTCTCCTCCGCTCTCGGCGATCTCCCGGGGGCGGACGAGAAGCCGCTGCGGCGTTCCCGCGGCGGTACGCATGATAACCTCCAGCAGCTCCTTATCCTGGATCGCCTGTTCGGCTATCCTGATCTTTCCCAGGTAATCGAGGCCACGTGCTTCCACGCCGTATCGCGGAACGATATCGCTCCGGATCTGATCGGGGAACAGGATCAGCTTGTGCTCGATCCGCAGCGCCAGTTCCCGCTCCACCTCTTCCGGTGCGTTCTGCTGCTTCAGGTGGTGTAAAAGACTTTCCGGCGTATTGTCGCCGCTGTCGAGGCGCCGATCCTCGGTCGCACTCTCACTATCGTGGTCACCTGCCGGCTCCTCCAGGGGCGGGATATCCTGGAAGTGGACCCCTCGACGCGCCGGAAGTGCCGGTTGCTGCAACCGCTGGTAAAGACGCCGATACTCCGGGACGTCCCGGTGCTGCGGTTGCGCCGTCTCCACACGCAGATGCCCCCCGATGCCGATACGGCGCAGTATCCGCTCGATCTCGTCCTGGTTTTCCGGTCGCAGCAGGAAGATTCCGGGAGCGAGTCGTTCCTCGATACAGGTCAGAAACTCCGGTACGCCCTCGAGTTCTCCCGCCGTTTCCGGTTCCAACCGCAGCACGAGTCCCTGTATCAAGCGAGCAGAAGCGGCACGCGAACTCCACTGCTCCAGGAGGTAGCTGACGTTCTGGGGAAGCGGCGCACCGGTGATCCTGCGCAGCGTATTCTGCGCTTCTTCCCGTTCGATCCGTCGTGCCTCGGTGACGCTTGTTTCCTTGAGTTCCAGGACCGGCATCACGTCGAACCGGCGGAGGAACGCGATCGCCGCCAGGTCCAGGAGCGCCCGGAAGGTAAGCTCCGGCGAGACAGTAATCTCCATGTTCGCGTGAAGTGCCGCGCCGCTCCGGGTGTCGCGGGAGCGTTCCAGAGTGGCCGCGGCGGTTCCGTTCAAGCGAAATCCCCGGTCGTGAGGAAGGAGTAGCCCCGTCTCGGCGAGGCGTTCCGGGGTATCCGGTCCCGGCGTAAGACCTGTCCCGGTGAGACGCAGTAACCTGCGGATCTCCGCGGACGTAAACCAGCGGTCCCGGGGAATCGTTCGGCAGAATTCCAGCAGAAGCGGTACCGCCTCGAACGCGCGCTTCACAGAGGTGGATACCAGCGTGGCCCAGAGAAGACCCTGGATCCAGTTGTCGGGCAGCTCGCATAGCTCGTCCCAGGCATCGTGGATCAGAATTACAGTACCCTCGTCCCGTGTCACCAGTCCAAGCGTCTCCAACGCCCGCAGCGCCAGGTCGAACCGCTCCCGTCCGGTATCACCGGTGAATACCGGTTGAAACCGCTCCTCAAGCGTCTGGACTACCCGTTTGCGGAGCGCTCCCGACCGGGTGAAGACCTCCCGGTGCTCCCGAAAAAAGCTGTACAGCGCCGTGGCGAGAGCACGGGAAAACCAGGGCAGCTCCTCCGGAGCGGACCCCTCCCGGTGATCGAGGGTACGCCCCGCCAGCAACTTCTCCGGTTGCACCTCCTGTTGGAGCAGTTCCTCTTCCAGAACAGGGTTTACTCGTACAGTGTCCGGCGTTGAACCGGAGATCAACAATAGTCGGTCCTTCAGGTTTGCGACTTTCCAGTGGAGGTGCCCGAAGTCGATCTGATCGTCCAGAAACTGGAAGAGCTGCTCCTCCGAGGGGTGCCCGAGCAGGACCACCGCGGCGAGCAGCAGTCGATCATCGGCGTCCATCAGTTCCCGTATTCGGCCGCGCGTGTCCTCCCGCGAGAGGAACTCTACCAACCGTCCGATCAGCTCGTGCTTGTTGTACGGCGTTTTTACCGGGCCGAGGTAGTTTCTGAGAAGCGCAAAGAACGACTCGTCGTCCAGATCGAGAAGATATCTGGCCAGGATCGGTTCAGTCTTGCCAGTGTTCGATGTGATAGGCGTACCCCTGTTCGGTAAGAAATTTCTGACGATTTGCGGCAAAGCGTTCCTCCACCGTCTCATTGGACACGAGGGAGTAAAAGGTGGAGTTGTGATGTTCACCCTTCTTGGGACGGAGAATCCGTCCGAGACGCTGCGCCTCCTCCTGCCGGGAGCCGAACGTGCCGGACACCTGCACCGCCACGGAAGCATCCGGCAGATCGATCGCAAAGTTGGCCACCTTGCTGACAACGATCACCGGGATCGAGCCTTTCCGGAACCTCGAGTAGATCTCCTCCCGCTGCGAGTTGGGGACTTTCCCCGTTATCAACGGTGCTTCCAGGCGCTGTGCCAGTTTCTTGAGCTGCTCCAGATACTGGCCGATTACGATCACCGATTCGTCTCGGTGGTTGGCCGCGATCTGCGCTGCCGCTTCGACCTTCTGCGGGTTTTCCGCGGCGAGGCGGAACTGGCGGCGCTTCTCCGTAACGGCGTACTCCCGCCGCAGATCCCGGGGGAGGTCCAGGCGAATCTCGTAGCAGACCGCTTCGGCGATCCACCCCTTCTGCTCCAGCTCCTTCCAGGGCACGTCGTACCGTTTGGGTCCCACCAGGGAGAATACGTCCTCCTCCCGACGGTCTTCTCGAACGAGGGTGGCGGTCAAGCCCAGGCGTCGCACCGACTGGATTTCAGCGGTTACGCGGAACATCGGTGCCGGAAGGAGGTGCACTTCGTCGTAGATGATCAGACCCCACCGACGCCGGCGGAACAGATCAAAGTGGGGGAAGGGAGACTCCTTGTCCGGCCGCCACACGAGGATCTGGTACGTCGCTACCGTGACAGGTGCGATCTCTTTCCGAGAGCCGCTGTACTCGGCGATCTGCTCTTCCTTCAGATCGGTCTTGTCCAGGAGTTCGTCGATCCACTGGTGAACCGCGGCGACGTTGGTGGTAAGGATGAGCGTGCTCGTACCCAGGAGTTGCATCGCTCCCATACCGACGACCGTCTTTCCCGCGCCGCAGGGCAGGACCACCGTGCCGTACCCGGCACCCGGTTTGCCCCCGCCGTAGAACGTCTCCGCCGCTTCACGCTGATAATCCCGGAGAACGAACTCTTTACCGGAGCGGCTTTGTTCCCGCAGGGAGACTTCCAGCGGCTCCCCGTCGACAAGGGGAGCCACATCCTCCACGGGGTACCCGATCCTGATCAGCTCCTGTTTGATTGTTCCTCGATCGACCAGATTTATTAGAAACGAATCCTCCATCGGGGGATACTGCGGATCATCCGGAGCTTCCCGGCCGCCTGGAGCGTCCCACAGATATTTCGCCACGGAAGTCCGGGATCGCAGCTCGGCTCGGATATCCTCGTCCGGCACCACCAGACGTAAGGTGTAGTCGTCGTCGGTAGGTTCCAGCCGCAGCCGACCGTAACGCCCGATCAGCTCCCGGATATTGCTTTCCACGTTGCCCGGCAGGGGAAAACGACTGTGCCGGCGCAGTCCGTCCAGTACGCCGTCGGCGGTAAGTCCCGCGGATGCGGCGTTCCAAAGCGAGAGCGGAGTGATCCGGTAGGTATGGAAGTGCTCGGGAGACTTTTCCAGCTCAGCAAAGGCGGCGATTCCGTTGCGCGCGTCCGCTGCATCCGGATCGTGTACGTCCAGCAGGATCGTGTTGTCTCCCTGTACGATTAGAGGTTGCCCCATCTCCGTTGTTTTACACTATATCGATAGGAAATTCGACTTGACTGCTGCCAAAATTGTTGAAGAAGACTCACAAGCGAGTACCACCGAACTCCCGCGGTGAATCCTAGCCTCACGCGGTCAGGTGAACGGGGAACCACGCCTCCTTCGGCTGTCCTTTGGTCCGTACCTCACCGCTCTTCAAGTCCACAATTGGCGGATTCTCATACGCCC
>SLRR01000119.1 GCA_007130865.1 Spirochaeta sp. | reverse complement strand
TATGGGCGGTTGAAAGGGGTTCACCGTCCGTTTCAATCGGCATCTATGCTCAGGTGTTACTCGCGATCGGGCTCGACGGTGACCTGGACTACATCGCCGCGGACGATGAGCTCGGCCGGACGCTGCGGGACCTGGACCTTCCCGTCCGACGTCGCGCTCCAAGGCGAGGCTCCGGTGGCTGAGCGATCGGGTTTTTCCGTGTGGGCGGATTGGGGAGAACTCGAATCCCCGCACCGTCTGGGAGAGATTTGCCTGTCGCGACAACGCGGACGCCGGGCCGCGGGGTTTGCCTACGACGAACAGTGGCTCCGCCGCCAGGACCTCCGGCAAATCGACCCGGACGTGATGCCGTTCCGGGGACCGCAGTATCCCAAACAAGGCAGAAGCGTCTTTGGCTTTCTTATGGACTCCGCGCCGGATCGGTGGGGGCGTCTTCTCATGCAACGGCGTGAAGTCGTTAACGCTCGGGAAGAAAACCGCCGGCCCCGACAACTCGATGACTACGACGTACTTCTCGGCGTGCATGATCGCGCCCGTTTAGGAGCGTTAAGGTTTCGGGGATCAGACACCGGTCCGTATCTTGCCCCCGATGACCCCTGGGCCACTCCTCCCTGGACGCGGCTGCGGGAACTGCAAGCAGCGGCGCGAGCCATGGACAGTCGCTCTCCCGGCGAGAACGACTCGCAATGGCTGCGGACGATACTCGCACCGGGTTCGTCGCTCGGCGGCACGCGTCCCAAAGCGACGGTACAGGACGACAACGAACACCTGTGGATCGCAAAGTTTCCGTCCCGCCAGGATTTGGTTGACGTGGGTGCGTGGGAATACCTGGTTCACCAACTCGCTGCGGACGCGGGCATTGACGTACCGGAGGCACGCCTTGAACGCCTCTCGGAGTACGGAACAACGTTTCTGGTCCGTCGCTTTGACCGGACGGCGGGCAACAAGCGCATTCATTTTGCCTCGGCCATGACCCTGCTCGGACGCACCGACAGTGACCAACATCCGGCGAGTTACCTGGACCTGGCGGAAGCGATCAGTCGATTCGGTGAGGAACCCGCGGAGGACCTGGCCGAACTGTGGTCGCGCATCGTGTTCTCCATAGCGGTGAGCAACTTTGACGATCATCTGCGCAATCATGGGTTTCTACTCGGTCGACGCGGATGGCGGCTTTCGCCCGTTTACGACGTCAATCCCGATCCCTCACGCGACGGTCTGTCGCTCACAATAGACACTGCGGACAACCGCGCCGATTTTGATCTGGTGTTGTCGGTAGCAGAGTACTTCGGCGTTGGAACCAATGCCGCACATAAACGAATCAACGAGATCGTCGGAACAGTATCCCGATGGCGGAGCAAAGCGCGCGAGCTGGGAATACCACGTCCCGAAATTGAACAGATGTCACCGGCGTTTCCGGATCACCCGCCCTACTGACCCCGGTCGATCACCTGGCGGACCGCTTCTTCCGCACGATCCAGGATCTCCACCGCGGCGGACTCCAGGAGCGGCATCTGATCGGTGATACCGGCGAGGCTCTCCGGGTCGTCCGCGTCCGGGTGGTTCAGCAGTTCGATCGCGGCGGTGATCATGCTGAAGAACTTGCCCACCTCCTGCATCGGCTCCATAGGGATCTCCCCGGGGCGCATCTCCCGTGCGTCCAGGCTCCTGATCCAGTGGAGTTGTTTCTCGTAGAGCGCCAGAAGACGTGACCGAAGCGGTCCGATCGAGACGTCCCTGTCGGGCACGTAGTTCCGGGATACGCGCCTCCACAGTTTCTCGAGTTCGTGCTTGAACGCCTTCTCCTGCTCCTCGTGCGCAAACGGGAGATGCGCTCCGGAGAACGCCCGGTCCACCGCACCGGCTTTGCTCCCTCCCTGGTAGAGTTCGTCCCGCATGAACGCCTCGATCTCACCCTCGGAGAGGCTGGACCCGATATCCTCGAGAATCGCCTCGAGGTCGCCGATGACGCCCTCGGGTTCAACCACGAACTCCTCCGGATCCAACGGTCGCTCCGGCACCTTTGGGGCCGTCCAGATCGTGGAGGAGTTGGTACCAAACGGAGCAAACTGCAGATCGTTGTCCGCCGCGAGAAGCTCGCCGATCGTACCGCCCGGTTGCTCAAGAACGCTCTCGTCGCCGAGAAAATAGGCGTACTGCAGCTGCGTGGGGATATCCATGGGACCGTCAAAGAAATCGAACATCTCCCGGAACGCGTCTTCCATCGTGGTCAACCAATCCTCCCGCAGGCGGTGGGAAACCTCCGCGGCGGGACGGTGCAGACCTGAGAAGAAGCCCTCCTCCCAATCCAGAACGCGGCACTCCAGGTAATCGCCCTCGGCAAACCCGCTGCTCCGGTAGAACTCTCCCAGGTCAAACACCGAGAGGCGCACCAGCGCGTTCTCGCGGTCGTTAAAATCGACCTGCGCGTTGGATTCGTCCTCGATACCGATCAGCGAGAAGAGCGCCTCCTGCCCAAAGAGCGTATAAAAGATCACCGCCCGGGAGAGCGGCACCGCCACGGTCCGGCGCGACGCGCGGTTGAACTGAATCTCCCGGGAAGAATCGTCCCCGTTGGGCGCGTCCCACCCCCCCGCGAGGAGGAGCGTCAGATCCGGGGCGGCCAGGCGGAAATCGTGGAACGGCAGAAACCGGTGCCCCGGCACGAGAACACCGTCCGCGACCTCCCACCGCTGGGGCTTCACCAGAAACGTGGCGTTCTGAAAGTACGACCACGCCGGTACGTACTGTTCGAAATCGACGGACATCACCGATCCCGTCTCTCCCAGAAACCGCTTCAGCGACCGCAGGGAAACATCGTTTCCAAGGCGTCTATGCAACGTCCCGATCGAGAACGCGGCCTCCCGGTCGAGGACGTAATCGAACACCCGCTCCTGCCAGCTCTTCTTCTTTCGCGCCATGCGATTCAACGTACCGGAGCTTTCTGATTACCGCAAGCGCATCGGAGATCGAACGCGTGTCGAGAGATGCTGTCGAGGCGGCCCGGATCGTGGTATTCTTGGAGCATGGGACAGGCGGGTCGTGTCCAGGCCCTGACGGGTAAAACAAGATGCGATTGAGCGAGCGAGAGCAAACGGCAATACGGACCGCCGTGGCCAGGCACTTCGGCGATAGCGCGCGAGTCTGGTTATTCGGGTCCCGCACCGACGATAACAAGCGCGGTGGTGATATCGACCTGCTGGTGGAGACGGAGCTGACCGGGAGAGAAGCGTTGCGGGCAAAAATCGGCGCGATCACGGATATACAACTCGCGATCGGTGACCAGAAGATCGACCTTGTCACGTATGATCCGCGCACGATGCGCACCACGGAAGAACAACCCCTGATTATCACCAACGCCCGCCGGGAGGGAATCGCGCTATGAACGAAGAGTTGACTGCCACGATCGATTCCGCGATAAAAGAAGGATCATCCCATCTGGAAAAGCTCCGTGACAGCGATCACTACCTGCAACGTCACCGTCCATTTACCGCAACGAAGATAGAGACGATCGATAAAGAGACCGTGTTGCATCTGGATCAGTTCATCTACCGGTTCACCAAACTTCAGGACTCTATGGCACGGCGACTCCTGCCGTCACTCTACGTCTTGCTCGAGGCCGACACGGAACCCAGACCGTTCCTCGACGTGTTGCGCCGCCTGGAACAGCTGGAGATAATCACCAGCGTTGAGACGTGGCAGCGGTTCCGCAACCTCCGTAACAACCTTGCCCACGACTACCCGGAAAACCTCCAACAGACTGCGGATACGCTGAACGAACTTCTCGAGACCTGGCGCGACCTGGAAGCGATCTATACTCGCGCGTGCGAGGCCTGGCAACAACGCGCCTGAGTCCGGCTCCTGCCCGGACGCGCCGCAACGTCTAGACCTCGAAACTGAGAGCGTTGGTGAAAAGGTCGGTCGTGCGGTATCGGTCGGCGGAGATGACCGTCACGAGCCCCAGAGGTACACAGAAATCATTAACGAAAAACGTCGCGAAGAAGTCCCCCAGCCAGTCGATCGTCCTCCGATCACCTTGAGCGGGTTTGATAAAATCGGGAAAAGCGCGGGTGAAGCGGTTGAACAGTTCACCTATCGTCCCCGTGGGGTGACGGGATAACAGATAAAGAGAAAAGATCGCCGCGTTCTGGATGAGCGCCAGGTGTGTCAAAGCGCCTTCATAACTGTCGGGCAGGGAATCGGTCCAGTCCTCTCGCAGAAGAAGAAACTCAACAGCCCGCTGGAAGATCGTCACCGCGCCTTTCGTGGAGAGCATCTGCACTCCCTCGGTGGTGAGCTCGCTCCGATTACGGGACTCCTCGGTCCAATCGTTCTGAAAAATGATGTCGTGGCCGCGGACTAGCAGCGTGAGGGATTCTTCGTTCGAGACCGGCATACCCTCGCGATACGAGGGGATAAACCGCGCCATATACGCGCGACACAGGGCACGCGGATAATTGTCCCGATCGGTCAGGCGGATAGCTCCGCCGTGGTCGGCGTGGTACCGCAACACCCACCGTATCGTCTCGACCAGGGGGGAAGACTCCGCGTCGGCCGCGGCAAGCGCCGCGTTGAATCGGAGTAAGGGAACGCGCTTCGTCTCACGGGCGTGGAGGATCTCGTGCATCCGGGCCGGAGAAAGCCCCTCAAAGTCCTCCTTCGGCCCGTCGTTTATGGAAGCCATCCGCTCGCCGAGATGCTCCTGGAGCTCCTGGAAGCTTCCGAACTCACGGCCCTCAACCTCGCTGCGGATCTGTCTGGTCAGATCCGAGGCCGGTGATCGCCGTCCGAGGTATTCCATAAACGTCGGGATATCCGCGTCGTCCGGGAGACTCTCGCAGAACGCCCCGTACTCATCCATCGCCGCCTGCATCTCCTCCGGGGTGGAAAACCCGGTCTGCCGCAGCATCATCGCCTGTGCGTCTTCCGTCGTGAACTCCCGCCCGCCGGAATGCGCCCCACCGCCGGGAGCCGTTCCTGCCCAGGACCCTCCCGCGGCGCGAGCCGCTCGGGCGCGGGCTTCATCGGCGCGTAAACAACAGTGTTTGTACTTCCTGCCGCTCCCGCATGGGCAGGGATCGTTTCGTCCGGTCATCGCATCCATCATACCCCGTAACGAACAATCGATCCACCAAACGACCGCCGGAAAACCGGTAGTCGGTACGCTCCTCACGCGCGGTGAGGCAGGTCAACAAATCGTTCTACGTACGGACCAGGCGCAGTCCCAGCGGAGCAAAGGGAGTAAAATCGTCGGTGTTCTCCGTGGCGTGTTCGGCATTGGAAACAACGGCGGCGGCGGCGACCATCGCGTTAATACGCATCGAACGACCTCGACCGGTAGCGTTGTACAGGCGCGCGGCTTCACGACTGTGCGCTTCCGTAAACGGGAG
>SLRR01000017.1 GCA_007130865.1 Spirochaeta sp. | reverse complement strand
CTACCACGGACGCCGATGCCACAGACACCTCGGAACCGGTCACGATCGACCAGGCGGAAATAGAATCGGTGGTGTCGCGGATCGCCAAGATCCCGGTACGCACCGTCACGGTAAATGAACGGGAACAGCTGCAGAACCTCCGGGAACGGTTGCAGGACCAGGTGTTCGGCCAGGATCCGGCGATCGACGCTGTCGTGGCGGCGGTAAAACGATCCCGTGCGGGATTTCGCAACGCGAACAAACCGGTAGCGAGCTTCCTCTTTGTGGGACCCACCGGCGTGGGCAAGACCGAACTCGCCCGGCAGCTGGCGGACCGCCTCGGGGTATCGCTGCACCGGTTTGATATGAGCGAATACCAGGAGAAGCACACCGTGTCGCGCCTGATCGGTTCCCCTCCCGGTTACGTGGGGTACGAGGAGGGAGGGCTCCTCACCGACGCGATCCGCCGGACTCCCCACGCGGTGGTGTTGATGGACGAGATCGAGAAGGCGCACCAGGATGTCTACAACATCCTCCTGCAGGTGATGGATTACGCTACTCTTACGGACAACACCGGGAAGAAAGCGGATTTCCGGAACGTTATCCTGATAATGACCTCCAATGCCGGCGCGCGGGAGATCGGCAAACCACTGATCGGGTTCGGCGAGCGCAACGTAACGGAGTCCGTCGTAAACGACGCGGTGAACAACACGTTCTCACCGGAGTTCCGTAACCGCCTGGACAAGGTGGTTCTCTTCGGGCGTCTCGACGAGACGATCGTGGAGGCGATCGTACGCAAGGAGATCGCGGAGTTCAACACGCAGCTTGCAGAGCGGGATGTTCGCATCGAGATAACCGACGAGGCGGTACGCTGGCTTGCGCGCAAGGGGTACTCCGAGGAGTTCGGTGCGCGGAACGTGGCGCGTACCGTGGAGAACGAGGTTAAAGAATACTTCGTGGATGCGGTACTCTTTGGAGAGCTCGAGAACGGCGGCGTAGCGGAGGTGGACCTCCGGGAAGACCGGATCGTGGTCACTTCCCGGACCGACTCATAGACAAATGGAGTACCTGGACCTCTCCCGACGGATTCGCTTCCCGGATCCGCGCACGGCCAACCCCTGGGGAATCGTAGCTCAGGGAGGAAACCTCTCGCCGGGAGTGCTGATCTCCGCCTACGAGCAGGGAATCTTTCCCTGGTACGAGGAGGATCCGATCCTCTGGTTCTCACCGGATCCGCGGTTCGTGCTCTTCCTCGAGGAGTTTTCGATTCCACGCCGGTTGCTCCGTACGATCCGAAACTCCTCGCGGCAGGTAACGTTCGACCGATCGTTCTCCACGGTGATAGAAGAGTGCCGCCGCCCGAGGCGGAACTCCGGAGGCACGTGGATTACCGAGGAGATGGTTCAGGGTTACCGGGAACTGCACGCCCTGGGGAAGGCCCACTCCGTGGAGGTCTGGGAGGAGGACCGGCTCGTAGGTGGGCTATACGGCGTGTCCGTGGGCCGGACGTTTTCCGGAGAGTCCATGTTTTCCCGGGAGCGGGACGCCGGCAAGTTCGCTCTGGTGGCGCTGGTCGGCCTGTTGCGTTCCTGGGAGGTCACGTTCATAGATTGCCAGTCCTACACGCCGCACATGGCGGCATTCGGTGCGAGGGAAGTACCGCGGGAAGCGTACCTGGAACTGATCGAGTCACTGGTCAGGGTGCGTCCGGGGATTCCCGGGAACTGGAACCGGAACGACGCGATGGAAGCTCTCAGTAATGAAATCCGCTGTCACCGATAAACTCGCGCAGGATCGACTCGTGGGGAACCAGTTTTTCCGGAATACCCGTAAAGTTCCGCAGAAACGTCTGGAGCTGCACCGCTTCGTGGTACACGCCGTCCGTGGGCTTCACCTGCCGCAGGAGCGGTTCCGCGTAATTCCGTAAGACGCCGAGCTCGTAATCGAGAGCGGTATTAAAAGTCGCGTCGGCGGAGTCCTGAAAGGGGAAGATGTTCTGGTTCTCGCCCCGCCGCACGGAGGGCCACATGGAGAGCGTCGACACCGCGTCGTGCCCGCGGAACTGATGATCCCGGACCATCCGGCGGATCAGCCGATTGTCCGTCGTGGCGATTCGGTTATGGTCGTCCAGGTTGAGTTGCGTCAGGGCGGAAACGTAAATCTTGTACTTCCGCTCCGCCGGGATCCGCGGCGTCAGGGCATCGTTCAGGCCGTGTATTCCCTCCATGAGGAGAATCCCCCGCTCCGGCAGTTTCAGGCGGCCCCCGCGGTACTCGGGCTGACCCGTTTTGAAGTTGAACGAACGTACCTCGATCTCCTCGCCGGCAAAGAGGGCGAGAAGATTGTCGTTCAGGTGCTGCACGTCTATCGCGCCGATCTGTTCAAAGTCGTAGTTGCCCTCCGCGTCCCGGGGGGTCTTCTCCCGCGGTACAAAATAGTCGTCCAGTGAAATAATCACCGGGACGAGACCCACCACGGTCAGCTGTACGGCAAGCTTTTTGGTAAACGTGGTCTTCCCCGAGGAGGAGGGGCCCGCAATCAGCACCACCCGGACCGACTCGCTCGCATGGCTGACCCCATCGGCGATGCGGGCGATCTTCTTGTCGTGGAGCGCCTCGTTGACCCGGATAAACTCCTTGATCTTCCCGTGTTCCGTGAGACTGTTCAGTTGCCCCACCGAGGATACACCAAGAATACGTCCCCATTCCTTGTACTCACGGTAGATCTCGAAGAGCATCCTGCTCCGGGGACCCTCCGTAACGGATTCGGGATCATCCGCGGTGGGGAACGCCAGGAGAAAACCATCCTCGTACAGTTCCAGCCGATACGTTTTCAGCAGCCCCGTGCGCTGGACCAGGGGGCCGTAGGACAAGTCAAGGTAATCTCCGCACCGGTAGACCGGAACCTCGCTGTAGTTATGTCGCTCCACCAGGAGCGCCGCATCCTCCATCCGGCGTTTCCGGAAGGACTCCAGTGCTTCCGTGTAACCGATCACGGTTCGTTCGATCGTCAGATCCGCGTCTACGATGCTATGGAGTTCCCTCTCCAGGATCTGAAGGTCATCGGCCGTGGCGCGGTGACCGTCAAAGGAATAGAAGTAGGCGTTTCCCAGGGAGTGACCGATGAGCAAACGACGGTCCTGAAACGCTCGTGAAGCGGCTATTCCCAGCGCGTAGCAGAGGCTGCGCCGGTAGACGCGCTGTCCCGGATCCGTGTCGAGCGGGATCGGTTCCAGATTGGCGTTGATGTGGAGACGGTACGTGAGCGCCCGGACCTCATTGTTGACAAAGACCGCTACGTTCTCATGGACCGCGTCCTTCCGAGGCGCTTGTTCGGTTGCGCCCGGTATTGCGGCCAACGCTTTCTCCGCGGAGATGCCGTCGGGAACGGTGACCGGCTCGGACGAACCGGTCCATACCTGGATGGTGTTATTCATAAACGGAACTCCCGAGTCAAACCGATTTCTTTAGGCGGGCCACTTCTTCATGATTGAGGACGCCGGTGACGGCGTATTGTTCAGAGTCGGTATCCGTTACAGGTTGTTCTTTTGCCGGTTTCCCCGTGGCGTCCGTGAGGATCCGCACCTGCGGCGAGCGAGCTTTTCCGGGGATGACGTCTACTACCATCGCCCGGTGACCCGACGCGAGTTGAACGTAGGTACCGAACGGAAAAAGCGAGAACGTCTCGATCATCGCCTGGAGAACGGCATTGTCGTAGGCGGTGTTTACCCCGGTAAGAAGCGTTTTCATGATCGTGTGTCCGTCGATAGCGGGGCGGTACGGTCTGTGCGAGGCCATCGCGGCGAACGTACTCGACGCGTTGAGCAGTTTCCCGTAGAGGGAGATCTTATCTCCCGCGAGGCCCCGGGGATAACCGGAGCCGTCCACGTTTTCCCGACACTCGAGAACCGCCAGGCAGACCTGCATCGGGTAATCAAACTGCCGGAGGATCTTGAAACCGAGCACGGGGTGGGTGGAGATAGCCTTCTTTTCCCGCTCGGTCAACTCCTGATCGTTCAGGTACAACTGACTCGGGAGGCGTACCATCCCGATCTCGTGCAGCATCGCTGCCATTCCCAGGTCCATGAGACGGTGCGGAGGCAGCTTCATGGATGAGCCCGTGGCCATCGCGACGATCGAGGTCTTTATCGCGTGATCCACGATGTAGTTCACACTGCTGCCGCTCAACTGGGAGACCCTGAGAAAATAACGTTTGTTTTCACGGAGGTCTTCCAGCAGTGCCTTGACGCGGTCGTGTACGGGATTGCTCGGAAGCATGCCGTTCTGAAGGAAATTGGCGAAGAGCTGTTCCGCAAACTGCAGGTACCCGGAATACTTCTTGCTGGCTTCCTGCATCTCCCGTTCGTCGCGGCGGCCGTGGTCGATCGCCGCAAGAGGGGGGCCCTCGGAACTGGTGGCCACAGGCGAGCCCGTTTGAACGGGACTCTCCGCAACCTCGCCGTTTGTATGGATATGGTTGTAGCTCCAGCGGGCCAGGCGGTCGATCAACTCCTGGTCGACGGGAATTTCCGGCGACAGCAGGATGAACTTCTCGTCCAGAAACGCTTCCTGTGAGACATAGCACCCGTCGTACAACTGTGAGATAGCGATCTTGTTCATTTCCTCGTCACCATTGACCCTGCTCCGGACGCATATTAGACTGCCGCTGATTCAGTATAACGGAAAAAACAGGTGAAACTTAAGACCATTTTTATATTATTCAACGTAATAGTGGTGACGACCTTCCTGGTCGTCTTCCTCATGCCTCTGTTTTTCCTTGGGATCGAGTTTACCACAATTTTCTGGAGAGGCAACTGGTACCTTGTGGTTCTCTTTGTACTGGTGCTGGCCGTGCTCAACACGTACTTCGGACTCAACTGGTCGCTGTTCAACGCCCTGGAGCGGGAAGACTGGCGCCAGGTGGCGTCCGTTATGGAACGGCGTATCCGGGACAGGGGACGATTTTCCGATTCAAACATCCGTCTGCTGGTCAACGCCTACGTGGTCTCGTCCCAGCCCGACAGAATTCGGGATATGGAACAGTATCTGCGGGAGCGCAAGCCCGCGATCCTGCGGCGTCACGCCTTGAGATTCGGTATTCCCCATCTGCTCTCCAACGACGGCGCGGAGATCGAACGATACTTCCGGGAGTTCCGGAGTGGGGAACTGCCGGATCGGTCCTCCGACGGTTCCCGGGGAGATACTCTCCGTCGCCTGTTCGGTGGCGGTGCACCGCAGGATGCGCGCTACTGGATCGAGTGGTGCTACGCTTTCGGGCTGATGCTGCAGGGCCGCGTCGAGGAGGGGCGGGCGATTCTCCGGTTGATCGTGGATACGTCCCCTCGAGGCGTAGTTCACGGGGTAGCGCTCTACCTGATGGAGCCGAACCGGGAGGAAGACTCCGACGTGGAGGAGCGCCGCCGGGCGTT
>SLRR01000111.1 GCA_007130865.1 Spirochaeta sp. | reverse complement strand
TATACGCGCCGGGATCAACTACCCAGGCGATTCCCGTGACAACGGCGATCCCCAGGAGAAACGCCGGCGGTACCGCCCACGGTATGTATCCGCGCCAGACCAGGTACAGTCCGCCCAGAATCAGCGCCACGGCGCTTACCTCACCGAGGCTGCCGCCGATGTTCCCCAGAAAGAGGTCCAGGTAGGACGGCAGGTCAGCGGTGGCGAACCCGCGGTCAATCGCGTCCTTGGCTACTCCCAGGGGCGTTGCGCCGGTTACCGCCGAGAGGTTCATGCTCATACGAGCGACTCCGGGTACGGGCCAGTTGGTCATTTCCACGGGGAAACTGATCAGCATGAACGCGCGTCCCACCAGGGCGGGGTTGAACGGGTTGTTTCCCAGCCCGCCGAACGCCATCTTCCCGATTCCGATCGCTACGATCGCTCCGAGAACGAGTTGCCAGAGTGGAATGCTCGCCGGCAGATTGAACGCCAGGAGCATCCCCGTGACAACTGCCGATCCGTCGGTGACGGTAGTGGTGTCCCGTTTCAACATGTAGCGAACGATAAAGTGTTCCACTGCTACCGCGGCGACGACAGCGGTTACCGTGACTACCACCGCTCGGATTCCGTAGAACCAGACTCCCGCTATCGTCGCAGGCAGGAGCGCCAGCACCACGGTCCACATGATACGCGCTACCGACTCGTCGGCGCGTTCGTGGGGCGGCAGGGCGACTATCATACCGGTGCGTTCCGTCGCGTTCGTACTCACTGGTGACCTCTCATTCGTGCCCGTCGCAACTCACCTACTTTCGCTTTACCCAGACGAATCCAGTCCAGCAGGGGTCGGTTGGAGGGACAGGTGTAGTTGCAGCTGCCGCACTCGATGCAATCCATGATTCCTTCCCGTTCCGCGTCCTCGAAGCGTTCGTGCTGCACCAGTTTTTCCAACAGGTACGGTTCCAGTCCCATGGGACAGACTCCGACGCACCGGGCGCAGCGGATGCAGCTGGTAACGGTGAGGCGCCGCGCTTCGGACTCGTCGAGAAGTATCAGTCCACCTGATCCCTTGGTGATCGGTACGTCCAGGCTCGGTATCGCGCGCCCCGTCATGGGACCACCCATAACGATCTTGGCGGTACGTTCCGGCAGACCTCCGGCGGCTTCCACCAACGCGCTCACGGGTGTCCCGATTCGTACGCGGAAGTTGCCTCCTCCGCCGTTCGCTACTAGCTGTTTGCCTGTTACCGTGACCACCCGCTCGATGAAGGGGCGGTTTTTCTGTACTGCCTGGTAGACCGCAACGGTGGTTGAGACGTTGGCGACCACGCAGTTGACGTCCAGGGGGAGCTTTCCGCTGGGAACTTCCCGCCCGGTCGCCGCCTCGATCAACTGTTTCTCACCACCCTGAGGGTACTGTTCCTTCAGCGCCAGCACCGTGATGAACCCTTCCGGTATCATTCCGTCCTTGGCTTTTGCGCGGATTCGTTCCTGCAGAAGTTCGATCGCATCGGGTTTGTTGTTTTCGATTCCGATGATCGCCCGACCGGTACCGGCGGCGTGCATGAGGATTCGCGTTCCCACGATCAGCTCGTCCACCTGTTCCAGCATCACCCGGTGGTCCGCGGTAAGGTACGGTTCGCATTCGACACCGTTGATGATCAGCGTATCCACGCTGCGACCTTCGGGAATCGTGAACTTCACCGCCGTGGGGAACGTCGCCCCACCGGCACCGACGATACCGGAGTCGGCGATCCGCTTCACGATCGCTTCACGGTCTACGGGGACTTCCTCTACCAGAGCCGGCGAGGTATCGATCGATTCGTCCCATTCATCACCGTCCACGGCGATTACCACCGCCTGCCGTCGGTGCCCCTGGGCGTCCACCACGGTGTCGATTTTCTTGACCTTCCCGGAAACGGAAGAGTGCACCGGGGCGGATATGAAACCACTCGCTTTGGCCAGGAGCGACCCCACCAGGAGTTCCGTGCCCCGCTCGACCACCAGCTCCGCCGGTTTGCCGATGTGTTGGCTTACGGGAATAGTTACGGTGGACGGCGGCGGGAGATCACGGATCGGCAGAGTGCCGGTAAGCTTGTTGGCCGGCGGATGTACACCGCCGAGGGAAAACGTCTTGAGTGTTGGCATCTCGGCTCCTTACAGACCAGGGCCTCACGCTTCGGTGGGCTTGGCCTCCGTCCTCTTGGGTTTCGGCTTGGGCGGCTCAAAGGTAGCGGCGATCGCGTTCGTCGGACAGACCGTGACGCACTTGCCGCAGGCGATACACTTGTCCGGATCGATGTACGCCAGGTTGTTCTCGATCGTGATCGCCTGCACGATATCGTCGCACACGGTTTTACACTTGCCACAGGCGATACACGCCACGGCGCAGTTCTTCCGGGCGACCGCCGCGGGTTCGGTACTCCGGCAGTTGATCCAGACGCGGCGGTTGCGCCGGCCCACCGGTCGAATTTGGAAGAGATTCCGCGGACACGCACGAACACACGCGCCGCAGCTCGTACAGAGATCCTGGTCTACCTCGGGCAATCCCGTTTCCGGGTTCATGCTGATCGCGTCGAAGGGGCACGCGATCTCGCAGTCGCCGTACTTGAGACAACCGAAGGGGCATCCGTTTTCTCCGGCAAACGTACTGTGAGCGATTGCACAGCTTGCGGGACCGTCGTAGGAGTTCTTGGATGGAGCCAGTTCACAGCTGCCGCCGCACCGCAGGACCGCCACCGTCTCCTTGGCCGAGCCTGTCTCGAGCCCGAAGTACGACCCGATAGTGTCCATCGTTTCCTGACCCCCGGGAGGACAGGAGAGGTGCGAAATATCACCCGTGTCGGCGCCTTTCACCAGCGCTTCCGCCATACCGGGACAACCGGGAAATCCGCAGGCGCCACAGTTGATCCCGGGGAGCATTTCCGCTACCTCGGCTAACCGGGGATCCTCCTGTACGGCGAAAACCCGGGAAATCACGTATAAAATCGTCGAGAACAGCGCCGCCACGATACCGAGGGTCAGCACCGAATAAAGAACAATCTCGCTCACAACGTACCTTCCTTCCGTACGAACTGGAATGGGTGGAGTCCGGGGATAGAGCCCTGCACGGAGTTCGCCTCGGGCGTCACTCGGAACTTGACCACCCGGCTGAAAAAGCCGCGAAACAGGTGGACGACACCGTAGTACGGAACCAGCGACGCGACCGCGATCAACCCGGCTACCTCTTCCCGCGGCAGGATGCCGCGCAGGGAGAAGAGCAGCGTTACCACCAGTACCAGGGGCAGGACGAACCCCACCAGCACACCGAGCCAGCCGATCCGCTCGTCCATGGAAAGCGTGACCGCCATACCCGGAACAAGTGTTCCATCGTTCGGTGCCTGAACCGTCTTCTCGGCGGCCTCTCCTGCTGCGCATATAGCTTTGATATGACATGCGGAACAGGCGCTACGCTGTACAATCTGTATATCCACCACCGTGCCGTGCACTGCGGTGACTACGCCGCGCCGCGACACTTCGCGGCATCGTTCGTTCTCGTGGCTCATAATTTCACCCTGTCCGGGTAGATTCCGGAGATGCCGCCAGTATAGACCCCGATCGAAGTTTTTGCAACGGGTTTCACGTTAACGGTTGATAATCGGAACGATTAAAACCCTGTTTATACTTTATAATTATAGTCATGTTTGTGCGGCATTCGTGAGGTATTCAGAACCTTGTTGATAGATGCCACGTAATTCTCTACCGTATCGAGAGTTCCGCGCGAAAACCGATCCGCCGATGCGTAAATTATTATCGCATACATGCTTCGGCGGGTCAGATCAACAGGCTTCTCAATACCTCAGGGTTGCGCTGTCGTGAGTTTGCAGCCTGTAGCCGGCCGCCACAGAAGATACAGCGGCGGTACTCAGTAATTGGAAATCGTGAAGGTGATCACGTCCTGGAAGTGGCCCGGCAGGACCTGGCCGATCGTGCCGATCGTGACGCTCAGCGGTACCGACTCAAAAGCGATCGTTGTGCCGAAAAGCAGGTCCTGTCCGATCACGCTCGAGCTGGAAAGGTCTACGGGGTTGCCGTCCACCGTGAGCTGGTAGGGTACCGGGTCGCTCTGAGGTTGCATGGTGTTCACCATCACGCCGTTGTTCTCGCTTACTGCGTCGATACTGAAACCGGCGTTGGTGCGGTACTGCAGTTCAGCGGTCCGGGAAGCGCCGGTCTGGAGTATTCCGAAGTCCATCGTGTAGTCGTCCTGGCCGGAGATCCCGATCTGGGCGACCGTAGGTGTCTCCGACGATAGCGTCACTGTTTCCCGCCCCACCAGGGTCAGCGATTCCGCGGTCAGGCCCCGTCCTTCGTACAGGGAAACGTCCACCTGGTCCTGGTAGTTTCCTCGCTGGACGAACTGCTCTGCCGGTATGCGTACATCGAACGCGTGCTGCCGTGTGTTGAACGAGGACCCGGAATTGCCGAACGTCCCGCTGATCACTTCGCTGTTGGAGACGGGGCCACTGAGATCGCGGGCTATTTCATCATCCGGGGTATAGATATTGTACAGCAGGGGGCCGTAGAGACCGCCGGAAGAACCCTGGTACTGCATCTCCCGGGGATCAAAGGTAGCGCTGCTTCCGCGGGAGACGGTGATCACGTACCCGCCGGGACCACCGGTGTGCCCCACGGTGACGCTGATCGTGGCGGTGGCGGGGGTAAAAATCAGGTTATCTACGTTTACCGTGGTACTGACCGAGACAAGCTGGAACTCCGGCGGCCCCGGCCCGGCTCCGGGCGGCGGTCCCGCTCCCGGGGGAGGCCCGCCCTGGGCGAGCACGGTCGCGGCACCGGTTAATAGAAACACGAGCACCAGCGTTGTTTTCAGCCATGGACGTTTCACGCAACGACCTCTCATGGATTCTCCTCTTCCAACAATATCACATCCCCGAGTTCGTACCGACCACTGATATCGTCGGGAATGTCGAACTCCAGCTCCACCTCGGGGCGTCCGAGAAGCTGGATAAAGTATCTGCCCGGTCGTAACTCGGCGATCTCGAACCGGCCCTCCCGGTTGGTAAAGAACATCTCCCGCGGCGCCGCGTCGTCCTCCGGGACAACCTCGCCGGCTTCGAGTGCTACGGGCTCGCCTGTGGTGGCGTCCACGATCCGACCTACCACGTACACCGAGGCCGCGCTGCCCACTATGACCCGGTATCCGGACCGGTATCCCGGAAAGAACGAGACGTCCCGGTTCCCCACGGACAGCCCTTCCGGCAGATAGGCACCGTCCACACGTACCGTGGTTCCCCGCCAGGAGGCAAGATCAGGAACCACCGCGGCGCGCCCGGCGAGCTCCGCCGAAGGCGCCCCCGCTCCCGGCCGCAGAAGTATCCGGTGTCCTTCAACCTCCGGACGGGGTACGAAGATCGCAAAACTGTCCCGGATCGGACGCGTCACGGCCAGGGTGGTCCCTGCCCAG
>SLRR01000069.1 GCA_007130865.1 Spirochaeta sp. | reverse complement strand
TGACCGCCGCGCTCGAACGCGAGGAGCATCGCGACGTGGTACCGCAACTGCAGATCGCGCGCAACCGCTTGAGCAGGGAACACCCCTCGTTTGACGACACGCTTCGAGACGTGTATTCGCGTTTGGATCCCGGAGCAGTACGGCGCGTACAGGTCGGTGATCGGGTGGAAGCGCTCGAGTTCACCAGGACCGACGGCTCGCAATGGTCGTGGCGCGCCGGTACGCACCCGGTCGTCCTCGTCTGGGTGTTTGCCGACTGGTGCCCGGTGTGTCATACCGAGTTCCACGATCTGATCGCGATGCGCAGCCGGTTCAGCGAAACCTCCGCGGAGATCGCGACCGTCGAATGCCACGACCTGTATCGCTGCCGCGTAATGGCCGGGCTCGAGCCGAAACCAGGCTACTGGTTTGGCGAACGCTTTTCCGATCTCTCCTACAGCACCGGGCTCTGGTGGCCTCACCTGAGCGATCCCGCCGGGGCGGTGGGGGTACAGTTTGGTATCGATCCGCTCGCGTTCGCGGTGCACTCGGAGTTCATCAACCGACCGACCACGGTCGTTATCGACCGGAACGGTACGGTACGGATGCTGCATCGCGGCGCCTACTGGGGCGACCGACCAACGATTCAGGAGCTGCTCGAACAGGCGGAATTACTCGATAAAGGTTGATTCGAGCGTCAAGATAAGCGGCACACGGACCGCAGAGCCGGAACGACGAGACTCAACGTCGCCGGCTTCCGTTCCGTGTCGTTCATTGTCGTGCGTTCTTTACTACCGGGTGGCGAGCTCCAGGAACGAAACCAGCGCGTGGCGACGCCCGTCCATTTCCAGGGCGGTGGTAAAGACCCGTATTTCTCGTTCCTCCATACCTTCGGAAGTCACTCGTTGGATCACGACCGGGACGTCCCGATAACTCGTCCCACTGTCGAGCGTCTCCGCGACGAGTCCCCTCACCCCACACCCGGCGCACTCGGGGAAGCGGCCACAGAGCGCCGGATCCTCAAACGCGCGGACGCAGCGCAATATCCGTCCCAGCGAGACCGGCTGCGAGTCGTCCAGTCCGGCGAATTCGCGCGTTTGTCGGTTCACCCTGGCGATCCGGACGTCCCGGTCCACCACGAACATAACCACCGGAGCGTGATCGTAGATCGTCTCCAGCTCTTCCGCCTGCCGACGGGCAAGCTGGTTTGCCTCAAAGAGGTCAACCGCCATCTCCATGGTGAGTCTCAGGATCAGCTCTCCGCTCGTTTTAAGTACGTACCCGTAGCGAGTAACCTCCCGGACGCGTTCCACGTACTCCGGTTCCGTATGGCTTGTAAGAAAAACGATCGGGAGTTCTTGCCGTTCCAGCAATCGGCGCGCTGTCTCCACGCCGTCCATGCCGTCCCCCAGATCGATATCCATGAGCACCAGCGGTGTACGTTTGGGCGCGTCGTCGGACTCCTCGATGACGTCCTCCACAGTCCGGAGAGCCTGCTCGCCCGAATACGCGACGGTAACGTCGTATCCTTCTTTGGCGAGTCGTCGGGATGTGGATAGCGCGATGATCGCCTCGTCCTCAACAAGAAGGACCCGGCGTCGACGCGCTGTAGCTGTAACGTCGATAGTATTGATAACTACTACTCCCTCGGCACGAGGTTGCGTCGCGCCGCAGCGTCCACACGGGCACAACCTGGATGATGGTATTGTACGGGCCGTTCGTCGACAGCACAATATTGGTTTTTCGTTGGATCGGTCCCAACCATGCGTTCCCGGCGTCCGCCTCGTAGTTGAAACCTTCGGTCAATGAATCAACGTTCGATCCTGTTCGCAATATTCCAAATTCAGTATGAACCAAAGAGCGTGAAGATCGCAAGGCGCAGGACGATCGCGCCTACGGTCACACCGATCAGCTCGTAGCGGACGATTTCAGTTCCGGACCGCACGGTCACTCTCCCCGAGCGGCTTCTATCAGCCCGGCCCGCAGACCCGGCCAGTTGCGATCGGCGGACGCGATATTACCGGGAAGATCACTGCGGAATCGCCGCTGATAGCGGTTGTTATAGTTGAGGAAGAGCCGCCCTCCCTCGATCGTCCAGATCTCCGGGTCGCCCTCAGCTACCTGGTCCTGGGCTGCCGCCTGCGCGCAGTATCCACCGTAGTGCGGCGCATATCGTTCCGGATCCTTGGCAAAGAGATCGCGGTGTTCCGCCGAGATAAAGTACCACGTCGCGTCGTCCCAATCCGCGGAAAACCGGGATGATCCTTCCGTCGGTTCCCCGAGCGTGTGGTACGCCACCGGGTCGTACCCCTGGATCGCTATCCCGTCGGTCGTGTGCACCGGACCTTCATGCTGCCCTCCGGCGAACGCCCACGTCGCAGGCAGAATCGCCAGCAGGGTTGCAAGCAATACCAGACGGCCCGCGCGAGAAACCTGTGGCGTCCTGCCGGTGCCATGCCACACTCCGTCATCGTTCCAACAGCGGTTATTTCCCGGGTCAACATTATTCATCGTCGTCCTCCTGTCCTCATGGACTATCCGCTCCGCGCGCCAAGAGCGCGGTCCAGATTATACGCGGCGCTGATCAGCGCCAGGTGCGTGAACGCCTGGGGAAAGTTCCCCAGATGCTCACCTGTCGGTCCCGTCTCCTCGGCGTACAACCCCAGGTGGTTGGAAAAGCCGAGCATCTTCTCAAACATCAGTCGTGCTTCCTCGAGACGACGCCGGTCGTAGCGCCCCGCCCGGGTGAGCGCCTCCACCAGCCGGAAGGAGCAGATGTTGAACGTTCCTTCCTCTCCGCTGAGGCCGTCGGGGCTTTCCTCCACGTTGTAGCGGAAGGTAAGCCCGTTGGCGACAAGCCCACCTTCCTCCGGTGTCTTGAGCGTCTCGTCCAGGGTGGAAAGCATTCGCGGGTCACCGGGCGAAACAAAGAACACCAGGGGCATCATTAGGTTGGACGCGTCCAGTGTCCGTGACCCGAAGGACTGCACGAACGCGCTACGTTCCTCGCTCCAGCCCTCGGCCATGATCCGCTCAAAGATCTCGTCCCGGACGGTCGTCCAGCGCGACCCACGCCATCAGCTTTGAGTAGGTGAAGTGGCGCTGCCCGCCGCGCACCTCCCAGACGCCCTCGTCGGTTTGTTCCCAGTTGTCCGCGATCCAGTTCACGAGCTTGCGCAGCTGCTGCCAGAAATCATAGGAGACCGGGATACCGTGCTTGTTGAAGAGGTACACCGAGTCGAGCAGTTCGCCGTAGATATCGAGCTGCAGCTGATCCCACGCTCCGTTGCCGATACGTACCGGGCGGGAGCCGGCGTGCCCTTCCAGGTGATCCAGGGTCTCTTCGGTCAACTCGTGCCGTCCGTCGATCCCGTACATGATCTGCAGCGATCCGTCCGGGTTGAGCTCGTGACAGCGATCCTCAACCCATCGCATGAACGCCTCCGCCTCCCGGGTGAAACCGATCCGCATCAAGCCGTACACCGTAAAAGCGGCATCCCGAATCCAGGTAAAGCGGTAATCCCAGTTACGCTTGCCACCGATTCCCTCGGGAAGACTGGTGGTGGGGGCCGCTACGATCGCGCCGGTAGGAGCGTAGGTAAGCAGTTTGAGGGTCAGGGCCGAGCGCTGCACCATCTCGCGCCAACGGCCGGTGTAGGTACATCCGGAGAGCCACATCCGCCAGTACTGAACGGTCGCCTCGAAGAGTTTCTCGCTCTCGTCGGTATTCGGCGCGGTCCCACACGCGGTGTCGTCCGGGGCGAGCTGCTGCAGGACGAACGTGGTCCGAGCGCATTCACCCAGTTCAAATTCCGCCTGGACGCCGCTTCCGCCGGGGACCGCCGCCGGCCACTCCTCGAGAGAGACCGTCGAAGACAACCCCAGGCGAAGCTCCGGCGAGGTAAAGATCGCACCGTCCTCCTGCAATGAGGTGGTGTGGGCGGCGCGGGCGTAGTCAAAGGAGGGACAGCACTCCAGGCGGAAGCGCATCCTGCCGCGCACCACCGAAAGGTTCCGTATCAGCTGGTGGCGGGAGGCCTGGCCGGACGTCTGGCCGGACGTCCGGCCTGAGGTCGTGGCTGACGTCGTGCCGGAAGCCCCGGATGCCTCGGAGGCACGGGCGCCGGTAGCGCCCGTACCCTCGATCGGCATGTAATCGACGAGTTCCGCCACACCCTCGGACGAGAAGAATCGCGTCACCAGTACGTTGGTATCGGGCCAGTAGAACTGCTTTCTGCGCAGATCCGACCCGTGAGCGCCGGACGCGACGGGACGGATCGAAAAGTACCCGCCCTTCCCGGCATCGAGAATCGAGGCGAAGACGGAAGGTGAGTCGAAGGACGGCAGACAGAGCCAGTCCACCGACCCGTTCAGTCCCACCAACGCCACGGTGTGGAGGTTTCCCACGAGACCATAGTTTTCGATAGGCTGGTAACGGTCGCGTGCGCCGGCGGTGTGCGCCGGCGGTGTGCGCCGGCGGTGTGCGCCCCGTTGGTTTGTGCGCCGGCGGTGTGCGCCCCGCTATCGGATTTCTCGTTCATGTCGTTGGTTATCATCACGCGCGTCTCCTCACCCACCGGTCGCGAAACCGGGATAGAGCATCATCCCGCCGTCCACGTACAGCGTCGTTCCCACCAGGTAGTCCGACTGGTCCGACGCGAGCCATACCACCGCCTGGCCGACATCGCGGGGCTCGCCGATGCGACGGTAGGGAACGAGCTCCATAAGCTTCTCGTACGCCTCCGGTGATTCCCACGCCTCGGTGTTGATCGGTGTCCTGACCGCACCGGGAGCGATCGCGTTCACCCGGATCCGGTGCGGCGCAAGTTCCTGCGCGATCGATTTGTACATCAGCATCACGCCACCCTTGCTCGCCGCGTAGTTGACGTGTCCCGCCCACGGGATCGAATCGTGGACCGAGCTCATGGAGATGATCTTGCCGGCGGAACAGGAGATCTCCGGAACGACGCCACGGCGCGTGAACTCCCGCACCGCCTCCCGGGCGCAGAGAAACTGGCCGGTGAGGTTGACCCCGATCACCGCGTTCCATTCGTCCAGGGTCATTTCGCTAAAGGTGTTGTCCTTCTGAATACCGGCGTTGTTCACCAGGATATCGATCGTACCGAACTCCTCGCACATCCGTGCGAACATCGCCTGTACCTCGTCTTCCTTCGAGACATCGGCGCGGATCGACAGCCCGCGGACACCGCGCGTTTCGATCTCACCGACCGCTTTCGCGGCGGCCTCCTCACCGGTGACGTAGTTGACGACCACGTCGGCCCCCGCCTCCGCCGGCGATATTGCCGCAGCGCGCCCGATCCCGGAGGCGGCACCGGTCACGAGCGCTTTCTGTCCGGACAGCAGGCGCGGCGTCTCGCAGGTTGGCATCGTCGGTTGAGGGATTTTGTCTGTAGAAACCATTGCTCTCGCACTCCTCTTGTTCCCGGTTATTGCATTTACAATAAAACCCATATTGATGTATATACAATCTAATACTAAC
>SLRR01000209.1 GCA_007130865.1 Spirochaeta sp. | reverse complement strand
GGATGGTATCGACCGAAATGTCCGGGCGGATCGATCAGGAGACGGGAAACCGGTGGAGCCGGGAACGGCTGGCGCAACTGGACCGGAAGGAGTTGATCTTCATAGCCCACCAGTTGGATCTGCTTGCCCGGAGACCGGGGTGAACGGTGTCGTGAAAACCAGGTTTGAAACGAGCTTCTGCGTGATGAGAGCGTACTAATCTTCCAGCATGAGGAAGGTCGACTCACTTTGGATATTGCGACCGCTCTGGACAAGGTGGGATTCCAGAGCTGAAACGGCGTCGTGAGAGTTATTTTGCAAGCCCGATAGTATCCTCTCGTGGTCGCGGAAGGTTGCCTCGATCCCGTGGCAGACGCCTACACCGTAGCGAAAGCTCATGTTTAAGTGAATACTGATCTCTCGGTAGAACCGGTTTACATAGTCATTCTGTGCGAGAGAACACAGTTCCGTGTGAAACCGGCGGTCCAGTTCGATATACGTTTCGACGGTGGAGTGCGTGCGCTTCCCTGAAGTGCGGGTAATAAGCTGTTGCATCTTGTCGACGATGCCCGACAGCTGCTTGAGTTCGCCGGGGCTTACCGTTCTATAAACCGAGTTTATTGCAAACACCTCGATCATCCGTCGTGCTTCGATCGCTTCCAGGGTGATTTTTTTCGTGGGGACGCGGACATAACAGGCGGTCCGCGGTTCTATGACTACGACCTTTTCCATTTCCAGGCGTTTGAGCGCATCCCGGATCGGCATCAAGCTTACACCCATCTCGGCGGCGATCGTTTTTGTGTTAAGTCGTTCTCCGTATTTTATCTCTCCTCGAATGATACGATCCGCAAGGTAATCGTACACCTGATCGCTTAGACTGTTACCGTTGGCATGTCCGCCGCGAAACGAATTTTCTAGTATCTGATTTTGCTGCAACGACTTCATTCTCCTAATATATGTACCTTCAAATCGTACCGTTCTTCGTCAATCCATCAGGTATCCGCCGTTGACGTCGAGGATCTCGCCGGTTATGAACCGACTTCGTTCCGAAACGAGAAACCTGACCGCCTCGGCGACGTCCTGCGGCGATCCGAGACAGCGCAAGGGAATCTCTTCGATAATCTCCCGCCGTCGCTTAGCGCTCCATTCTGCGCTCATATCAGTTTCGATCGCGTGTGGGGCAACTGCGTTTACGCGAATTCCGTACGGTGCGAGTTGTCGCGCCAGCGATTTCGTAAGCGCGTTTATCGCGCCTTTCGAAGTCCCGTATGCCGGCGCGGCAGTTATATCTCCGGTCTTCCCGGCGACGGAGGTTATGTTGACGATACTCCCTCGTCGGTGCTCAACCATCGCGGGTATTACGGATTTACAGCAGTTGAACGTTCCGTTCACGTTAACGGACATCACACGGTGCCAGTCCTCATGGGTCAACTCCAGAATGGTACCCCGGGTAAGAATTCCGGCATTATTTACGAGAATCAAAACGGGGCCGATCTCCCGTTCTACCGTTTGTACCATTGCCTCGACAGCACGGTGGTCGGTAATGTCCAGGGTCTGCGCGCAGGCGCTGCCGCCTCCGGACCGTATCGTCTCGACCAGGGTGTCCGCCGGAATCCGATCAGCGATAACGACATGAGCCCGGTCTTCTGCGAGTGTTGCCGCAATTGCGGAACCTATTCCTCTGGCTCCGCCGGTTACGATAGCGGTAAGTCCATCCAGACTCATCGGTACAGCTCCCTCTTTTCTCCCTGCATTCGTTCCCGTTGATATATCAACAGAGGCATACTACAAGGTCTCGAGCGGTGTTGTCAACGCAGTGTCGACGGCATACGAAAAGTGTAGGCTGAAAACGCCGTCTCCTCACAATCATGCCGAAAATATCAATCAAGGGCGTAAGAAGTAGAAAAATTAGTTATATATGGCCAGGATTAACCGTACATACAACAGGTTGGACAACAGGCGATGCCGATTATGAAACCGAACGTTGACAACCCACTGTAACGAACTTACACTACTAATATATCAATGGTAACCATAAAGGGGGGTGCCAACTATGAAACGGTCACGTTATGCGCTGTTGTTTCTAGCGGTGTTCGTACTCGTTCCCGTTACGGCGGTGTTCACCTCAGGCAGGGCGGAAGTTACGTTTGTTAGAATCGCAACAGGTGGAACGGGAGGTAACTTCTACCGTCTCGGAGCGGGAATCGCGTCGGTCTGGAACGACGAGGTCGATGGGATCGTCGCCTCGACGCAATCCACCGACGGATCGCCGCACAACGCAGAGTTGCTGGCAGCAGAAGAAGTCGAAGTAGCGTTTATGGGAGCCGACATTTCCCGGGACGCATACAACAACACGGGTCGATTTGCCGACGCGGAAGAGGGGCGATACCAGAACCTTCGATTCATGACTTACCTGTATCCGAACCCGCAGATGTTCATCGTTATGGACTGGGCGGCGGACGATATCGCGACGGTCGAAGACGTGGTGGGTAAGCGCGTATCCAAGGGAGCGATCGGCAGCCTGGGAGAGACGTACTTCCTGGAAACGATGGAGCTTCTCGGTATTGATCCCGGACGCGTTGTTCAGGAGCATACTGTTCATGGAGCAGCAATCGATCAGGTCCGGAATCGGCAAATCGATGTCGTAATGTGGCCCGACGCCGCCGGATCGGCCAGTCACATGGAGATTCTGGAGACAGGATGGGCCGAAGCTCGGAGTCTTGACCGCAGCGTAATCGAGCATTTCACCACCGGGAGATGGGACATAAACGTTCCGTACACGTTGCCTGCCGGGACGTACAGAAATCAGCCGAACGATGTGAACACGTATGCGGCTCCTATCGTGCTTCTGGTGCGGGAAGACTTGGACGAGGAACTTGTGTATCAACTCACCCAGGCGGTCCACGAGAACCAGCGGGCTCTTGTATCTATTGCGGACCTTCTGGCTCGCTTCATGACACTGGAAACCGCTCTGAATGGACAAGCGGTGCCTTTGCATCCCGGCGCGGCTAGATTCTACCGGGAACAGGGCGTAATAGATTGACCAGGGACGATTAGCCCGAACCACTCAACGGGACGGCGAGTACGTGGAAAGGAACGTTATACCTTTCCCGGGCCGTCCCTGTTCCGACCGGAGATTTACCTCTCCGGCTCCACGTTGAACCTGTGACTTCGAGAGGTACGGACGTGAGCAAAGACCACCCTGATAAACCCACTGAGGTTTCCCCGGAGGGCGTTGAAGAAGGGATCGGTCCGCGAAAATCGATCGCAGAACAGGACATCATAGACCTGTCCAAGCTGGAATCAACCGAGGAATCGGGGCCTCAGAAGACCTATAAGCTGCATGGCTACTGGTATCTGGTTTTCACGGTTCTCGCCGTGGTGTCCGGTGTTTTTCACTTTTATACCGGCGGATATCGGACGCTGCCTGCCATGGTACAACGACCGATCCATCTCGCGTTCATCATGGTCTTTACGTTTATGCTGTATCCCGCGCGACGCTCCAGTGCAACCCGCAACAGGCCAAGCGTTTTCGATCTGGTATTTGCTTTACTCGCGGTGATCAGCTCGTTCTTTATCGTCTTCAACCTCCGGGCGATCGCAGAGGCGCGAGGATTAGTAGGTCCGGACGAGATGATCATGGGGATCATTTTTATGATTGTGATCATCGAAGCGGGGCGTCGTGTGGTGGGTACGTTCATGCTGGTCTTTGCAGCGGTTTTTATCGCTTATCTCTTTGTAGGGCCCTGGTTGCCGGGGACGATTTTGCGTCACGGTGGGTTCAGCCTGGCCCGGGTTATCTCCCACATGTATACAAGTATTGAAGGTGTTTTCGGTATCGCCGTCGGTGTCTCCGCGACATACGTCTACCTGTTCATCCTGTTTGGAGCGTTCCTCAGTAAATCCGGCACCACGCAGGTGTTTGCCGACCTGGCCCTGGCAGCGGCGGGCGCTTCCGTGGGAGGGCCTGCGAAGGTGGGCATCATCGCCAGTGGTCTGATGGGTACCATCCAGGGGTCCTCCGCAGCCAACGTGGCCGCCACGGGTTTGTTTACGATCCCTCTCATGAAGAAACTCGGGTTCAAACCTTACTTCGCAGCCGCCGTGGAAGCGGTGGCGTCCTGTGGTGGTCAGTTCCTTCCTCCGGTGATGGGGGCCTCTGCCTTCATCATGGCGCAATATCTCGGGCGTCCTTATGCATACGTCGCCGCAGGGGCGTTGCTGCCGGCGCTGCTTTACTACGCAGCGGTATTTCTTCAGGTTCATTTACACGCGAAGAAACGGAATATGAAGGGGATCGACCGGAAGCGACTTCCGGCGCTGGGCGGCGTATTGCTGCGAAAAGGACATCTTCTGCTGCCGATCGTAATCCTGATTGGCATGATAGTCTTCGGTTTTACCGCACTGTACGCGGCGTTCATGTCCACAATCTCAATTTTTGTGATCAGTTCGGTCCGCAAAGAAACGCGAATGTCGTTGACGGATATCCTCGATGGTCTGAGAATGGCGGCTCGGAGTTCGATCATGACCGCCCTGGCCTGTGCGGTTGTCGGCTTCGTTGTCGGAGCGGTGGCGTTGTCGGGCCTTGCCATGCTGATCACGCAGCAGATCGTCCGCCTCGGAGCGGGAAGACTGCTGAACACGCTCGTTCTGGCTGCGCTTTCTTCGCTTGTCCTGAGTTTCGGCCTGCCCACCACGTCGGTGTACATCATAACGGCTACCCTGGTCGCGCCCGGATTAACCGCGGTTGGTCTTCCGCCGCTGGTTTCTCACTTGTTCTGTTACTACTGGGGCGGCGTCTCGGCGATTACGCCACCGGTGGCGCTCGCGGTCTATGTCGGAGCCGGAATTGCCGGCGCGCCGGTTATGAAGAGCGGCTTCACCGCTATGCGCCTGGGAGTGGCGGCCTATATTGTTCCTTTTTACTTCGCTTACTGGCCGATCCTGATCACGCGTCAGGAAAGAGCAAGTCAGATCGTCCTTGCCGTGGTCGGTGGTATAATGACAGTAGTAGCGCTCGCGGGCATCGGAGAGCGGTACTACTTCCGGTTGCTTCCATGGTACAAGTTCGGGTTTCTCGTTCTCGCCGCGCCGTTGCTGATCGCACCTACGACCTGGTCACAGATTGCGGGTGCTGGTCTGGTAGTGTTCGTCCTGGTCGGTGAATACATTTCATTCCGACGCCGACGTCAGGATTCCGCGGTCGAAACGTTATAGAGATTTCCTGCGTGACTCGGGTCCCCATAGCCGCAGCCGGAAAGTAGTGTCGCCTGGTACCGACATCCCCGCTCAGCGACCAAGATGACGACGTTGCTGCTCCGCCAGCAGCGTCTCGAGTTCGTCGGTAGAGTGGTACAACCGCAGGGTGATCCGGCGGTTGTCGTCGGATCCGGAAACCTCAAAAACAAGCTCTTCCGCGGAAAGTCCCTCCGTGATCCCGGCGGGCACCGTGCCGCGGAGTGCCCGCTCGATGCGACCGTTCTCGACCCAGGTGGCTACGTACGG
>SLRR01000021.1 GCA_007130865.1 Spirochaeta sp. | reverse complement strand
GACCGTTCCCGGTGGTAGATACCGTGCTCCGTGAGTATCAGGGGCCGCCGGAGCGCCGCCCGCACCGCTGCACCGGCAAACCCGGCGTATCCCGTGCAGAGCGCGTGGTAGACGTCCGCCTCCGGCATAGAAACTTCCAAAAGTGAGAGCAACAGCGCCCGGGAGTTGAACCACGTCCAGAAGTACTCTCCCAGGGGGTAGAACGGGTTTTCCCGGCGGTACCGGTCGGTAATTTTTTGCCAGAGTATCCGCATGGATCGACGGGAACCGCGGCGTTGCCCTTTTTCCGCCATCGGGTTGAGCGACGCCGCAGCCTCCAGGTCCTGCAGCAGTTCCCGAACGTTCGGATGGATCGTCTCGCCGATCAACTCCCGCATCTGCGAAAGACGACGCGGGCCGGTCTGCGACCGCCACTGCTCCGGCGCCGGTGTGGCAAGGCTCAACAGGTGGTCCTGAATCCTCGTTACGTTGGGCGGAAGCTCATAGGCGTGTTCCTGGTCTTTTTTGGCGGAGAGAGTAAAGAGCACAAACTCTACCTCCGGAAGCTGGCGAATAAGTTCGTGCGTCCACGCCGATACCCCTCCCGGAACGTAGGGGTAGGTCCCCTCCAGAATGAGGCAGACCCGGATCGGATCAGCCACGACGGATCCACTTCTCCGCCACCCGGCGGTACGTGTGATCGGCGGGCACACCGAATACCTCGTGCGCTTCCAAAGCGGCTTCCGACAGTACCTGCACCTCCTCGAGATCCTGGATAACGAACGCGATTTCCGCGGCGAGCCAGAGTCCCTCCGGAGTCTCGTCCAGTTTTGACCGGGCCAGTTCCTCCCGGGCCTCCTCTACTCGACCGGTTCCCAGAAACGCCCGCACACGGTATACCGGGAGCCGCGTATCCTCACATCCGTCGGCTTCGGTGTAGATCTGTTCCCCCTCCATATCGAGCACTTTCTGTAGATAGAACGTCCGCAGCATCGGGTTGAACTGCTGCAGTTGTGCAAACTCGAAGTAGAGCTCCGCCAGGTTCCCCGCTTCCTCGAGTCTGCTTCCGTCGGCCGACGCCAGATGTGCTTCCGCTTCCTGGATGCGCTGGTAGTACCGCCCCTCCAGGCGTGCCAGCGACTGCGCGGCAAAATCGGAGACCTGCGGATCCTCGGCACCCAGGTTCTCAAAGAGAACCGCCGCGATCGCCTGATTCACCGAGTGATCGGTGTTGGCGTTCGCCATCAAGTCCAGAACGAGATGTACGTTCAACGGTTGGCTGAAGATACTCTCCGTTGAACCTGCGCGGTAAACGGTGGGTTCCAGCGGCAACAGACCTGCCCGGTAAGCGTGAAGCGCGGTCGCAAACGTGCGTGGAAACGGCGGTATACCGTCGTCCCGGTAGAAGCGGAACGTCGCCCAGCGATTGGCCTCGTTCATGACTCGGATCTCCGGTAGATTTGAAGCATCGTCTCCGCCTGGCCGATCAGAGACTTCGGCTCGTATCCGCTCTGGGCGGACGTGGCAAACCCGACTATAGCGCGCGGTAGTACGGTCTCGTCCTCCACGGTCCAGGCCCGGCTTCCCACCAGCTCGGTTACGCGCAGATAGAGATAGCCCGCTGCCTCGCTGCGAGAACTCACCGAGAGAAGCGCCAGCTGGTACGCCTGCTGGTACTGGTATATCGCTACCCCCGGCCCCAGTTCCGCGGCGATATCCTCACCTACAATCCGGGAGAGTTCCATCTGCTGGTCGAACTCCAGGGAGGACTGCAACTCCACGATCAGGAGCATTACGTGAAACCCCAACCCCCTTGCGGTATCGAGCTTCTCTTCCAGCGTCCTGGTCAGGTTTTCGTACGGATGAAGGGCGGACTGCGTCGAGCCGGCACGGATACCTGTCCTTCCATCGTCCCTCCGCTTATCGTCCTTCAGTTCGTTCCGGGGCGACAACTCCTCCCGTCGATCCTCTTCCGGTGCGTCCATCACCAGGAAGGGAAGCGCCTGGTCCAGCGCCGGCGCCACAATCGCCGCGGTCACCTGGAGCGCACGCTCCGCGTGCTCGTTGTACTGGAGAAAAGGGATGCGGCCGACCGTGAGCACACCCCAGGTCTGGTTCCGTGCAACTATCGGCGCGCAAATGATCGCGCGGTTCTCCTCGAGCTCCCGAAGCTCCGGATGATCGATCAGCTGTCGCAGGGAAAAGAGCTCTCCCGTCCGTACAACGTGACCCTCGATCGAGGAGGAGACGTGCTTGATCGCGGGATACCGTGAAACGTGCCGCGCGGGCCAGACCGCGATCCGCTCGAGCTCGAGGTTCTGCTCGTGGAACCGGTAAACGACGCAACTGGTGGCGCCGGTCATGAGGCGGATCGCCGTAAGCGTCGCGTCGAGCACCTGGTTCCGGTCAAAAGACTGCAGTCGCCGGATCTGCTCGTACAGGATCGTTATGCTTGACCGTTCCGTAGCGAGACGGTTTCTTGTCTTGTGGTGGATCAGTTTCAACGCGTGAGCTTCCGCGCGAAAGTGCTCGGAAGCCTCGCTCAACTCCGCGATCCGCGCGGCCTGGTTCTGTGATTCGTGCTGAAGTCGACGCACTCGGTTGAGGACCACCAGTCCGGTCACCGCCAGCGCCAGCGTGCCGTACCGGACGCTCACCGGAACAGACGCGAGTCCCAAAGCGTATGCCGGAACCTGCTCAAAACCCGCCAGCACCGGACCGACAAGTACGATCCACGCCACGGAACCCGCTGCCGCGACGAGACCGGAGGCACTGCCGTAGATGATCGCCGTGGCCACCGCTATCGCTACGTAGGGCATCGCCGCGAGTTCAAGAAACCCTACGGCGTGCGGCAGGAGCAGGTCTATCAAGACGAGTACGAGCAACGAAACGATCGACAGAGCACGCACGATATGGACAATATCGACCGTTTTTGGATTCGGGGTAAGATCCGACAACGCAAATACTATTGAAAAATACTGTTTCGTGCCGTACTTCTTTATAGTATGTGGTTTTACGATCATCGTGTTTGGTTTGGTGTCGCGGCGTGTCTTGTCTCGGTCGTTATATCGGTCCCGGCGCAGAACGAAGTCACCGACGAGGCAGTCCCGCAGGACCTGCTGCCGGCGACGCCGGTGATCGTGATCGAGGGACAAGACGCGGTCTCCACCAACTTTGCCCCGGAACCGGTGCAGCTCTTCGGAGCGGGTGGCAACCTGACACTCCAGCTCAACGAGGCGGAATTGTTGAGCGACGCTCCGTATTACGCGGATTTCGTCTTTGTCGTGGATAGTCCGGGTGACTACGAGCTTTGGTACGGTGGATCGATTCCGGGCGCTGCGGATCCGCTGCTCGCATCGTACGGGTCTCCCTTCAACGTTCTGATCAATGAAGAAGAGCCTCTGACGATTACCGCTGAATCAGTCCGTACCGGCCCGGTCTATTCCACGCCGTATCGCTGGATCCAGTCAGGGATTATTACGCTCGAGGAAGGTGAACAACGCCTGCGCCTCACCGTTGACCAGCGCCGGCGTTACGATTCACGATTCTTTCTCTACCTGGACAGGTTTGTCCTCGTCCCGGCAGGTACATCCGCACCGATGCTTCCGGAGGAGGACGAACTTCTGGATGAACCGGAGAGTATTGAAGACCTGCTGATCCTGCTCCGGGACGAACCCACCAATCTCGACGCGTATCTGCAGCTGGCAAATCTGTATACCCTGGTAGGCGACCAGATCAACGCATTGCGCTACCTCGGCCGGGCACAGATCCTGGATGCGCGCAACCCCGACCTTCTTCAGGCGATCGCCCGCAATACTATCTGGCGCGGCGATCTGGAGGGCGGTCTCGGCGCATACTGGAACCTCGTCTCGGCTGCACCGGACAGGATCGAGACGTTTCTCGAAGCGGGAAAGATCGCCGCCTGGAGCGGTTTTCTGGGGGCGTCCGAGCAGTACTACCTGGCGGGCCTCTCACACCACCCGGATGACGCACGCCTTCTGGTGAATCTCGGGTTCACCTACCTGTGGTGGGATCGGGAAGACCAGGCGCGGGAATACTTTTCCCGGGCGGAACGGACGGTCGACACCGCGGAGAACCTGGTCGCCCTGGGCGCGGAGTACCGGATAAACGATGCTCCCCGGCGGGAGGTCGCCCTCTACCGTGAAGGGACGCGACGGTTTCCCGACTCGCTGGAGATCGCCGAACAGCTCTACGCGGCGTTGCTCCGGCTGGACGATTCGACTGGCGCGGCGGAGCACCGCCGGTCCATGGAGCAGCGTCTTCCGGAAGCGGCCTCCCGGTTTGAACGGGTGGAAACACGGTTCCAGTTGCGCCGGGAGGTAATTGAAGGATACGAGACGGCCGTACGAGAGAATCCGGAAGACCTGGTTTCCCGGGCGGAGCTGGCGCAGACCTATTTCTGGATCGGACGACGAGCGGAGGGGATCAGGGTTTTTCGGAACCTGCTCGCCACGCAGACGCAGCGGACGCTGCACGCCGAATGGACCAACGTCGAACAGTATAACTGGCAGGGGACGTACAACTCGCTGGCGCGTTTTGCGCTCCGCTCCCACCTGGGCGGGATCACCTCCGACTCCGCGGCGCTGACCGCGGCGGTGGAAAGGTACCGGACACTGCAGGAACAGGAGGACGCGGATCTTACTCCGGTCCGGGAGACGATCACCACCACGGCGGCCCGGCTGAGTGAAGCGATCCGTGTGGTGGATACGGTGCGGGACCTTTACTCGGGTGCGATAGAGCCCGTGGTCGACCAGGCACGCGAATACCTGGAGGCCCGGGACGCTGAACTCGCGTCGATCCGGGAGCAGCTTGACTGGCAACCACCCCTGGAGATCCTCGGCGAAGAACTGAACCGTGCGTCGGATGTTCGGAACAATCGACGTACCGCCCGGATCCTTACATCGCTGATCGGTCCCGCCCCGGACGTACCATCACCGGCGGAGTTCCTGCCCGCAATCGAGTCGGACCAGCGGGACGAACGTCGCGCGTTCCGGCGGGAGGCTGCCGTACTTCTGGCGCTCACCGCGCGACATACCGGAGGCGCCGCCACGGCACGCCTCTGGTACGATCTGGAAGAGTTCCTTATGGAAGGGGACGGGCACGGCCCGGACGACCGCGACGAAGAGGCCGGTGATCGATCAGAGGCGGGTAGTGTACCCGGTGCGCTGCTTGCATTCTCGGAACTCCTTCGTGATCCCCTGCGGCGACGCCTGGACGCACCGGATGGGGCGGATTCCACCGTACCGCCATGGACCTTTGACCTCGACGCGGCGACAGCGCTGGCGGCGCGGGGAACCGAGCTCTCGGGAGAGATCGCCGTGACGCTGCGGACCCTGGAGCAGCATGACCGTGTCTTCCAGGAAATCCTCATCCGCACAACGGAACTGGCGATGTTCTACCTGCAGACCAACACCGCTCCCGAGCGGAACCGCCTGGGCGAGCTCCTGATCGACGAGGATGACCTGGCTGGTGCGGTAGTACAGCTGGAACTGGTGCAGGCGGTGGATCCGGAGAACCTGTCCACGCTTTACATACTGGCGCAGGCCTACCGCAGGCAGGGGCGGTGGCGCCAGGCGCAGGACCTCTTCGCCCGGATCCACAGTCGGGACAGCACGTTCCGCAACACGATCGCCCTCCACAACGAGATCGCCCGGCAGAACGCCGACGAGTTCTGGGGCAGTACCAGTATCGTCGCCGAGCCGCAGCGACAGGAAACGCGTACCACCATGGAATACCTCTGGCGCGTAAACTCCCGCTACAGCATCCGGGGAACGATGGAATCCGGTACCGTCCGGACCAGGATACCGGATTTCTTTGAGGACGAATCCGGTGAGACCGCGAGCATCTCGTATATCAGGCGGTCTGCGTACCAGGATTACGTGGTTCGTGTCGGTGTACCGCTGTACCTCCGGCCGGAACGGTTCACGCTGGAGCCCGTTCTCGGCGCACGGATGGTAGCGCACAACCTGTACATCGGGTCACGACCGGAATCGCTCATCACCACCTGGGACGCGGCGGATCTATTCGGGTCCTACCAGCTGGAACCGGAACCGGGATTGCGCTGGGAGTTCAACACGCGGGAACTGTACCTGGCCGGGGGTTATCGCTTTGGCGTGTTCACCGCAAACCTGGATATCCCACCGCGGACGACGCAATTGGAGCGTCCCCTTTTCCGCTCCCATACGCTCCGCGGCGACCTGACCTGGAACCTCAGGACCAGGCCGGACCCGTTGTGGTCACGTTACAGCCAGCGCACCGGCGGCGTGGCGGAACTGATCACCGCGGACAACGCAACGGAAGGCGTACGATACCGGGTAACGCAGGAGTTCCACTACGATCTCCTGCGCCGACCGCAGCCGTTCACGCGCATCGGAATAGCGCTGAACGCGGAGTTTGAAGATTACCAGGGAGAGGACAACGCCTGGTACTACCGACCGGACAAGGTATTCGACACCGGTCTGCGCGTAGACTGGCAGGCGTATCGGGCGATCACCAACGACGTGAGGTGGGGTGTTGCCGGGTCCCTCTATGGAGGGTACTACCAGACGCGCCTCGGAGAGGGTGAAGATGACCCCGCGATCCGGGTCGTAGCGCGTTTGACCGGAGAACTGACGCGCCGCAACGTGGCGTTCCAGCTGGGCGTTTCCGGAAGCCGTGTACTCAGTACCGAGGAGTTCGACTCCTTTCCCGACGACGGCGGGTACTACGACGTGGGCGTCACCCTGGCCGTGGTGGGACGCAATTTTGAGCTCCTGACACGCTGATGCAGAATGGTAGATTATGCATTCTGCAATGCATATTGCATCGAAGGCGTGACACACCGGCCGAGCTCGATCAACTCGCGATCGGGAGAATCGCCTGCTGTGGCATAAAGTATTATTCTGAAAGATTTTACGTGGACGCCGCTGAATCACGGTCGGTCGGTTATTTGGCACGTAAATTGCTTACTTAATTGCAGAGGTGTGGAAATGAAAACGATAAAGACGGTTGTTTTCGTGTTGACAGTGGTAACCCTGGCGGGGTGTACCTTCGGAAACGAGCCGGAACTGGATAACGGTATACCGAGCGGATTCTTTCTCTCGTCGATTGATATCGAGGTAGGAGACACCAGTGGGACCAGCGCGGCGCGGTCCTCCGGAATCAGCGCCTCCGCGGCCGTGCCTCACTGGGACGAGGAAGCCGACGTCGAGATCGCGGACGGCGCGAGCGGTACGTTGTTCGACTACCCCATGGTCGGGCAGGTCACCAATTACTCGGTAACCGCCGTGGATAGTCCTGACGGAGAAATCTTCCGTGTTGTCTCCGTAACGACCTACCCCTACAACCCCCACATCGATAATACCACGGAGATCTATTTTCTGAAGGACGTCGACGGCGACCTCGCGTTCACCAACAACCTGGGCGAAGCACCTGTAGATAATCCGGACGCATCCCTGTATCGCGAGCAGTACTCCACCACGTATGCCGGCGATTACGCGATCTACAGCCGCGACGAGGAGATCGTTTGGGAGTCCAACACCGTAACCGAATACGAATACCGCAGCCGCGTCGAGTACAACGTGGAGAACCGCAGCGACTCCTTCGGGTTTCTGAAGCTGGATGGTGTCCGGGAGTACTTCAACGTGGACGGCTCCGAGGAGCGGATCGAGGTCACCGAGACGGGAACAGTCACCAACATGAACTGGAACGGCCGCGTCTACCGGGGCAACACCACGGTGAACGGTACAATTTTCCTCGAGATCGTCGACAGAGAAGTGGTCGAACAAAACGTCGAGTACGTTCTCCGACACCGGGATCTTGCGGAGGACCTGGTAATCACGTTCTGACCGAAACGTGCCGGGTTTCGCGGACGTAACCCCGCGTGCCCGGCATTACGGACATTCCAGCACTTTCGCGAGCTCTTCAACGATTCGACCCGCCACGTACAGTTTTGACGAGAGCGGTATGTCCAGGGTCGTTCCGTCGCTATGTATTATCGACATCGCGTTGGTGTCCGTTTCAAAACCGGCTCCCGCCAGAGAAACGTCGTTCACGGCTATCATGTCCGCCCGGGCTTTCTCCATCCTTCCGCGGGCGTCCGCGAGCAAGTCGTCCCGGGTCATATCGTGTTGCGCCCGGAACGCCACCAACCGCGTATCCGGGCTGGTTGCTTTTATCGAATCGATTATCTTTGGAGTCGGTACAAGACTCAGTTCCAGTTTTTTCGTGTCCGCCGTGGCCAGTTTCTTTCGGGCCTTCTCTTCTACTTTCCAATCACCGACAGCGGCGGCGGCTATCACCGCATCGATCGGTTCCGTCGGGTCACCGACGTGTCGCATAACCGCGTCGTGCATGGCGTCCGCCGTTTCCACCCGGACGAGGTCGACCGCTTCCGGCGGGTCTACCGTTCCCTTCCCGTATACCAACGTGACTTGAGCCCCGGCGTGGTACGCCGCCCGGGCAAGGGCAACGCCCATTTTCCCGCTGGAGTTGTTGGTTATCACCCGCACCGGATCGATGTACTCGACGGTCCTTCCCGCCGTCACAAGGACTCGCTTCCCACGCAGCCGGCCCGTACTGAAAGTCCGGATCGTTTCGTCCAGTACACGCTCGGAAGACGCCATCTTGGCTTTGCCTTCCGCGGGAACCGGGGGGATTACCGTTACGCCGAACTCACGAAGCGTCGCCAGATTCCGTTGTACCCCCGGATGATGCGCCATAGGTGCGTGCATGGCGGGTGCGACCAGGACCGGCACGCCCTGGCCGATCGCAACCGTCGCAAAGGTAGTTATCGGGGTGTCGTCGATCGCGGCAGCGATTTTTCCGATCGTGTTGGCCGTAGCCGGCGCCACCAGCAGCATATCTGCCGGTCGATCACCGTTACCGGCGTAAAGCACGTGCTCGTTTCTGCCGGTCAGCTCCAGGATCGGTTGCATTCCGGTAGCCCAATGTACCAGGCGCGGTCCCACGAGTTCGGTGGCTGCGCGACTCATCACCGGGATGATCGTCGCTCCGTGTCGCGTGAGAAGCCGTGCAAGCTCCACGACTCGCAGTACGGCTACGCTGCCGGTCATAGCCAGGATAATACGAGCACCGTCCAGTTCCCGTCCGTAACTGCCCCGTATTTCGTCATTCCACTTCATAACGGTACAGAATCTAAACACAAACAAGGGCTACCGTCAGCAGGAACACGAAAACATTGCAACTGCAAGAATATTGCCGGGGGAGCAGGTTTTTTCGTATCCTTTTCACCATGACGCATTCAAGGCATTCCGACAGCAGGATTACGGCGGATCTGGTCGAGGAAAACCGGACGTGGCTCCGCCAACTGAGCCAACTGCTGGAAGCAGTTTCCGCCGAGTCTTATACAGCAGCGGAGGGACCGTTCCGCCGAGGCGGCGCCGGCAAACACGTGAGGCATGTCCTGGAGTTCTACCAGGGCCTGCTCAACGGGTTACCTCTCAAAGTTGACTACGATGCGCGCGTCCGGGAGCAAGCGCTCGAGACTGATCCCGCCGCTGCTCGCGAGAGGATCCACGTCCTCCTGCAGGCGTTGTCCGATCTGGAACGGGACATGGGTACCGGTGCCGCTTCGAATCCGTCACGGGAGGTACTGTACCGCGTCAACGGCACGTGCTGCCATAGCATATACAGCACGCTCGACCGGGAACTTCTCTTTCTCAGCAGTCATACTGTACACCACCTGGCTCTGATCAAGTTTATCCTGGAGTACCAGGGAATCACTGTACCGGACGAGCTCGGTGTCGCGCCGTCGACGCTTCAGCATGAAAGGGACCAGAACCGCTGATGTGCACGGTAAGCTGGTACTTCGACGAGGCTGGTTACGAGCTGTTCTTCAACCGGGACGAACTCCGCACGCGGGGTTCGGGTGTTCCACCGGCGATCGCCGTACAAGCCGGTGTCCGGTACCTGGCGCCGTCGGACAGCGATCGGGGAGGTACGTGGATCGGCCTGAACGAGTTCGGACTCACGCACTGCCTCCTGAATTATTACCAGCGTACCGTGACCGCGGCGGATTTCGATCCGGATCAAACGTGGCGCAGCCGCGGCGAACTGGTCAGAATCGTTCAGGCATCCAGAAACCTCCGCGAGTCCGCCGCGATTCTCCAGGCTCTGGATCTCGAGTCCTATCCGGCGTTCTGGGTCCTGGCGGCGATGCCGGGAAAAGGAGTCTCCGGGTTCCGCTGGGACGGAACGGATCTGAAGATCATGCATACCGTAACGGCGCCGGCATCGACCTCCGGTTACCGACCTGAGGCGACAACTAAGCACCGGACCACCCGATTCAGAAAACTGGTGGGCAACCCTCCCGATCGAACCACCGCGGTGGAACGGCTATGGCGGTTTCACCGGGACAGAAATCGTCTGCATCCGTCCTTCGGCGTGTGCATGACCCGTTCGGACGCGCGGACGGTCAGCCTCACCCGCGTGTCCTGCCGGCGCACCGCGGATACAGATGCTCCCCTGTACGCGATGAGTTATCTGGCGGAACCGCCCTGCGGAGCGAAAACGCTTCCGGAAGAGCGGTACCTCGATCCGACCGTGTCCGATTTGACTCTCACCCGATGATAGATTCTCCGCACCGTCGTTGATTGAACTTTTTCTCTTATTATCCGAAGTTCCTCTTGACACGTTTCGATTCGTTATATAACATACGTTATATAACGTTCGTTATCCAACTTGAAGAGGAGGTTTGTGTGCCACCAAAAGTCAGGTTTACCCGGGAACAGATCGTGGATACCGCGTTCGAGATCGCCCGGACCCGGGGGGTTGAAGGGGTCACGATCCGCGGAGTCGCCGCCGCGCTGGGATGCTCGATCGCGCCGATCTACGTGAACTTTTCCCGGATCGAAGACGTGCGCCAGGCGGTGGCGGATAAGGCGATCCACGAGAGCCGCCGAATTCTTTCGGAGGTGGACACGGGCAATCCTTTTCGGGATATCGGCGCCGCCAGCGTCCGTTTTGCCCGGGACTTCCCGGTCATATTCCGTGACCTGGTGCTGACCCCCAACGAGTACGTGCCCGCCCGGAGCGATGAACTCGACCCGCACCTGGTGTCACACATGCAGGAGGACCCGGACCTGGTCGGACTTTCCGCGGATGATCTGCGGACGCTCCTACTGAAGATGCGCGTATTCCACACGGGGTTTGCCGCAGCGACAGCAAACGGGCTTCTTCCGAAGGATACCGGAGACGAGGAAATAATCGAACTGATGAACGAGGTCGCCCGCGACCTGATCGCCGGCGCGCGCTCGCGGTCCGACCGATAAAACCGACCGATAAAACCGACCGATAAAACCGATCGAACAAAAAAGGAGAACACAAATGAAGACGCAGATCGAAGCAGACGGACAGAGAGAAAACAGTACACCACGGATCGTGATCATCACCGGCGCCAACTCCGGAATCGGACGCGCCGCGGCGATGCAGTTTGCCCGCGCCGGACATACCGTGATAATGGCGTGCCGGAGCCCGCAGCGGGCCGAACCGGTCCGGCGCGAGATCGTGGACACCACCGGAAATAGGGCGGTCTCCATCATGGAGGTGGACATGTCCTCGCGCGATTCGGTTCGGGCCTTTGCCTCGGAGTTCACGGCGCGCTACCCCCGCCTGGACGTGCTGATCCACAACGCGGCGTACCTCTCCCACGGCGATACCTGGCGCGTGAGCCCCGACGGGATCGAGATCGCCTTTGCCACCAACGTGGCGGGCCCGTTCCTGCTGACACACCTGCTGCTCGACTGGTTGCAGCGGTCCGAGGACGCGCGGATCCTGCACGCCGGAAGTAACATCATCAAACATTACTTCAACCCGAAGACGGAACTCGACCTGACCACTCTCCGGGAGGAACCGGTCGGACAGCGGCCCGCGCCGGTGTACCACCGGTACCGTCGCTCCAAGATCGCACTGCTGATGCTCACGTTCGTCATGGCCCGGAAACTCGAACCCCTGGGAGTTACCGTGAACTGCCTGGAGATCAACGGTGCCAGAATGTCACCGGAAACGCTCGCGAAGATGACTCTGCCCTACCGGATAATCGGGAGGATCCAGAACATCTTCTTCCGGCCTCCCGAGTACATGGCCAACAGCTACGTTCAAATCACCACGGCGGACCGGTTCCGCGGCGTGACCGGACACAACTTCAACGACAAACAGGAGCCGATGAAACCAGGGTCCAGCGACGGGACACCGTTGAAGCAACAGCTGAACAACGTGTTCGGCACGACACACTACCCGGATTTCGCCGACAACTCCGAACTGCAGGAGACCGTCTGGACGGCCTGTCAGGAATCGACCGGACTCGCGTCCGCTGTTGTTTAAGGAATTTTCGTCAGGATTATCAGCATATGCGTCACAATATTTTGTCTTGACAAGTTTGTTATTATGTTATAGAAATTATTTCACAATACTTTTCACAAAAAATCAGGAGCGAATTATGAAGAACCTTGCCTTGGTCACGGTAGCATCGCTTGCGCTGACACTCGTCATTGCCTGTGCGCCGGAACGACCCGATACAGCTGCCCCGGAAGCGCCCGAGGAGCAGCCCGCGGCCGCGGTGGCCGACACGGATGTACCGGACGGCCGTTATCGCGGTATCTATGCCGACGGCGGAGAACAACAGGTGAGCGTCCAGTTTGACGTTGTTGACGAGACGTTGAGCAATGTGTCATTCCGGCATCTCCAGTATCGGGACACGGGGTTCCGTAATCTGCCGGAAGACAACCAGTTCTATCCGATCTGGATACAGCATCAGCAGATCGCCGAGCACCTCGAGGGCAAACCGCTCGACGCGATCGACGATCTTTACAGCCCCGGAGATTTTATTGAAGACATCGATTCATGGTCCGGCGCGACGATCCGGGCGAACAAAGTCGCTTCCGCGATCCGGGACGGCATAAACCGTGGGATCTATTCCCCGCGTAACGGATACTCCGTTCAACTCGGTACGTACCAGGACGGACGGTATCGCGGTACGTACGGCGACGGTGGGGAGCAGCAGGTAAGCATCCAGTTTGACCTCCGGGACAATACGATCAGTAACGTATCGTACCGGCATCTGCAATACCGTGATACGGGCTTCCGAAATCTCGCGGAAGGTCACCAGTTCTACCCGATCTGGGTACAGCACCAGCAGATCGGCGAGTACCTCGAAGGCAAGCCGCTGGAGGCGATTTACGATCTCCACAACCCCGCCGAGGTGATCGACGATATCGATACGTTCTCCGGCGCGACGGTGCGCGCCAACAAAGTGTTCTCCGCGATCATGGACGGCCTGAACCGCGGAATCTACTCACCGGCCAACGGCTTCTCCCGGGACCTCCCGACCGTAGCCGACGGACGGTACCGGGGCACCTACGAGGACGGCGGCGAACAGCAGGTCAGCATCCAGTTCAACGTGAATGGCGGCGTGATCGAGAACGTTTCGTTCCGCCATCTCCAGTATCGCGACACCGGTTTCCGCAACCTTGCTGAAGACCACCAGTTCTACCCGATCTGGGCGCAGCACCAGCAGATCGGCGAGTACCTGGAAGGCAAGCCGCTGGAGGCGATCTACGATCTCCACAACCCTGCCGAGGTGATCGACGATATCGATACGTTCTCCGGTGCCACGGTGCGCGCCAACAAGGTGTTCTCCGCGATCATGGACGGGCTGAACCGCGGGATCTACTGATCCGTCCGCAGCAGGCAGCTGCAGACGTACAACGGGACTGGCGGCGAACCTGTGTCGCCGCACGCCCGATTCCGAATAATCCGAACACCGGTGGATAACAAACGTTGTCCACCGGTTTTTTTTACGGCAGCACGGTTCAACGCGCTGGAAAGAAGATCTGCTCCACCTGCTCCGCGCTCGGCCGCGTTCCGTACTCACACAACGAATACGCCTCGGCCTGGCGTACGCTGTTTCCCGGGTCGGGTCCGTACCGTTCGACCAGGGCGTCCCGGTAGCGGTCCGCCACGGGTGGATCGAACCAGGTATCGTAGAATCGGCGCAACCACCCCCGCCGCGCTTCATCGTCGACAGGGACGTCTTCCCGCGAACCGGTCACGTAGGGCAGCCATTGGTAGAACTGGCTCTCGTGACGGTGCAGCATCTCCAGTTTTCGATCGAACACGGAATCGATCGGGACCACCACCGTCGGATCGAACGGTACGGGCAACAGGAAATGGTCCCACCAGTAGAAGATCACCGGATTGAACGGCATCGCTTGAACATCCGGGGCTATGTTGGGTACCACCAGGGAGAACGCCGCGTCCTGTACGAGTTGAGAGGTATACCGGTGGTCCGGGTGGTAGTCGTTGGGACGGTTGGTGACGATCACGTGGGGGACGATCCAGCGGATCACCCGGATAAGGAGCAGCCGGTTCTCCAGGGACGGTTCCAGGTGGCCGTCCGGCAACGGCAGCACGCGGCTTGTCGCGCCAATCACCTCCGCGGCGCGCCGTGCTTCCTCGGCGCGCCGCCGTACCAGGTCCGGCCCCGCCAACTGGTGATGGCCGGATTGTCCGTTGGTAACGCTGAGGAGCGTTATCTCGTGACCGTGATCGCGCCAGAGCGAGGCAATCCCGCCGCAGAATAGTTCGCAGTCGTCGGGATGTGCTCCGATGCAGAGAATGCGCATCTTCTCCGGTAATTCGATTGCCATATCGTGTCCCTCCCGGGGTGAGTCTCGTCCTTTATCCATGGTACAGTACCCGGCAAGAGGGAGCAACGTGAACGACCAGGATTGGAATCAGCGGTATCTCGATGGACGCGCCGACTGGCCGCCGGATCCGTCGCAACGCCTGGCGGAGGCGGTGAGACACCTCACTCCCGGCAGCGCCCTGGATCTGGCCTGCGGGACAGGGCGCAACGCGCTCCACCTGGCCCGACGGGGATGGTCGGTGACGGCGATCGATTTTGCCGAGGAAGCGTTGAAGATCGCCCGGGAGCGAGCCCACCGGGAAGAACTCGCGATAGACTGGCGCCGGGAGGATCTGCTTGCCTGGACACCGCCGGAAGCGGTCTACGACCTGGTGTTGATCTGCTATCTCCACATACCCTGGGATTCCTACCGGCAGGTACTGACAAAAGCTGAACAGGCGCTCCGTTCCGGCGGTCACCTGGTGATCCTGGGTCACGACCTGAACAACATCACGGAAGGGACCGGGAAGCCGAAGTACACCGAAGTCGCCTATACCGCCGATGACATCGCAGGCGCGCTCACGCGGTGCAAGGTAGTCCAGGCGTACCGGGATCACCGTGTCCCCGATCATAATGCCGCGGACCGACCGGGAATCTTCCAGATAGATTGCGTGGTCAAAGCGGTAGCACTACAATTGTAGGCAACCGATGGGACGAAAAGACGCGCATCTTGCGATCGAGACCAACAGGACTTACCTGACTCAAGCGATAGAACTTGACCGCGGTGCCACCCGCCGGACGATACCGCTCACGACGCTGGAGGACAACCAGCGCCGCGCCCTGGTTCGCGTCTTTCTCGTACAGAGTGAGCGGAAAACCCTCCTCAAAGAGTTTGACCTCCGCAATCTGGAGCCTGGACACGCCGGTGATACGCGGTTTTTACTCGCCTGCGATTACGACGGGAAACGGACGCTCAAAATCAACCTCACCGCGGATGGTCGGCCCGCAGGCAACGCGGTGATCGACCTGAGGAAGTACCTGCAGCGCAAGCGGCGCATCGCAGCGTTCACAATCGTTCTCGTTCTTCTCGCGGTATTGCTCGCGTTGCTTCTGATCAGAGGGTGTGCGACGGACCGGGAACCCGGCCCTGTACCGGGGCCGCCACCGCCCGCGCCGGTAGACGAGCCCGCGCCGGTGCCACCGGAACCGGAACCAGCCCCCGCGCCTGCGCTGCCTGAGTCCGGGGAGACGGTGGAGGCCGCGCCGGTTACGCCGGCGCCACCGGAAACAGCTCCCGCGCCGGCTCCCGCCCCAACCGATCCGCCCACCGAGACGATCGTTCCCGTGGAACGGGAAGTATCGATCTATTTCCGACCCGATGACCCCCGGCTGACCCAGGAAGGTCTCGTCCGCCTCCGGGAACTGGCTGCGGAAATCGCCTCCTGGCAGGATCGGAGCGTCACGATCCACGGTCACTGCGCGCTTTCCGGTACGGAGGCGGGACGGATCGAACTTTCCCGGCAGCGGGCACTGAACAGCGCCGCGGTGCTCCTGGAAGCGGCAGCCCTCAGTGAGGACAACCTCACGATCGAGTGGTTCGGCGCGTCGCGCCTCGTGACTAGCGATCCCGACCGGCAGGAACTCAACCGTCGCGTGGAGATCTTTTTCAGCGGCGTGCCGTAATTCGGTTGACCTGATCAAATCCGAAGAGTAACTTGTAGTCCGTCAGGAGCCAATGGACCTTTCGGTCTACCCATAATAGTTATGCATTTACCACCAAATCGCCCGTTTACACCCGCCCGGGTGCCTATGTTCTACGGCTGGATTGTCCTTGTGATCGGGACCTTCGGTGTCCTCATGACGGTACCGGGACAGACGATCGGCGTGTCCGCTTTTACAGACCTGCTGATCCGGGATCTGAACATTTCCCGGTCAAATCTCAGTCTCGCGTACCTTCTGGGAACACTCTCGAGTTCGCTGCTTCTTGCCAAAGCGGGCCGGATTTATGATCGTCACGGAGCACGCCTGGTGGGAACCGGCATCGTTGTGGCGCTCGGGTCGGTCCTGCTATTTCTTGCCTCGTTGCCGGAAACGGTCTGGTTCGTGAGCGGTGTCCTGGGATTCATCCCGGTTACAGCGGTCACGTTTGTTTTGATAACGACAGGATTCTTCCTCCTGCGTTTTACCGGCCAAGGTGTGTTGTCCCTGGTTTCGCGTAACATGGTGCTCAAATGGTTTGACCGGCGACGCGGCCTGGCTACCGCTCTGGTAGGTGTCGCCACTACCCTGGGATTCTCCTCCCTGGCGATCACGTTCAACAGTCTGATTGGTCGGGTTGGGTGGCAGATGACCTGGCGCCTGACCGGTCTCTTCCTGGCGGTCCCGTTCGCGTTGCTGTTTCTAGTCCTGGCCCGGGACAACCCCGCCGAGTGCGGTCTGCAACCGGACGGCGGATCGACACCGGTCCCCACCTCCGGTGTCAGAAGATCGCGTAAACAAACCACCTCCACGGTGGATTTTACCCTACTCCAGGCAAGACAAACGCTTACGTTCTGGGTGATCCTGGGAACTGTTACGCTGGGTAGTCTTTACTTTACGGGACTTACGTTCAACATCGTGTCGATCTTTGAAGCCGCGGGTTATTCCCGAGCGATAGCGATAGGAACATTCTTCCCGGCATCGGTGATCGCACTCATCCTGAACTTCCTCGGCGGATGGATAAGCGATCACATCCGGATGAAGTACCTCGTGGTGGTACAAATCCTGGGAATTATTACCGGCGCGATAGCGACGATATTTCTGTCCTCGCCGTATATGGTAGTTCTTCTGATCATTGCGAAGGGGATCAACGGGGGGATGTTCGGAATCGTCTCATCCGTACCGTGGCCCCGATTCTACGGGTTGCTAAACCTGGGTAGTATATCGGGTTTTGTCATGGGTTGGTCCGTGGCGGGTTCCGCCCTGGGCCCCTACTTCTTCAGCCTCTCTCTTGATTTTGTCGGCGGGTACGGTGCTGTTTCCCTGCTGACCGCGGGACTGGCCCTGGGGCTTCTGGTACTCTCGCCTCTTGCCAACCGTCCCAGGGCACCTCGAGACGTCGCGGCGGAAAACGCAACATGACCGGAGACCGGTACCGGCGCCCAGCTTTTGGCGCCGGACCGAATCCCGGGTCGGGCAACCCATTTTTATGTTCAGTTCATCAGAAGCTCTCGAACTCACCGTCCAGGTCGTCCGGTCCGCCGTCGCCCAGGTCCAGAGAGATCCGGGTCTGGCCGGCACCGCTGCCGGAGCCTGTGCTCCGACCCTGAGCAGTGCCACCGTTCTCCTTGGATTCAGGTTCCGCCAGGGCGATCCCGGTCTCCCGCGGCGCGGCGGATTTACCCGATTTCGCAGGAGCAGCCTTGCCCGTGCCTGACCCGGCGCCGTGGGCTCCGGTGGTGCCGGCCGTTCGCGCGCCGCCGCCATGGGCTGAACCGCCCCCTCGAGCTGTCCCGCCGCCGTAAGCTCCTCCGTGACCGGCAGGACGGCTCCCGCCGCCCGGGGCGGCCAGGCGTTGCTGCGTCCCGCCGCTGCCGTCTATCCTGAAGAACGCCACCGTGTTCTGCAGCTGTTCCGCCTGCCCGCTGAGCTCCTCGGACATACTCGCCATCTCCTCGGAGGCGCTGGCGTTCTGCTGTACCACCTGGTCAAGCTGCATCAGCGCACTGTTGATCTGTTCCGCTCCGCTGTTCTGTTCCTTGCTGGCGGCGCTGATCTCCTGTACCAGCTCCGCGGTCTTGCGGATATCCGGTATGATCCCGCTGATCATCTCCCCGGCCTTCTCCGCAACGTCCACGCTGCTCTTTGAAAGATCAGCGATCTCCGCCGCCGCTTTCTGGCTCCGTTCCGCCAACTTCCTGACCTCGCTGGCCACTACGGCGAAGCCCTTCCCGTGCTCTCCCGCGCGGGCCGCCTCGATCGCCGCGTTCAGCGCCAGGAGGTTGGTGTTCCGCGCAATCTCGTCGATGATGTTGATCTTCTCGGAGATCTCCCGCATCGCCTCCACGGTCTGCGTCACCGCTTGGCCGCCCTCCTCGGCGTTCTGCGCCGCCTGCAGGGAGATCTTCTCCGTCTGCATCGCGTTGTCCGCGTTCTGCCGGATATTGGCGCCCATCTCTTCCATGGAGGAGGATACTTCCTCCG
>SLRR01000283.1 GCA_007130865.1 Spirochaeta sp. | reverse complement strand
CGGAAGAACGATTAGCGCTGGAACGACGCCTCTCGGACAAGGCCGTCGCGGTAGAACGTGGACGCACCCTGGCGGCTCGGGGCGATTCATTGACAAGTCTGCTGATCCTGTTCGAAGGACGCGCGCACGCGGAGATCGTCACCGGGAACGGACACGTCATGGTGGTGGAAAACTTTATCGGTCCGGATATGATCGCTTCGGCGATGCTCTTCAGTCCGGATCCGCGCTTTCCCGTCTCGGTGATCGCAGACTCGACGTGTCGAGTCACGCACCTCGAACGCGGCCGTCTCCTTGACCTTTGTCAGCAAAATCGCGGGATCCTGGAAAACGTACTGAGCGATATGGGACGGCGAGTAACGTTTCTCGCGGGACGTCTGCGTATGTCACAGTTCGCCTCGTTACGGCAGAAAATCGCAGTGTATCTCACGGAGCACCGTCCGCGCGTCGATCGGAACGGTACCGTGTACGTCGTCATCCCCCACTCCCGACAGGAACTGGCGGATCTCTTCGGCGTGGCTCGGCCGTCGCTGTCGCGCGAACTCAGCCGCCTCTGCGACGAAGGTATTCTCTGCGCTCACGGGAACCGCGTGGAAATTCGGGATCACGACGTACTGACCGCTCTTGTAAGCGGATGCGAGTAGCAAACCACTCCGGGTAGAACCGGGGGCTTGCGCCCCCGGTTCTACCCGGAGAGCAAAACACGTCTTTTTTGCTCGTTTCCGGTCGCTCCTCTATTGACAATCTATCACTAGTGATAGACTATTAGTACCGATATGGCGTCAATACATCTTTGTCACGGCCCGGAGCCACGCGTTCACGGCCTGGTGCAAGCTACGTTGCTCCTCCTGCTGAAAGAGCGGGAGGATCACGGGTACCAGCTAGTACAGCGTCTCTCCGCGGAGATCCCGGAGGAGATCGCTCCGGCACCGGCGGTGGTCTATCGACTGCTGCGCGATCTGGAGCAGATTGGATCGGTCCAGGCGGAGCTGCGACCCGGTGAGGCTGGACCGGCGCGGAAAGTGTATGCGCTCACCGACGCGGGGGAGATTCATCTCCGGGACTGGAGAGAAACCGTAAAACAACGGATCGGTCTCCTGGAGAATTTTCTCGATCGATGTAATCAGATCTGTGTATCGGAGGCACCACTATGAGCGTGACCGCACTGATTATCAACGGTTTCGCTGGATCAGCGCTCCTGGCGGCGTTCCTCCGCGATCCCCCCGGCGCCCGGAAGGCGCTTCTCATCGCGCTCCGGGCGTTCCTGGGGATGGTGCCGATGGTATTGGCGATCATTCTGCTGATCGGATTGCTGCTCGGTCTCGTGCCGCCGGAAACGGTCGCCCGACTCATCGGCTCCGAAAGCGGAATCGCGGGAATACTTCTGTCAACCGCGATCGGAGCGGTCCTCTTTGTACCCGCGCTGGTGGCGTTTCCCCTGGCGGGCTCGCTGCTCACCGGCGGAGCTTCGGTCGGTGCCGTGGCGGCGTTCATCACAAGCCTCACCATGATCGGCACCGTAACCCTTCCGATCGAGGTACGGGAACTGGGTTTCAAGTTCACCGTGGTCAGGAACGGACTGGGTATCCTCTTTGCGCTGGTGATCGCGATCCTGATGGGGGTGATACTGTGAACGGAAACGTGAACGAAAACATCGCAACACAGGTAGTGGGATCGGCCGCGGAGAGTGCGACCGCGACGCCCCGCAAGCGTCTCTATTCACTCGCGGATCTGGCGTTCCCGGTGTTAGTCCTGGCGCTCGCCGTGGTGCTGTTGGCGCTCAACCCCGATCGCATTCCCGCCACGATGGAGCACTCCCAGGCGTTCCTGGTGGAGATGATCACCATTCTTCCCGCAGTGGTCATCCTGATGGGACTTTTCGCGGTATTTGTCCCGGCTCAGACGGTGGTGCGTCACTTGGGTGCGGGAGTAGGTGCCCGAGGATTCTTCCTCGCTCTCGCTCTGGGCACGCTGCCCACCGGCCCCTTGTACGTGGCGTTTCCCCTGGTAAAAACGTTGCGTCGGAAAGGAGCCGGCACGGCAAACCTGGTGGCGTTTATCACCGCCTGGGCGTGCATCAAGCTGCCCCAGGAGATAATCGAACTCCGGTTCCTCGGATGGCGATTTACGCTGACGCGTCTCCTGCTCACGATCGGAGCAGCGGCGGTGATGGGATTCACCGCCGACAGGGTTCTGCATCGGTGGGAGGCGAAACCCGATACTGAAACGATCGCGCACGAGTCATGAAAAACGCCATTGTCGGACTTCTTATCCGATTTCTTATCCGATACCCGACAATCATGGAACATCCCACGTTTTTATGGGCTATGCGTCGATTTCCGGCCCGGATGAGAAAAAACTACGACCGGAGAATCCTTAACGCCGTCCCAGAATACGACGCGCCTGTGTACCCTCGTGAAGCGGCGCGCGCCCGTGTCGTCAACAAACTATTCAAATCGGAATCGACACGCGGAAGAGCACCTCATTGAACCGGTGTGGAACGATCTCAGCCCGCAGGCGTTCACGGACATGACGAAACAGATCGTACGCCATTCCGTCGAATACATGCATACCGGTTAACATCGTACCGTACCGGTCTCGACCGGAAACCACGAGCTCAAAACGACCCGCTTCGACACGTGTGGTTACGGCGATCGTGGATCCCGTAAAAGCCGCGCCAAAGTGATGAAACGCGTTTACTATTACCTCCACCAGAAGAATCGCTATATCCAGCGCGCGCTCGATATCGAGATCGCCGTCGTTCAGATCAAGGACCAGTTCTCCCAGATCCCCATATCCATAATCATCACACAGTTGTTTGTAAATCGGACGCAGCTCGGGGAAAAAATGCCTTGTCTCGATCCGGTGCGAGTCCGCGTCTTTTGTCACGAAGCGATACATCGCCGACAGGACGCGCATTCTGATACGGGATCGCAACACCAGGTGCGCCGGGTCGGTCTCCGAGAACACCACCGAGTGTACGCGCAACAGACGATCTATCAACCTGAGATACAGTTCCGAGGCGGTTACCAGCGGTGTCGCGCCGGTTCCGGATAGTACGACCCCGAGAGAAAAGGAAAGGGTGATCAACAGATCGATATCCGACGCGGTCCAGTCACGCCCGGCGGTACAATCGTCAAACCCGACGAATCCCCAGAACTCCGATTCGTCGAAGATCGGCAGCACCAGAATCGTCCGGATCCCCTGCTCTTCCAGGAGGGGTTTTTCCTCGGTAGGAAAATCGTGTACCGAACCGACAACGGGAGCGTACGATTGGAACAACTCGATCCACCGCGTATAACCACTCTTCCGGAGGGGGATATTCTGAAGGGCGGGGTTATCGATTTCCGGGACGATGTTCGGCGAGGTCCATTCGTGTCGTTGCGATGCGTACATTTCGCCTCCGGCACCGGGAACAACCTGGAAAATGTATACTCTGTCGACTTCGGTGGCGTTACCGATTCGGGCGAGAGCTGTTTCTATCGTCTCCGTTTCTTCTACAGCACCGTTTGTATCCAACAGTAATCGGTGCACGTTAAGGACTTCCGAGAGTACGAGGTCGTCAGCAAAATCCGGCATTTCAATCCTTTCAGTTAGAGGTATACGATATATCACATTTTTCTCAAACTCAAGCGAGCCGTGACAGGAATTCATCGTGAATCGGCCTGCGGCCGGTAAAAACTGTCCGGGATTGGTCTCGGGCCGAACAACGCCCGGCCGAGTCGCAGCTCCGTCGCCCCTTCCTCGATCGCGTATTCGTAGTCGCCGGACAGACCCATCGACAGGATTTCCCGGGCGAAATTCACGACCTCGTCCGGATCCAGCCCGTACTTCTGCGGCTCGCCGGAGGTGTTCACCTGGATGAGAACGCGCATCGTCTTGCCGAGGTGTTGGAGCTTACGATCCGGTGCGCGAGCGATTTCCCAGTCCCTCCCGGGCCCGGTTCTCTCCGATTCGGGAGAACCCGAGGCTTGCGAGCAGCCTCACATCTTCCTCGATCACGCGGTACTACGTTCGATTCCCGCTTCGTTCGGCGACGTTTGTGCGGTCCCGTGCCCGGTGCTCTCGCCGTTATCGGCGTACGCTTCATACCGCTGATACAACTTCCGCAGAACAACGTTGTCCCGAAGAACTGCCACGATATCCGGATCGAAGGACGTACCGGAGCTCCGGCGCAATTCCCGGATCGCATCATGAAAAGAACTCTTTTCGCGGTAGACCCGCGTCGTTGTCATGGCGTCAAGCGTATCGGCTACGGCAATCACTCTCGCTTCAATGGGTATCGACTCGCCGCTCAGCCCGTCAGGGTACCCGGTACCGTCAAACCGCTCGTGATGGTGCCGTACGGCGGGCGCCAGATTCCGCAACGGTTGAATCTCTTCCAGCAGGAGGGCCCCCGCGCCGGGATGATCCTTGATGACGGCGTACTCCTCCCCCGTGAGCGGTCCGCGTTTTCCGAGGATCGAATCGGGAACGCCGATCTTCCCGATATCGTGGACCAAAGCGGCCTGAGAAATCCGGTCCCGGTCATCCGGTAGAAAACCAAGTGCTTTGGTTATGATCCTGGTATATCCGGCGACCCTTCGACCGTGCCCTCCGGTGTACGGGTCTCTCAATCCGACGGCACTGTCGTACGCACGGATGAGGCCGTCATAGAACCCGCGATTACGCTTCATCAGAAGGTTACATTCCATCAGGACCGATATACGATCACGTTTTTTCTTCAGAAGATGAGCCCAGAGTAGCGTGGACCCGGTGATGTAAACCGCTACCCGTAGAATCATGGGAAAGAATCCGAATGCGTCGACCAGACCAAGGTATCGAGCAAAGACCTCCCCGAGTCCGATCAACACGATACCGGTCAATGCAAATACTCCAAGCGCGCGCCGGTCGATCTGCTCCATCTGTCCGACCATTTCCGTGTCGGTGCTGCGTACCATCGCTACCTCTCCCGCAACGTATCATCTGCGTTAGTTAGTTATAACTATCCTACGAGGGTCGGGCCGGGAGGTCAAGTATGAGCGAGAACACTGATGAGATTGTTTATCTTCCGTTCATGGTGTATGCCGGGATAAACCGGCATCTTTCGATACCATGAAACGTTCCGGAATCACCTGGGTTCTGTATCCGATACTCGTCCTGATCGTATCCACCGGAGTAACCGCGTCGCCCGGCGTCGATCCCCCCCGATCGCCGCGGGAGATCCGTCTCGACGAATCGACAGCGGTGAAGCGAGCTCTGAACGAAAACCTGTCTCTCCGCGCTCAACAGGCGACGATCGCCGCACAGGCCCGGAACGCGGACCTGTGGTGGAGCCGGCTCGTGCCGTCGCTCTCCGCCGGGAGCTCGCTGATCCGTCACAACGAAGAGATCGTCCCTCGTCCACCGGCGGATCCCTATTCGCTCTCCGTTGCGCTGGATCTGGAGGCTCGGTTTACATTCGCGCCCGGCGTCTCCGCCGACGTTCGGTCCGAACGGGAAGATCTGAGTGCGGCCCGGTTCCG
>SLRR01000227.1 GCA_007130865.1 Spirochaeta sp. | reverse complement strand
TTACGGCGGGTTATACAACCCGACCAAATACCGCCGTCGTTGACGGAGGAGGAAGCGGAGAACGTAGCGTAGGAACGGCGTCCGGAGGCGGTGAAGTTACACCACTTGACGGGACGCTACCGAAAGAGTTCGGGCAGCGTGTTTCGGCCGCATCCGGGCGGTGATGTTCTCCCCTACCGCACAAGTCCGGCGTTCCGGTGCGTGGACCCGCTATCGCGTGGAGCAAGAGAATAGTACTGTGATACCTGAACTGCATAAACCGTAATCTATAATGAAGCGACTATATGCGTAATACAAGAAACCCTGTCGGAAAAATCTTCGCGCTTCTCTCTCGCAAAGAACGTCATCGTCTTGCAATTCTGTGCGTGGGAATCGTAATCCTGGCAATCACCGAGGTGGCGGGAATCGGATCGATAGGTCCCTTTCTAGCGGTTGCAGCCAACCCGTCGATGATCCATACGAATGAATACCTGCAATGGATCTACGTTTCGTTAGGGTTCGAAACCGATGCCGCCTTCGTAATCTTCCTTGGCATATCTGTTATGGCTTTGGTGATCCTTCGAAACGTAACTGCCGCCGTTGTTCGATATGCGGAGATCCGGTTTGGACAGATGAGAAATCATAGTATCTCCACGCGTCTGTTGGCACGTTATCTTTCGCAGCCGTATTCGTTTTTTCTCAACCGGAACTCTTCAGAACTTACCAAGAATGTTCTTGCGGAGGTTCAGGAAACGGTCAAACGGTATCTCATACCGTTGCTCGAATGCGTCTCGAAGGGCGTGGTCACCTTCAGTATAATCGTTTTCCTGGTAATAATGGACCCGTTAGTCGCTTTGATAATGGCTCTGCTTCTGGGAGGTGTATACGGTAGCGTATATATGTTGACTCGTGTGCGACTATATACGTTGGGACGTTTGCGAGTTAAAGCCAATCGACAACGCTATCAGATCGTCAACGAGGTGCTTGGCGGAATCAAGGACGCGAAACTCATGGGAATGGAAAGCGCGTTCCTGGACGAATACAAGCGTCCTTCCCGCAAGATGGCGAAGTTCGGTACATTAAAAACGGTTTATGCTAACCTGCCGAAGTATGTGCTCGACAGCATCGTCTTTTCCGCGATTATCCTGGTAGTACTTTGGTTTATTCACGACGCCGGCGATTTGGAAAGCGCGATTTCGCTTGTAAGTATCTATGCCGTTGCAGGCTATCGACTAATGCCGACCCTGGATAACCTTTATAAGAATATTGCCCAGGTTCGTGGTAGCCAGCCCGCGGTTGATTTGATTTACGATGAACTCAACGACAATCCCGATGCGGGACATCTTGGACCTCGTAATGCACCTCCTCGATTACCTTTTACCAAAGCAATACAGCTGGATCGGGTTTCGTTTCAGTATCCCGGCGCGGATGAGTCCGTTATTACCGAACAGGACGTCTCAATTAATAAGAACACGACCGTTGGTTTTGTGGGGCCAACCGGGTGTGGGAAAACGACGATAGTCGATATCATTTTAGGACTTCTTTCACCGGTAAAAGGCTATCTACGGGTGGACGGGAGTCCCATAACTGAAGAAAACCGCAGAAACTGGCAGGCGTGCCTCGGTTACGTACCTCAACATATCTACCTGACCGACGATACGATCGCCCGGAATATCGCGTTTGGTGTGCCGCCTAAGCAAGTCGATATGGAACGCGTCGCTCGCGCGGCGGAGATCGCAAACCTTCGGCCGTTTATCGAGCAGGAACTACCGCGGAATTACGAGACTGTGGTGGGCGAACGAGGTGTCCGGCTTTCCGGCGGCCAGCGGCAGCGGATCGGAATCGCCCGGGCGGTGTACCATGATCCGGACGTTCTTGTCATGGACGAGGCCACCAGCGCCCTGGACAATGTAACGGAAGCGCAGGTGATGGCGGCGATCGACAATCTCACCCACCAAAAGACGATCATCCTCATCGCGCACCGGATCAGCACGGTACGGAACTGCGATACTATCTTCATGATGGAAAAAGGTGGCATCGCCGCGCAGGGCACGTATGACGAGCTCATAACGGGAAGTGAATCGTTTCGCCGGATGGTGGAAGCCCGGAGCTGACCCGCCGAAGATAAATAGGATGTACCTCACAATAGCGGTGCTTGCGGCAATCCTGATTCTCCTCGTTCTGGACGTGACCGGGCCGGACATGATCTTCGGTGCCGCCCTGATCGTCCTCCTCTTTGGAGGGATCATCTCACCGGAGGAGGCGCTTTCGGGGTTCTCCAACCGCGGAATGGTCACGGTGGGACTGCTCTTTATCGTGAGTCGTGCCGTGGAGAACACCGGCGTCTTCCAGACGATCGCCGAGCGGTTTCTCGCGGCGGGGGACGGTAACGCGCCGGAAAAGCGACGCCTCCCGAATCTCATGGTTCGCATGATGACACCTGTGACCGTTCTTTCGGCGTTTCTCAACAACACCCCGATCGTGACGATCTTCACTCCCACGATCCGGCAGTGGACCACGGAACGACGACTCGCGGCGAGCAAGTTTCTTATACCCCTCTCTTACGCCTCGATCTTCGGGGGAATTCTCACGTTGATCGGTACAAGTACCAACCTCGTGGTGCACGGTCTCATGCTGCAGAACAATCTTGAAGGGTTGCGTTTCTTTGAGGTCGCCCGGGCGGGGTTGCCGATCGCTCTAATGGGATATCTGTATCTGGTACTTATTGGTCAGCGACTCCTGCCGGAACGGCATGACGTGATGGCGGAGCTCGGGGATACGCCGCGGGAGTATTTTATCGAACTCCAGGTACCGGATGATTCTCCCTTGATCGGAAAGACCGTGGAGCAGGCTCGGTTGCGTAACCTGCAAGGCGTGTACCTCACCGATATCGAGCGGGGTGATCTGCACCTCGGTCCGGTGACTCCGGACCGGCGCGTAGCGGCAGGGGACAGGCTCTTTTTTGCGGGCCGCACCGATGGTATGGCGGAGCTGGTGGCGCAGACCGGACTTCTCCCGGTGGGGGATGAGACGCTCCTGGCGGATACCCGCCGGATACGGCGGTACCTGGTGGAAGTGGTGGTATCCGCTAACTCTCCGGTTCTGGGAAAGACGATAAAGGAGTCCAACTTTCGCAGTATCTACAGTGCTGCGGTAATCGCGATCAGCCGCAACGGAGAGCGGGTCCCCGGTCGGCTGGGCGACGTGGAGCTGCGAACCGGGGACACCCTGGTACTGCTCACTAACGGAAGTTTCGCAAGAAAGTACCGTTATTCCCGGGATTTTCTGCTGGTGAGTCCGCTGGACCGGATCGCACCGGAAGTCACCGGCAAAGGTGGATTCGCCCTGGTTACGGTGGTGGGGATGATCCTTCTCTCCGCGGTGGGGGAGTTTCTCCCGCCGATCGGCGGGCATCGGATCGATATGTTCTACGCCGCCGCCGGCGCGGCGCTCGTACTCGTCCTGGGCCGGGTGATAACACCCAACCAGGCGCGGGAGGCGATCCGGTGGGACGTGCTGATCACGATCGGCGCGGCTTTCGGAGTGAGCCGCGGACTTTTCAACAGCGGCGCGGCGCAGTTGATCAGCCAGGGACTGGTGGATATCATGTCGCCCTTCGGGGTGATCGGTGCCCTGGCCGCGGTATACCTGGCGACAAGTCTCTTCACGGAGATAATTACCAACAACGCCGCGGCGGCGCTCATGTTTCCGATCGCCCTCGTTACTGCCATGGGTCTCGGGGTTAACGTTACGCCTTTCATGGTTGCCGTCGCGATGGGAGCGAGCGCGAGTTTCGCCACACCGATCGGGTATCAGACCAACCTGATAGTGCAGGGGCCGGGCGGGTACAAGTTCCGCGATTTCCTCCGCGTGGGTGTTCCCATGAATATAGTCGCGGGAATCACGGGAATTACCGCGATCGCGCTCTGGTACGGAGTCGGATAAACCCAGGCGGCTGCCGGAACGCGCGCCGACGCAGAACCAACGCCGAGGAAGAACAAACGCCGGCGCCGAAAGAACAAGGATGACCATGAAAGAAGAGAAGAGATCGCCGGAAGACTCATATCGACTGCTGCAGGTCGCGGTGAACGCCGCGATCGCAGCGGGTCGGGAAGTGATGGACGTTTACCGGCGGGAATATACCGTAACGGAAAAGGACGATCGATCGCCCCTGACGGAGGCGGATACGCGATCCCACAGGACGATCCTCCGATATCTCGCCACGGACACCCCGGATCTGCCCGTCCTGAGTGAAGAGGGGGCGCACCTGCCCTATGCGGAACGCCGTCGGTGGGGATCGTACTGGCTGGTGGATCCCCTGGACGGCACCAAGGAATTCATCAAGCACAACGACGAGTTTACCGTGAATATCGCGATGATCGCGCCGGGTTCCATCACGGGCGAGGAACGCGTCGGTGCCGCACCCCTGCTGGGAGTAGTCTACCTCCCGGCGATGGAGGCACTCTACGCGGGGATCCGCGGCGTCGGTGCGTGGCGTTTGCCCTGTGGAACGGAGGGTTCCGCGCCGACCGTGGAGCAGATCCAAACCGACGGTGTGACGCTTCCGGACCCCGAGCTGATCGAGAAACGTCCCTGGACCGTCGTGGCGAGTCGCTCGCATATGAGCCCACCAACGGAAGCATTCATCCGGGAACGGCAAGAGGAGTATCCCGATCTCGACCTGATCTCCTCCGGCAGTTCCCTCAAGATCTGCCGAGTGGCGGAGGGGGCCGCCGACGAGTACCCGCGCTTCGCTCCGACTATGGAGTGGGACACCGCCGCCGGTGACGCTGTGGCGCGTGCCGCCGGATGCGAGGTTCTGCAGTGGGACGAGAAAACCGGTCCGGCCGTTTCACAGCTTGAATATAACAAGGAAGACCTGCACAATCCGTGGTTCCTCGTTCGACGGGAAACCAAGTAAGGACCGATCTCATGGCAGAACAAGAAAAACGAACACGCAACTACCAACGTAACACCCTGGACATCCTCGAGAGCGAGGCGATCTACGTAATCCGCGAGGTGGCGTCGCAGTTTGAACGACCGGTGATGCTCTTTTCCGGCGGCAAGGACTCGATAGTGATGTCCTGGCTGGCGCGGAAGGCGTTCTACCCGGGACGGATACCGTTTCCTCTGATGCATATCGATACGGGCCACAACTTTGACGAGACGATCCGCTACCGTGACTGGTGGATGGAACAGATCGACGCACGAATCATCGTGCGCTCCGTGGCGGACTCGATCAAACAGGGGCGCGTAAAAGAGGAGGAGGGACCCAATCCGAGTCGGAACGGTCTTCAGACGGTTACACTCCTGGACGCGCTGGGGGAGTTCAAGTTCGACTGCGCCATGGGTGGCGCCCGGAGAGACGAGGAGAAAGCCCGCGCCAAGGAGCGGTTTTTCAGCTTCCGCGACCGGTTCGGCCGGTGGGATCCCAAGAACCAGCGGCCGGAACTGTGGAACCTCTACAACGGGATGAAGCGTCCCGGCGAGCACCTGCGGGCGTTCCCGATCAGCAACTGGACGG
>SLRR01000029.1 GCA_007130865.1 Spirochaeta sp. | reverse complement strand
GTTCCCGCGGAGAGGTTGTCGCTCACGGGACACCGCTCCTCCACGGCGGCGCGCCACTGTTCCAGAGCGTCGGTGTCCGCGGAAGATTTCACGCGTATCGAAACGTCGATCGTCTTGAAACCGGCTCGTTCCTCCCGGCCTCGTCCCATGAACCGAGCCGGGTTCAGCGTCCCGGAAAGGCTCATAGTAAGATCGTCCAGGGATATACCCATTTCCTTTGCCACCAGGTGTCCGGTGACGTTTATACATCCCGCCAGTGACGCGAGCTCGTATTCCAGCGGATTCGGGCCGGCGTTTGTGCCGCCCAGTTTCTGCGGCTCGTCCACGACGAGGGTGAACTCCCGGGCGGAGACGTCCGTCCTGGTCGGTGACTGGGCGGTGGCCTCAACGGCGTATGTTACGTCCTTCATACCGGTAAAATCGCTAGATACGACCGGTGACGTCAACCGACCGGCAGCGGTGTCGGGATCGGATCTCCCGGGTTCGCCGAACCTCACGGTTTTCGCGCCGGTTGTGCTCCCGCTCCGGTCCCGTTGTATAGTGCCTCCGTGCGTATTTTACTTGCGGCGTTGCTCCTGGCGATCGTTCTCGTCCTGGGACGCGTCCTGAATGTCGCCGAATATCTCCTGCAGGCGATGCACTGGATCGATTCGCTCGGTTTTACCGGTGTGTTTGCGTATATCGGCCTCTACGGGATGCTTTCGGTCCTGCTCGTCCCGGGGTCTATCCTTACCCTCGCGGCGGGTGCGGTCTTCGGTGTGGTCCGAGGGTCGATTTACGCCTCCCTGGGAAGTACGCTCGGTGCCACGCTGGCATTTTTACTGGGGCGGTACGTTGCACGCGATTCGGTGCGGCGCCTGGTAAACCGCAAACCGGTCCTTTCAGCCGTGGACCAGGCGATCGGTCGTGAGGGATGGAAAATCGTGGGCTTGCTGCGTCTGTCTCCGGTGGTTCCCTGGAGCATGTCCAACTACGTGTACGGCGTCACCGCGGTGCGACCGATCTCATACGTTCTCGCGTCGTGGATCGGGATGTTGCCGGGAACGGTGGTCTATGTGTATATCGGATCGCTCCTGGGGATCGTCGCTGTCGATCGCGACGGTATGACGCCAGGGCAGTGGTTCCTGACCGTGGCCGGGTTGATCGCCACCGTGGCGGTCACCGTTATGATCACGCGAATTGCCCGGAGAGCCGTGGCTGAGCACGTTACGGAGTCACCACCCCTATACGACCGGAGTCCAGGGACACTACTGTAACGTGTCCGGGATTCGACGCTGCTTCTACGCGTGGTATAGTGGCGGTACCGAGCACGGTAACCGATGAATCATCGGCGAGTTCCGTAATGATATCTCCCGAGAGACTGTCCCGGACCACCGTTCCTCCCGGCAGCGTTCGCGATTCCTCCGCCGGGACGAGCATATCCGCCGTTACCAGCCAGGTTTCTCCCGGGAGCGTTCGGACCCTCACGTGGTCCGACGACGATCCCACCACCTGGACCGCCGTCTCCGCGGGGAGTACTGTTGTCGCCGGCTCCGGTGTGGGCGTCTCCCGTAATCCGAGTTCGCTCACCGCCGCGGTTCCCGGCGCGTACAGGAAGGGATTGCGGTTCACGTATCTCGGAGGGACGATCGGGGGCGGTACTGCCCGTTCCATCGTGCTGTCGGAGGCGAGCAGAAACCACTCACCGATCCGGTTTTCCAGGTCCGGCGGGGAGGGGTCCGTCACCGGGGGATCGACGATGTACTCCCAGGGATCCACGGCGTTGCGCCACCCGCCCTGGTAGACGCCTATGTGCAGGTGCGGCGGCGTGTGTATGGCGTTACCGGTATTCCCCACGGTACCGATCACGTCACCGGCGGATACCCGTTGTCCCTGCGTGACCAGTTGCTCGTCCAGGTGCGCGTAGTACAACAGCAGGTCGCGCTCCTCGTCCCGGAGGGACACTATGTTGCCGCCACGATCGCGCTCGCCTACGCGATACACCACCGCGTCGGACGCGGCAAGCAGGGGCGTTCCGCGGGGAGCAAAGATATCGACCCCCTCGTGGATCCTGGTGCCGCCGCCCCGGGAGTCGCCGTAAAAACTGAGGATGCTCTCCGGTCCTGTATCCTGTACCGGAAACGCCAGGGACGCTTCCGTAGTAATCCGGATCCGGAAGCGCCCACCCCGAAGCAGCTCCGGCTGTACCCGTAGCACGTAAAACCGGTCCCGGCGCGCCTCGAGCTCGATCCGGCCTGCTCCTTCCGAGCGGCTCGCCACGAGGACCGGAGCTTCATCGCCGGCATCGTCGTCGGCGACGCGGTAGAGGTCTGCAAAATACCGAGCTGTTTCCGTTTCTATTTCGATCACGACACGTCTTCCCCGGCGGAGGGGGAAGCGGTATCCCACCGCGTCGGGGTGGTGCGGATCAAAGTAGAGCACTTCCTCGATCGGCGCTTCCACACTGGTGGGGGAATTCAGCGCCCGACGTCCCGCCTCGTCCCAGGCGCTTCCCATGACCGAGTCGATCAGGTCGAGTCGTTCCAGGGCGTCACGGTATCGGTCGTAGGTGTCGAGCGGTTCAAACTGCTCCTCCACGATCTCCTGCCGGCACGCGGCAAACGCCAGAACCGCCATCGCAATCAGAACGAATCGCATATCGGCAAGATAATAAATCTCCGGGGTACGTGTCCAAACCGGACCGACGCCGGGCGGGTCTCGCGTTGCCGACGGGTATCGTGCGTTCCGAGACGCCGCGGTAGCGTCACTCGGCGCCCAGCGTCCGAAGGTATTCCCGGAGCGCCGATTCCGCCCGCCGCTCCTCCCGGAGCGCAGCGTCCAGATCCTGACGGAGCGCGCGCAGTTCATCCTCCTGTCGTGCCAGTTCCGACGAATATCGCCGGTAGAGCGTGGAGTCACGGTCCAGTTGTGACATGTTGGTACTGATACGTTCCTGGTCGGCAAAGATCCTGTCCCGGCGCTCCTCCAGCTCCCGGCGCGTGCGCCGGTGTTCCGCCAGGGCAGAGCGCAGGGTGCTGATGTTCTGCAGGGTCCTGCGGACCGTGGGGTCTATCAGGCGGTTGGCGCTGAACATCGCCAGGAGATCGTCGTCGACGTCGACCAGGGAGTATCGCTGCGACCGCATCCGTTCCTCCCGGACGGTAACGACCGTTCCCGCGACATCGATCACTGCCGTTTCGGCCCGGACATCCGCATCCGCCGGGGAGACCAGCTCCCATCCCCTTCGGCGGGGATGCGAGATCAGAAGCGACGGCGCCCCGCCCCGACCGGGAGTTGTTCCCGTGGAGGACTCGACGCTGTACGTCGTGGTGTGTCGTGTCCGGTGCTCAGTAACCAGGATCCCGTCGGCGATGCGGACGGTGATCAGTTCCTCCCGGCCTGTGTCGCCGGTCGAGGTGATCCGCAGGTCTGCGTCCCGCGCGTACGTCACCACCGCTTGCGCTCCCGGAAGTATCGTTGTTATCGCTCCGTCGCCGACATAGCGGGCTCCTTCAAAGACCGTGACCGGTCCGGCGGGCAGCAGTTCGGAACCGTCGTTGGTCAGGAGGATCGCCGCCCGCGGTCGAGTCCCGTCCCGGCGGGGATCAAAGAATCGCGTGGTCTCGGCCGGGATCGTGCGGTTAATCAGTGGCACGATCGAGGAGCGTCCTGGTGCGATGCTAACCGGTTGCGGCAGCGTAAAGGTCATACCGGTGATCAGTTCGTCCCTAGCGATCTCCGGGGCTACCGAGTCGGCGACACTGTCCTGCGCGGTGCGACGGTGAAGCAGCGCCTCCGGTACGGTACGTGGCGAAGGTGTGAACGGATCAGAAGCGTCGTCCGGAACGAACGGCGGGCGAGTAACGTACTGCGGCTCGTACAGATCAAAACGGTACGTCACGGGCTGCGCCGAGACCAGGGTGAGTTGTACGCTCTCCCAGTCAACGGAGGTGGTGTTGTCCAGGTGCGCCCACCCCTGGAAGAGCGCCCGCTCCGACCCGGCCCCGATTACCGTGCGGTAGGTGGTGTGCCACCGGGGCATCTCCTGCAGGTAACGCACCTCGAGCGTTCGCACTCCCGTGCCCTGGTATTCGATGACAAGTTCCCGCTGTCCGGATTCAAGGGCGGCGTCGGCGAGAGCCTGCAGCGCTGTAGCAAGTTCCTCCCGGGCGGACGCATCGGCGAGCCGGACATCTTCCACCTGCCAAAGGGGAACTTCCCGAATCCCCTCGTTCCGGGCGATGAGCAGGCTGTTCTCCTCCGCGCCCAGGAGTACACCGGAAACCGTCGCCCTGTGAGGCCCCGAGAGCGTCAGGTCTTCCTCGGACGTGGAGAACTCGCCCGGGAGGCTCACCACGATCTCCACGGACGTTCCCCGAAGCTGTCGGAGCACATGGTAAAGCCGGTGCGTGTCGAACAGATCCAGCGGGAACCGGCCGAGTCGCGTCGCAGCGTCCTCTCCGGTGGGAAACCCGACGGCGCTCACCGCACCGCCGTCGTGATCCACAACGGTAAGCGACCGAAGAACGTCGCTCATGGAACCGGCGGGAACGGAGATCGTGAGCGTTCCACTGCCTTCTACCTCGCCGCGGTGGACGAACTCCCCGACACCACTGGTGTACAGGGATACTTCCTCCAGGGGGATCGCCGCTGCGCCGGCGACAACAGCTGCCAGCAGCACCGGGATCGACAGGCGCCGGAGGGGCGCTGTGTATGTGGTGAACATACGGTCATTGTGTAACACCTCCCGGCGGCGCGCAAGTGTGCATGTCGTGACTTCCTACGACTCCGGTGTCCGAGCAGACGATCCTGGGTATACTATACCCCGGCAGGGTACTTGACGAACCGGACCGGCTGCGCGTATCCTGAACGCACGACTATCGATGATGAGGAGGTACAGGATGGGATTGTTCGGATCAAAGCAGCGCGTGGAGTTCCGCGTGCCCGATATGAACTGCGGTCATTGCGAAGGAAAAGTCACGGACGCCGTTAAGGGGTTGTCCGGTGTCAGCAAAGTTTCCGCCACCAGCGCGGACAAGAAGCTGGTAATCGAGTACAAGGGTGAGGCCGCGCCGGACCTTGAAGCGGTGAACGCCGTACTGGAACCCGCGGGATATCACGCGGAGTAATCCGCGGCCACCACAACGTCGAAAACTCCTGGGTTGACACACCCCCGACGCCGCGCCACCATCCCGGTCAGCGAACCAAGGAGGGTGGCGGGACATGCCCGATCAATTTGTACAGGTAATGCTTTTTTCTCTGGCGGGCGCCGTCGTGGCGACACTCGTACTGTGGCTGGTGTTCCGCGCCCTGGGTGCGGCACGCCGTGCCACCGACGCCGCCAGGATCTCCGCGCTTGAGGAGCGAGCCCGGGAACTGCAGCAGGAACGGGACCAGGCGCGTTCCCGCGGGGAGGAGCTTGCGGTGCGCGTATCCGAACTGGAGAGCCGCGCCGCCGCCGACCAGGAACGGCTGCAGTGGCTGGCCAAAGCGGAAACATCCCTGCGCGAGGCGTTTGAATCCCTCGCGGCACGTACCCTCCAATCCAGTACACAGACGCTCCTGCAGCAGAGCAAGGAGCAGCTCTCGCAGTTCTCGCAGCTCCTGAAGAGCGACTGGGGTACGCAGAAACAGGAGATCCGTGGTGTTGTGGAGCCGCTCTCCACGGAGCTCAAAAAACTTGATCAGCACGTGCGGACCCTCGAGGAGCGACGCGAAGGCGCGTACCAGGGGTTGATCGAGCAAGTACGAACGATCGGAGAACAGTACCGCAACCTCCAACAGGCCACCACCTCCCTCGACCAGGCGCTCCGTGCACCGAACGTGCGTGGCAAGTGGGGGGAGATCCAGCTCCGGCGGCTCGTGGAGATGGCGGGTCTCGTGGATCACGTCGATTTCGAGGAGCAATCTTCCGGATCGAACAGTGAAGGCCGCGGACGCCCGGACATGATCATACACCTTCCCTCGGAGGCGATCCTCCCGGTGGACGCCAAGGCTCCGATGAGCGCGTACCTGGATGCGCAGGAAGCGGGGAGTCCGGAGCTGGCGACGCAGGCGCTGCGGCGGCACGCCCAGGCGTTGCGCGGTCACGTACAGGCGCTGGCGCAAAAAGCGTACTGGAACCAGTTTGACCGCGCTCCGGAGTTCGTGGTGATGGTGGTTCCCTACGAGAGCGGCCTTGCCGCGGCGTTCACCACCGACCCGGACCTTCTTGAGTACGCGCTGGCCAACAAAGTAGTGATCGCCGCCCCGGCAAGTTTTCTGGCGCTCCTGCGGGTGGTGGCGTACGGGTGGATGCAGTTGGAGCTCTCCCGCAACGCCCGGGCGATCGCCGCGGGAGGGCGGGAACTGCTGGATCGGTTGCAACCCTTTGCCAACCACTTGAACAAGCTCGGCGGTTCTCTCAACCAGGCGGTGGACCGTTTCAACGACGCCGCCGGGTCCTTTGAGCACCGCATTCTCCCGACGGCGCGCAAGCTGCAGGAACTCGGCGCGGGGAGCGAACCGCCGCCGGAAGTCGCCGCCACCGATGCCCGGGCACGACAACTGCCGGAACCGGGAGACCTCTTTGATCGCCCGGGCGGGTGACGCCGCCGCTGCGGCGTGCGTATCATACACTTATGAACAAACCCAGGACGAAGCCGGAAGACCTGATTCAGGCGTTGAACCGGGCGAAGCAGGTCGTGGTCTTTACCGGAGCCGGGATCTCCACCGACTCGGGGATCCCCGATTATCGGGGCAGCGGCGGACAGTACAGCGCGTACCAGCCGGTATACTTCCGGGAGTTCCGTTACCAGGAGCACAAACGCCGTGAATACTGGCAGCACAAGGCCTCGGTATGGCCGGCGATGCGCGACGCCCGTCCTACCGCCGGGCACGCTCTGGCGGCACGTCTGTACGAGACCGGACGTCTCACGGGCGTGATAACTCAGAACGTGGACGGCCTGCACGAGAAAAGCGGTCTGCCGTCGGAGGTCGTGGTAAACCTGCACGGGTCCAATCTCGAGGTGGAGTGCCTGAGGTGCGATCGAAGGGTACCCGCCGGGGAGGTCCTGGACGACCTGGTACGGGTGCTGTCCGAGCCCCTCCCCCATACCTCCGGTCCTCATACTTCCGGTACCCGATCAGGCGACGACGACGTCCCGTCGAAGGAGGACCGGAACCGGTCGCTCCGCCTTCCTTCCGAGGACGAGGTGCCTCTCTGCCCCGTCTGCGGTGGACTGCTCAAGCCCGCGACGATCATGTTCGGTCAGAACCTGCGTCCCGAGGACCTGGGCCGGGCGGAGGAGATGCTGGAGCGGTGTGACCTTCTCCTGGCGATGGGGTCCACCCTCATGGTACAGCCGGCGGCGACGATCCCGGTGATCGCCCAGCGGAACGGTGCGATTCTGGCGATCCTCACGCGCGGTGAGACGCCGCTGGACGAGTACGCGGACTACCGGATTGACGGTGATATCACTCCTCTGGCGGAGGCGGCGATCGCGGCGTTGTAAGCCTATCGTTCCGCGGTCTGTATATCCGGCGATACGTGCCGGGTCCAGAGCAGTCCGCAGGCGGCGTTGATATCCTGACCCCGGGAACGGCGGATCGAGGTCGGTATATCCTTTGCCCGCAAGCGTTCCGCGAACGCCTCGATCTTTTCCGGTGCGGAAGGGCTCAGGCGAGTTTCCGGTATCTCGTGGAACGGAATCAGGTTGACCCGTACGCTCATTCCGTTGAGCAGCCGCGCGATCCCATCCACGTGGGTAGGCGTGTCGTTCACATCGGCGAACATCGTATACTCAAAGGTGATACGCCGTTGCCGGTCCTCCCGGCGCGACCGCAGACGTTCGACTGTTTCCTCGATCGGGTTGGCGTTCTCCACCGGCATCAGGCGGCGCCGTTCTTCCGGAAAGGGCGTGTGCATGCTTATGGCCAGGCTCACCGGCCCGGGACTCTCATCGAGGAACGTGAGCAGTTGCGGGTGGATACCCACGGTGGACAGGGTGATCCGGCGCGGCGGCAGGGCGTACCCGTCGGGATCGGTAAAGAGCTGCAGCGCTCGCAGGGTGTTCTCCACGTTGTCCAGTGGTTCACCCATGCCCATGAATACGATATTCGTGATCGCCGGTCTCTCCGGGACGCTGTGATACTGATTGAGGATCTCTCCGGCGGAGAGGTTTCCCTGAAAACCCTGCCGAGCGGTCTGACAGAACGTGCAGCTCCGGCGACACCCCACCTGTGTTGAGAGGCAGAGCGTAACCCGGCGGCCCTCCGGGATAAGCGCTGCTTCCACGAATCCACCGTGAACTGTGGGAAAGAGGTACTTCCGGGTACCGTCGGAGGACTCGTTTACCGTCACCGGCGATTCCGCGCCGACGCTGAAGTCCCGGGCAAGGGCTTCCCGGAGCGCTCGCGGTACGTTGTTCATCGCGTCGAATCGGTCCACCCCGTGGTGGTAGAGCCAGTGATGGATCTGGGTTCCCCGGTACGCGGGAAAGCGCAGACCCTCCACGAGTTCGCGAAGCTCCTTGCCGGTCTTGCCCAGCAACGACGTGGGATTCTGCATCAGGGCACCATTACGCGCGGCGGGACCGATTGTCAAGTCGGCCGCGTTCCCTCTCTCCGGCTCTCATCCGATCATGTTCAACCCGATCCAGGCGAGAGCGATCGACACGACCACCACCACGGTGATGCCGGAGCCTCGCAGGGTGAGAATAAATGCGGTTCCAACCACGGCTGCTGCGATCACCGGGACTGTGCCGACAAAAGCATCCGGCAAGAGGAGCGCGCCCAGCGCCGCTGCCGGTACCGCGTCGAGAAAACGTCGCAGCCGGGGAGGGAGTGTTTCGATTCGGGGAACCCAGAAGGGGAGTACCCGGGCGAGAAACGTTCCTGCCAGTAGTCCCAGGCAGATCAGGATCCACGCGGGCGTCATCGTACACGTCCTCCGGCGGCGGCCTTCCCCGGTGACCGACCTGCAGCAAACCATCCCGCCAGAGCCCCCGCGATCATCGCCAGGGGGAACGCGACGCCGGGACCGGCGCCGACGATGGACCGCAGGAGTACGTTTACCGCCGCGGCCGTACCCGCCGCGAGGAGGAGCGGTCCGGTCCGCCCGGCCCGGATCTGTCCCGCCAGCAGCGCCGCGAAGAGCGCGTACAGAGCGAAGCCCATGGCGGTGCGCAGGATCGGGGGCAGCACGTCTCCCAGGGTAGCCCCCACAGCGGTGCCGCCCACCCACGCGGCGTACGCACCCAGCTCGAGACCGAGCAGGTACGCCGGGCTCAGACGCTCGCCGGCGGTGATCCGCAAACCGGCTACGCTGAAAACCTCGTCGGTGAGCCCGAAAGCAACAAGGCTTCTGGTAGCAGGACCCGGTGCCGGTGAACGTACAGCCAGGTTGTGCGCCACCAGTGAACTCATGAGAAGATGTCGCAGGTTGAGCAGCGATCCGGCCACCACGATCTGCACGATCGCGGCGGGACCAAGGGGGGCGGCGACACTCACTGCCGTCGCGGCGCCGGCTGTCGCAGCAGTGCCGTACATCCCGATCGCCATGAACTGGGCGGCCCCGGCAAAGACCAGGGCCGACGCTATCACCGCGTCGAGCAGAAGCAGTCCGGAGTTTACCGTCACGATGCCGAAGGTGATCGCCACGGGGAAGTACCCGGTGGCGATCGGCAGAGCCGCTGCGAGTCCCGAGAAGAACAGTTTGATCATCGTCGCCGATGATAGATCGAATCGGTTCTCGACCACCATAGTACTACGCCACGTTGAACTGTTCCCGGTACAGCGCCGCGTACGCTCCGTTCGCCTTCAGCAATTCCGTATGGGTTCCTGCCTCCAGAATACGTCCCTGCTCGAGGACGATGATCCTGTCGGCGTCACGGATCGTGGAGAAACGGTGCGCTACGACAATACTGGTGCGGCCCTTCAGCATCGTCCGCGTGGCTTCCCGGATTCTCTGTTCGGTCTCCGTATCGATACTGCTGGTGGCCTCATCCAGGATGAAGATTCGCGGGTCCGAGAGAAGCGTCCGGGCAAATGCCAGGAGCTGCTTTTCCCCGGTGGAGAGTCCCGCTCCGCCTTCACCTACGGGGTGATCGTACCCGCCGGGCAGGCGCTCGATTATCTCGTGGGCCGCCACCAGTTCCGCTGCCTGCCGCACCTCTTCGTCGGTGGCCTCCGGTTTTCCGTAGCGGATGTTGTCCCGCACCGTTCCGCGAAAGAGCTCCGGCGACTGCAGTACGTACCCGGTCTGCGTGTGAATCCAGCTGAGGCTCCGGTGGCGCAGATCCGTCCCGTCCACCAGTATCCGGCCCGTGTCCGGTTCGTAGAACCGGCTGATGAGGTTCACGATCGTCGTCTTTCCGGACCCGGTCTCTCCCACCAGGGCGATCACCTCGCCCGGAGAGATCCGGAGGTCGAAGTTCTCCAGGACCGTATCCCCGCCGGAGTAGGCGAAGGTCACGTTCTCGAACTCGACCTCGCCGTTGCAGGTTGGCCATTCCTCCCGCCTCGGCTCAAGAACGGTCCCGTAACGTGCTGTTACCTTGGGGTTGTCCGTTATCTGTGGTTGTACCGAGAGAAGCGAGAGAATCCGCTCCGCCGCGCTGCGCGCGGACTGCAGCTCGGTCAGAACCCGAGCAACTTCCCGTACGGGTTCAAAGAAGAGGATCGTATAGCTGATGAACGCAACCACCGTTCCCAGCGTTGCGACTCCCCGGTCTATCTGTACCCCGCCGGCTACCAGCGCGATCGCCGTTCCCGCGCTGCCCAGGAGAAGCACCACCGGCATGTAGAGTGAGCTCAAGAGGGCGGTCCGAACCGCGGCCGTGCGCATTCTACCGGTAAGATGCGAGAATTCCTCCAGGTTTTCCCGTTCCCGAACGAGGACCTTGCTCGTGGCTGTCCCATGAATTCCTTCGTTGAACCCCGCGGAGATTTCGCTGTTCAGACGACGCACGACCCGGTGAGCGCCGAGTATCCGGTGCTGGAACCAGAAACTCGCGAGCGACAGCGGCGGTACCACCAGGAGAACAAGAAGCGCCAGGCGCGCGTTGATGATAAGCATCGCGATCGCCACGGCGAGCATCATCGTCGCCCCCCACACGATATCCACCAGGCCCCAGGCGATCGTCTCTCCCAGACGCTGCACGTCCGAGGTCAGACGCGCCATGATCCAGCCGACCGGTGTCCGGTCAAAGTAGGAGAGGGAGAGGTTCTGCAGGTGTTCGAACGCAACGCGTCGGAACGTGTGCATCAGATCCATCTCGATCCGTCCCGCCAGGATGATCAGATACCATACGAGGAACGCGATCGCCGCCGACGCAAGGGCGTATACAACCACGAACCCTCCGAGACCGTCCGTGGTTCCCGGGACGAGAAATCGGTCCACGGCGATTCCGTTCAGGAGAGGAAAGATCGCATCCAGTGCACCAACCAGCAGCATTATCAGGGCGAGACCCGCCATCATCCGCCAGTGTTCACGGACGATCATCAGGACTTCCCGCCAGCTGAAATGCTTATCGCTGGTTTGCCGCGTATGCGTTGTGTCTGTAGTCGTCGTTTGTGTATCCGTTGTCTGCATGATAGTCTCCCTGCTGTAACTCCCAGGTGCGGGCAAACTCTCCTCCCCGCTGAAGCAGTTCCCGCGGCGACCCGGTCTCGACGATCGATCCGTCCTTTACAACCAGAACAAGGTCTGTCCGGATCAGGCTTGTCGTCCGGTGGGATATGAGTAACGTCGTTGCGTCCCGTGAGAGCAACGCTTCCCTGATCCGGGCGTCGGTCCGGTTGTCCACCGCGCTGAGGCTGTCGTCAAAGAGGAGAACAGGGCTGTCCATGAGGAGCGCCCGGGCGATCGCTACGCGCTGCTTCTGGCCTCCTGAGAGCGTGACGCCTCGTTCGCCCACGGCGGTGTCGTACCCGCCGCTGAACTCGGAGATCACGTCATGAACCGCCGCCGCGCGAGCAGCGGCGATTATTTCCGCTTCTTCCGCCGAACTGCGCGCAAGGGAGATGTTCTCCCGGATCGTCCGCGCGAAGAGAAACGGCTCCTGAAGAACGTAACCCAGGTGCCGGCGCATCCAGCGCCGGTCGATCGTTGTGATATCTACACCATCCACGAGGATCGTTCCTTCCTGTGGATCAAACAGCCGCGCCAGCATCATCATGATAGTCGTCTTGCCGGATCCGGTAGCGCCGAGAATGCCAACGGTGGAGCCCGGGGGTACCGAGAAACTCATGTCCCGCAGTACCGGTGTGTCTTCGTAGGCAAACGAGACATGGCGGAACTCCAGGTGTCCCCGGATCTCCGGTCGCGACAACCCTGGACCAGCAAGGACCGGGTCCTCATCCTCGGTGGGTACGCGTAGAACTTCCTCGATCCGACGCGCCGCGACGCGGGCTTTCCCCAGGTCGGCCAGGACCATTCCCATCTGGCGTATTGGCCACAGGAGCATCTGCTCCAGCATCAGAAACGCCACCAGCGTCCCCACCGTTACGCGAACGGCGAACAGGTCCGGGATAATCCCCGCCACCAGGACGAGTCCCGTCTGGACGGTAACGATCACCGTGGAGATTCCCCAGTAACGCGCGAGTTCACGCAGCAGGTGCATCGTCACGTCCCGGTAGTTGTCGTTTACCTGGCTGAACCGCCGGACTTCCCGCGGTTCGCGCGCGAGAGAACGGATCACGCGCACTCCATTCAGGTGCTCCTGCAGTACCGCCGAGAGTTCTCCCTCCGCCTCGTCGGAGGCCTTGAACGTGACCTGGACCTTCAGGAAAAACCGCCACGTGTAGAGAATCGCCGCGGGATAACAGAGCACCGCCACCACCGTAAGACCGGGATGAAGTCCGATCATGAGCGGGATCGCGAGCATCACCATCGCGATCGCGCGAGCGATCTCTCGGAGCTGGATCGAGTAGAACTTTCGTACGGTATCGACGTCCGAGGTGCACCGCTGCATGAGATCTCCCGTGGAAGCCGAGCCGTGATAGGCCATGCTTACATTCTGTAGATGACCATAGAGGGAGTCGCGCACGCTCCGGGCGTTCCGTTCCGCCGCCACCGCGCTCCATCGACCTGCCAGGTACGAGAAGAGACCGTTGCACGCGGTGAGCACCGTGATTAAGACTGCCGCTATCCAGAGATTGTTCCGGAGTACGGTAATCCCACCCAGAGCGGAGATACTCCGTTGGACGATGCGGATCGGCGGCAACGGTTCACCAAGAAGTGCGGAGTCCAGTACAACCTGGACGATCAGCGGGACGGTGAACGCGAACGCCGTAGCCACGAGCGTGGCACCGAGTGCTCCGGTAAAACGGGGCCATTCCGTGGAAGCTTTCCAGCACGTGAGACGCGGTATCGTGTCGGATCGTTCGCGCGATCCTCTCAAAATCAACATAACAGACTCCCGAAACGCCCGCGGTCCGAGAGACGAATACGGTGTATCCGACCCTCGTCACCGGGGCGGTAAAACCAAACAGGCACAAAAAAACCAGCCCGGAGGCTGGCTTTTTCCAGAATACAAATACGGTACGGTGTGGGGGGCTATCCGGCGTTACACGTCACGTAGTAACGGCCGTTGAAGCGCGGGCAGCACCCGGTCCGGTCCGGAAAAAACCAGCGTAAACATGTCGCGAGGTACCAACGTTATATGTCCATTCATGACTACGCATCTCCTTTCCTTCCGTGTGCTGACTGTATCAAACCGTGACTGTACCAGAATGTCAAGTATCTGTTCAAAAAAAGGCGGTATCCCGGGCGTTCTCAACGCGGGCCGTCGTTCCGACACCACACTTTGCGAGCACCTTGCCGCTATCCCGTGGTTTCCGTATCCGGACGTTCCCGGGAACTCACCGTTCCCTGGATCCGCATTCGCTGCCGCGGGAGAGCGCCGGGCTGGTTCTGCTGCAGCCACCGGATCAGGCTCTCCCTGATCTCACACCGCAGGTCCCAGGCTTTCGGGGAGTTCTCGGCGCTCACCAGCGAACGTATCACGACCGCTTGTGGAGTGGTATCCGTGATCTGTACGACGTCAACCTCGTTGTCCCAGAGAGGGTTGGTCGCCAGGAGCCGGCTCTGTTCGCGACGCAGCGCCTCCACGTCCACGGTGTAGTCCGCGTGCAGGATCACCGTCCCGATCACCGAGGCGGAGCTGCGGGTCCAGTTCTGGAACGGCTTCTGGAGCAGATAGCTGATCGGTACCACCAGGCGGCGGCGATCCCAGATTCGAACCACCACGTAGGTAAGGGTTATCTCCTCGACCCATCCCCATTCACCGTCTATCACTACGGCGTCGTCGATGCGCAGAGGCTGAGTGATCGCGATCTGGATACCCGCCAGGACGTTCGCGATCGACTGCTGCGCCGCAAAACCGACCACCAGCCCGGCTACACCGGCGGACGCGAGCAGGGACGTGCCGAACCGGCGTACCTCCGGTATCGTCATGAGCGCGATTGCCACGGTCACCACCACGATCGCGACCGTGACGAGCCGTTCCAGCACCATGATCTGTGTTGTCGCCTGTCGGGCTTTCAGGTTGTCCGGCATGGAGGTGTCGAACCGCCGGCGGAGAGCTACGAAGAGCGTACCGATAGCGCGGTACACAAGCAGTGACGATCCGAACACGATTACCAGCGGCATGATCGTAGTGATCGACGCTGGGATCAGAACGTACTCGCGCATCCCTTCCAGGATCCACGAGAGAGTCGACGCAGCCAGGATTATCTGCATGGGAAGCCGCGTCCGGCGCACCAGCAGCCGCACCCCCTCCCGGGACCGCGAGCGCGCCAGAAACGGTGCGGCCCGGGAGACCGCGCCGTAGAGAAGCCAGACCGCCACCGGCAGGAGGAGACTCTGCGCCCAGAGCGGGAGATCTCCGATACCGGAGACGTTACCGACCAGGCTGTGCCATTGGTCCAGATTCATGGTCACTCCGTGGATCGCTGCGCGAGTTGCAGCCCGAGTTCGGCGAGCTGTCGCTCGTCCACTGGACCGGGACTGCCGTCCATCGGGGAAAGACCGTTGGCGGTCTTCGGAAACGCGATCACCTCGCGGATCGAGTCCTCGCCGGCCATGATCATCACGAGTCGGTCCAGTCCCGGTGCGATCCCACCGTGGGGCGGCGCCCCGTAGCGGAACGCTTCCAGGAGGAAACCGAACCGCCGCTGCGCCTCTTCCTCGTCAAACCCGACGATACGGAATATCCGCTTCTGCAGCGCCGGGTCGTGGATACGGATCGATCCTGAGGCGAGTTCGAACCCGTTGCAGACCAGATCGTAGAGGTCTCCCTTGACCGCACCGGGATCCTCCTCGAGCGTCTCCAGGTACTGCTCCTGGGGCATCGTGAACATGTGGTGCGCCGCTTCCCAGCGGTCCTCTTCCTGGTTGAACTCAAACAGGGGAAAGTCCACCACCCAGGCGAATCGGAACGTACCCGGTTCGACCAGCCCCAGGTCGCGGCCGAGACGGGTGCGAACCGCGCCCAGCGCGGTAGTAGCGATCTTCCACCGGTCCGCCATGAAGAGGAGCAGGTCCCCCGGTTTTGTATCCAGGGCCCTCGTGATCTCTTCAGCCCGGGGTGCAAAAAACTTGCCGATTCCCCCTTCCAGGGAAGGAGCGCCCTCCTGGCCGGTGACCTTGGTCCAGGCGAGTCCTCGGGCTCCGTAGGTCTTCGCCGTGTCTTCGAGGTCGGTAATCTGTTTGCGACTGTAGTCGGCACGTCCCGGTACGACCAGCACCTTGACTGTCCCTCCTGAGGCCAGGGCGTTCTCAAACACGCCGAAGCCGCTGCCCGGTACGAACGGCGCGAAGTCGCGCAACTCCAGGTCGAACCGGAGGTCCGGTTTGTCGGACCCCCACCGGTTCATCGCCTCGTCGTAGGGAATGCGCGGAAAGGGCGTTTCCAGTTCCGCCCCCAGGCCGAGGCGGAACGCGTGGGCCATCATGCCTTCCACCACCTTAAAGACGTCCTCCCTGCTCACGAAGCTCATCTCCAGATCGATCTGTGTGTGTTCCAGCTGCCGATCGCCTCGGGCGTCTTCGTCGCGGAAACAGTGCGCGATCTGGAAGTACCGGTCAAAGCCGCTTACCATCAGTATCTGTTTGTAGAGCTGTGGACTCTGGGGCATCGCATAGAATTGGCCCGGGTGCAGGCGCGAGGGTACGAGAAAATCCCGGGCGCCTTCCGGCGTGGATTTTATCATCGTGGGTGTCTCGATCTCGATGAAATCCAGGGAGGTCAAGTGTTCCCGGACCGCCTGCATCACGGTGTTCCGAAGCGCGATTTTGCGCTGCATGGAGTGCGTGCGCAGGTCCAGGTAACGGTACTTGAGGCGCACGTCGTCGCGGGCGTCGGAACGCTCATCGATCATGAACGGCAGGGGTTCGCTCGCGCTGAGTACCTCGATACGGGTGACCGCCACCTCGATATCGCCGGTGGTCATCGCGTCGTTGCGCATCCCCTCCGGTCGTTCCCGGACGATTCCCTCCATGGCGAGGCAGAACTCCATGCGCAGCGTCGGTGCCAGGTCCCGGAGTTCCTGCGCCGCGTCGTCATCGATTACCGCCTGGGTTATACCGTACCGGTCCCGGAGGTTGATAAAATGGACGCCGCCGTGGTCACGAACCCGGTGGATCCAGCCGTTGAGGGTGACCGATTTACCGGCATCGGAGACCCGCAGGGCGCCGCAGGTGTGGGTGCGCTTCATCGTTTCCATGCTTGCGACTGTACTACGGCGGGCGGGACCGTTTCCAGCGGGGTATTCTCGAAGTGAAGGGACGCGGTCCGGACCACGTCCCTTCACTTCGAGAATACGCCACCACAACGTAGGAACGAAGCAAAGTCAAGACGTTTTTGGCGAGTTCTCAATGTGGGATGTCGTTCCGACACCCCACATTGAGAACTCCTGGTTTCCAGCGGGGCCGCTTCTACAGGTCCCGGCTCTCCAGGATCGTGCCGCCGGCGGCGTAAATCTGCTCCAGTGCCCGGTCGACGTCACCCTCCTGCAGGTTGACGCCGCGGGTAGCATCCCGCACCAGCGTTACCTCGAAACCGAGCTGCAGCGCGTCCAGGATGGTAAACTTGACGCAGTAGTCCGTGGCGAGTCCGCACACCACCACTCGGTTCACGCCGCGGTCCCGGAGGTATTGTTCCAGGCCGGTAGCGTTCTGGTGGCCGTTGTCGAAGAATCCGGAGTAGCTGTCGACGGAGCGGTCCGTTCCCTTGCGTACCACGTGATGGACCAGTGCCACGTCGAGACCCGCCGCAAAGGATGCCCCCGGCGTGTGTTCCACACAGTGGTCCGGCCAGAGTACCTGCTGCAACCCGTGCAGGTCGATCACGTCGCCGGGGCTTTTCCCGGCGTGCTGCGAAGCAAAGCTCTCGTGCCCCGCGGGGTGCCAGTCCTGGGTCGCCACCACCAGGTCGAACTCCCGCGCGATCCGGTTGATCACCGGAACCACCGCGTCTCCCTCGGGTACGGCCAGGGCGCCGCCCGGCAGAAAATCGTTCTGTACATCCACGATTATCAGTGCTTCCATAGGTACAGGATACGCCCCCTCCCTGGTATGTACAACCGTGTTGATCCAGGAGTCGATCCGGAACTCGATCGAACTACCGGCCGCGCCGGAACGGGATAGCCGCGTCCAGACTCTCGATCTGCTCCTGTTCCATCGCGTTGATCCGATCGATATTCGCGCGCAGGATCGAGTCCATGGTTGGGTCAAAAAACCGGTGCAGACTGCACGTCGGGACCGACCGGAATCCCCGACGCACCTTGTGTTCCGAACCCATCCCCGGGTCGAACGTTCGTATCCCCTGAGCGATCGCCCACTCCATGGGGGTGTAGTAGCAGAGGTTGAAGTGCAGATCCCGAGCGTAGTTCTCGGTGCCCCAGTATCGACCCAGCAGGTGGTCTCCCCGGCGGAGCAGCATCGCCAGGGCTACCGGCTCGGATATCGTTTGAGCGGACGCCGACGCGTCCGGGATCGCCGCGGCAAACCATACGTGCCCGCGGACCTCCTGCGGCATCCCGGAGAAAAACCGCGACGTAAGAAAACGCGCCGCCCAGGGACCGAACCGCGCGTTGGTGCGCAGGTAATACCGCGCCATGCGGTGGAAGAGTTCGTCCGGTGCCTCCGTGCCGGGCACGATCACCGCGCGCAGACCCTGCTTTGCCAGGGAAGCTCGTTCCCGCCGGATGTTTCGGCGTTGCCCCTTGTGGAACCGCGCGAGATAGTCCTCAAAAGACTCAAAGTCCTCGTTGTACCATTGGTAACCGTGGTGCTCCCACGCCACCAGGCGGTATGGTTCGAGCAGTTTCCGCCACCGGGGAAGTATGAAGTTGAACTGCAGTACGCCGATCCCCTCCCGGTGACAGTATCGTTCGATCTCCTCCATGATCCCCGGAAGCAGCGCGTGCTCCCGCCCCGGCTCGACGAGGAACCCGTACGCCGTGGAGGGCGTTGCCGGGCTCATACCCACGAGTTTGGGGTAGTACGTGGCTCCGATCTCCTCCGCCACCTGGGCAAAGGCGAAATCGAAAACGAACTCACCCAGGCTGTGATCTCTCCGGTAGAGCGGAACCGCCGCTACCAGACGTTCGCCGTCGTGAACGGTGAGGTGTTGCGGCACCCACCCATTACGGGGCGTGATGCTGCCGCTTGTCTCGAGGTGGTTCAGCCACTCGTGGTGGAGAAGCGGAGTGGGGCCGACGACTTCGGCCAGATCGTTCCAGCGGTCCCGGGCGATCGTCGCCATGGAGCTGTGCCAGCGGTATTCCACCGGTTGAAGCTACTGCGTTTTTTTCACCGCGCCAACCGCGATGGGGGCCGCCGGGATGCGACGGCTGAATCACAGGGCACCGCCGCCGGCCCGGGCGCTACGATCAGCTCCGGGCGCCTATCAGCCGGGAGGCCAGC
>SLRR01000116.1 GCA_007130865.1 Spirochaeta sp. | reverse complement strand
CGGCGTGAGCGATGTAGTCGGCAAGAAGCGTCTCCGCATCGTCATAAGCAAAGCTCTCCACCCACAGTTGCGCCAGAGTCAAAACGTGTTCGTCGTAGTAATCAGATGCCGGGTCCAGAGGCGCGGTTTCCAGGCGAACGATCGCTTCTCCGCGCCGGCCCATCAGGTACGCGGCATACCCCAGGTAGAACTGGATCATATCCACGTCCCGGGGTAACGCGAGCGTGAAGGCGTCCTCAAACAGGAAGTACGCATCCTCGTACGCCCCCGCGTCCAGCGCAAACAAACCATCTTCGACGAGTGCCCACGTATCGGAAGCGCCGGCCCAGGTAACCTCGGGGCGTTCCACTGCGTCGCTGGACCGGACGCCACCGACGGCGGAACCTGGATCCGGATCGTCCTGCAGAAGGCGACGGACACGGCTACGCAGGAGCGCGTCCACACCGGAGCTGCGTCCCGTCCTCGTGACGCCAAGAACGTTGGAGAGAAGATAGGTCCCGGGACGGGAGAGCAATACCGTTGACTCGTCGGCACGAAGCTCCACAAAGGAGTCTTCCGCCAGCCGGAGCGAGGCAGTGCCGGGAACGGGATCTCCCAGGAACAGACCAGTCCAGGTACTGTTCACGCGGAACTCCACGACACCATCTACAAACTCGACGATCACGTCCTGCGCCGGCACCGGGAATACGGTCATGCAGAGAATGATCGCGGTTACGATCGATATCGGAACTCGCATAAATACCTCCTCTTTTATTATCGTGCGTCCGGTCCGGAAATGCACGGGAACAGGCGTTCTTAGCGCGCGCGACTTAAGACCGGTGCGTTGCGACTCTTGTGCCGTGTATACTGTGCCTTGTTTATTGCCTTGTATCCCGCGCCACACCTTGAAAAGGCTGCCATAATATGGATATTTTTAAGTACCTGTTGTATGTTATTTATGAATCGAGGAGAAAATGTTTGACGCGTCATCCTGGAACCAGATAACGAGACACGTGGCGGAAGCGACACGTCTCAGCATCGGGGAGATGGAACAACTCCGGCGGAACCGGATCGCGAAGCTGATCGGAGCGATCCCGATGATCGCCGACTGCCGCGATGCGGATCGGGTGGCGGTGCAGCACGTTACCACGTATCTTCTGGCACGACGGCTGGAAGAGATCTTTGACCACCGCCGGGGCGACGATGACCCCGTAGCAGCGCGGCTGGAGCGGGTCTCCCATTTCCCCGGGGGAGACCGGAAGCTGATCCAGCGCGGGATGGACCTGCTAACCCTGGTTATGGTCTGCGGCTACGAGCGCACGCAGGTTGCGGACCGCCGGGAAGGGGTATATAATCCTCTCGAGTCCGGTTCCTGGGACGGCGAGCGAGAGAAGAAGCGCCTGGTCAAAGCGATCCGGGCGGTGCCGTCGCCGGAGATGGACCAAATCCTGGACCTGGAAACGGCACTGCGTGCAACGTGGAACGACGAGACTTAAGGAACGTTTTACCAACCTCGCCCTTTCACAGAAGATAAGCCTCACGTTTGCAGTCTTTTTTCTGATCAGTTCGATGCAGCAGCTTATCGACCACGGACAGCTGAGCAACGTTTTCCACCTCGCCGGTTGGATCACGATGCTGGTGTTCCTGGTCTTTGCGCTTTTTGACAACCTCGTTGTCCGTATCGTCCAGGCAGGCGGTCTTATTCTGCTCTCTTTCCTTGTCATCACCGTCACCAGGAGCCCGTCCAGCCTGGCGGCGTACGTTCTTCTCTCGATCGGTCTCACCGCCGCGTACAAGATGAGCCTCTTTGGCCGGAGAACGCTACCGGTACTCTTCATTATCGTCGGGACCGCCGTCGCTCTGGCGGTGATATCGGGAACAATGTACGGGTTCTCCATGATGCAGCGGCTCAATATCGTTAACTTTGTCCTGGTATACCTGGCGCTGCTCTTTTTCATATTTGAAGAGGAGACGCTCTCCCTCCGCCGCCAACGGGACACCCTCACCCGACAGGCCGGTGAACTCAAACCGTTTGCCACGCTCGGCGGCAATATCGCCGGGCTGGTCCATGACTTCAAGGGAGACGTGGCGGGTCTTTACGCGCTCGCGTCGATCGAACGCATGACGGATAACACCGAGACCGCCGACCGTATCGAGCGCTACGCCGACCGATTAAACCGGCGCGTGGAGTCGATTCTGTTTGTGGCTACCGCGGCCAACCACCACGAGCCGGAACCGCTGGACCTGGCAACCGTTCTTCAACACGTGGTGTACTACTTTATAGAGGTCAACCGCGATCTGAAGCACAAGGTAGCGATCAATCTCGAGGTTGAACCGGAACTCACCGTCGTGACCCGGCGGAATGCACTGATGGTGGTCCTGGAGAACGTAATCAGAAATTCCATCGAGGCTACCGAGGGTTATTCCGATCGGACCGTCTCGATCGCCGGTACCCGGGACGACGATGGCACCGTTTCGATCACGATCTCGCACAACGGAAATCACCTACCCCGCGCGCTCGATGCCACCGGAACGGTGGATGTCCGCCGGAGCGACTACTTCAAGCGTGGCAAGTCCGACCGACCGGGCGGTACCGGCCTCGGAATGATAAACGTTATCCGCGCCCTGGAGGTAGCGGACGCCCAATTGCACATGCGGAATCTCGCCGCCGGGGTTGAATCCCGAATCGTTTTCCCCCCCGCCCAATAACAACGCTCGTGCGTCCTCCCCTGTTTCGTGGTACGATAACGTACCCTGAAATATGACAACCGAAACGGGTAAAGAGGAGACGAGGGATGAAGAAAATCGTCGAATGCGTACCCAACTTTTCCGAAGGGCGCAACAAGGAAATCATCGACGCAATAGCTCAAGCCGTCAGGGACGTGCCGGAGGCGACACTTCTGAACGTAGACCCGGGAGAGTCCACCAACCGCACGGTATTTACCTTTGTGGGCAACCTGGAATCCGTGGTGGAAGCGGCGTTCCAGGCAGCAAAGAAAGGCTACGAGCTGATCGACATGGGCAAACACCGGGGCGCTCATCCGCGAATGGGCGCGGTAGACGTAGTCCCCTTCGTGCCGGTGGCCAACGTGACGATGGAGGAGTGCGTGGAATGTTCACGGCGCTTTGCCCGACGCGTCGGCGAGGAACTGGGAGTACCGGTTTACCTCTACGAGGAATCCCAGGACCAGGCATACCGGAAAGCGCTGCGCGATATCCGCTCCGGAGAATACGAGGGGATCAAGGACAAGATCACCCGGCCCGAGTGGAAGCCCGACTTCGGGCCGGCGGAGTTTGTCCCGCGCTCCGGCGCCACCGTCACGGGAGCGCGGTTCTTTCTCATCGCGTACAACGTCAATCTCCTGGGGACGCGCAACCAGGCGCACCGGATCGCGCTGAATCTGCGCGAACAGGGACGCGGACCGGATGAACCGGGACGACTGAAGGCTCTGAAAGGTATCGGATGGTACCTGGACCAGTACGAGCTCGCCCAGGTCTCGATGAACCTGGACAATTACCAGATCACGCCACTCCATACGGTTTTCGAGGAAGTAAGAAAAGACGCGAGCGAGCTCAACGTAGCGGTGGTGGGCAGCGAGATCGTAGGCCTCGTCCCGCTGGAGGCGATCCTCATGGCGGCAGATTACTACATCGAGAAGGAGAATCTCCTGATCACCGACGAGCACGCCAAGGTGCGCCTGGCGGTTGAACGGATGGGGCTCTCCTCGGTGTCGCCCTTTGTTCCGGAGGAACGGATCATCGAATACATGATCCGCGAGGAGGGAGACCGCCTGGTAGACAAAACGGTGGAGGGTTTTGTCTCGGCCGTAGCCGCCCGGACCGCCGCACCCGGGGGAGGCTCCGTGGCTGCCCTGGTGGGAGCGCTCGGGTCGGGACTCGGTGCGATGGTGGGATGGCTCACCTACGGCCGGCGCAAGTTTGAGCACCTGGACGAACAAGTTCGGTCGATCATACCGGTGCTCGAGGACACACGGAAAGAGCTCACCCTCATGGTCGACGCGGATACACAGGCGTTCAACGACTACGTCGCCGCCGCGAGTATGCCGAAGAACACCGCCGAAGAGAAAGCGGCGCGGCACGCGGCGATGCAGGAAGGTCTCAAAAACGCCACGATGGTGCCGTACCGTACGATGGAGATCGCCGACGCAGCCTGGGACGCGATGCTGGATATAGCCCGGATCGGACAGTTTTCCTCCCGGTCCGACGTTGAAGTGGGTGCCAAAGCGCTGGAGACCGCGGTGTACGGAGCGTGGCGCAACGTAGTGATCAACCTTCCCTTAGTGGAGGACGAGCAGTTCAGGAAGGAGGCGGAGAAAAAAGCGGAAGAGTTGTACAACCGAGCCCGGAAAAAACTGGAGGAGATCCAAAAGCTTTTGGACTCCCGCGAGGGAGACGCCTAGCGTTTCCTTATTTTCCCGCATGCAGGGAGGATAACGATGAGTACTCAGCAACCAACTGAAGACGGTTTCTATTACCTTGAACAGGAACCGGAACCGAAGCCGATCGCGGAACTGGAAATGACCCCGTTCGCGTGGGTTCCGTTCCTCAAGTTTCTCGTATCGTTCCTTATCGGAGCGTTCTTCTTCATCTTTCCGATTACGCAGAACGGACGCTCCACCGTGGCATTTGATATCGTAGTTACCTTTATCCGCACGACCTTCACCCCGCTGGTGGCGATCTACGTCCTGGCGGTGATCTGGGTGGGGGCGATCTGCACCACGATCGCGATGTACAACAAGAACCGGGAGAACAAAATCCTGGACAACGCGTTCATCCGATCCTATGAGTCGGGCGTCTCCTTCTGGCTTCTCCGGGTTGTCGGGGCGATCCTCTCGGTGATGCTCTACTGGGGACTCGGTCCGGACGCTCTACACCAACCTGGTATCGGCGGTCTCATGTGGAACGTGCTCGCCGCGTCGGTGGCGATCATCATCCCGATCGGAGCACTTTTTCTCTCGCTCTTCATCCTCATGGGCGGCCTGGAATTTGTAGGGACCCTGGCGCGTCCTCTCATGCGTCCGCTCTTCCGGATACCGGGACGGTCCGCGCTGGACGCGCTCGCTTCCTGGGTTGGATCCTACTCGGTGGGTATGTACGTCACCAACCTGGTCTACCGGAAAGGCGGCTACACCAAGCGCCACGTCTACATCAACGCCACATGTTTTGCTACCGTCTCGGTGGGATTTGTCGGAGTTGTCGCGGCTACCCTGGATATCCTTCACCTCTTCCCCTGGATCATGCTCAGCTATATGGTCGCGATCGTGGTGACCGCGGCGATCACCGTACGCATTCCCCCGCTTTCCCGCGTACCCGACGCGTACGTGGCACCGCCCGACCCGGAACGGCCGATCAAAGGGTCCCCGCTGGACTACCTCAGGTTTTCCATCTCTGAAGCGATCAGTACAGTGAACAAGGAGAAAGGGATCTTTCCCGTGGCTGTTCGCGGATTTACCGACGGCCTCAAACTCGCAACGCTGATCATCGGGACGATCCTGGCGGTGGGAACAGGCGCGATCCTTCTGGCGGAACTGACACCTCTTTTTACGTGGCTTGGAGCCCCGATAGCTCCGATCCTGCGCGTCCTGCGGATCCCCAACCCGGAGATGCTCGGACCGGCGACGCTGGTGGGTATCACGGAGATGTTCATACCGGCGCTCCTGGTAAGGGAAGCGGCGGAACCGGCAAAGTTTTTCATAGCGGTCCTCTCGATCTCGCAGCTGATCTTTTTCTCCGCGGTAGGACCGATGATGATGGACATGTTCCGGGATATCCCGATCAAGCTCAGGGAGCTGGTCGTACTCTTCCTGATCCGGACAGCGATCCAGATCCCTCTGATCGCGATCATCATGCATATCCTGGTAGCGATGGGAGTGATGTAACGGAGTAGTACCATGACAAACGATAGAATCGAGAAAGCGATGACCATACGGCTCCCGGCGGACCTCCCGCCGGAGCCGGTCTTTGAAAAGCATATCCGCCGGGCCCCCCATCGGGGACTCCGGCTCTCCCGGGCGCAGACCGAGACGGCACTCAAAAACGCGCTGCGGTACGTGCCCCGGAAATTGCACGAGAAACTCGCCCCGGAGTTCATGGGAGAACTCCGGACACGGGGACGGATCTACGGATACCGCTACCGGCCGCAGGGGCGGATCTACGGCAAACCGATGGAGGAGTACAAGGGGAAGTGCCCCGAGGGTAAAGCGTTCCAGGTGATGATCGACAACAACCTGGATTTTGACGTCGCGCTCTATCCGTACGAGCTGGTCACCTACGGTGAAACAGGACAGGTGTGCCAGAACTGGATGCAGTACCGCCTGATCAAGCGCTACCTGGAGGAACTGACCCGGGACCAGACCCTGGTGGTGATGTCCGGCCATCCCCTGGGACTCTTCCGGAGCCATCCCGAGGCGCCGCGGGTGATCCTCACCAACGGACTACTGGTGGGGCTCTACGACAACCTCGAAGACTGGGAGATCGCCGCGGAGATGGGCGTCTCCAACTACGGCCAGATGACCGCCGGCGGGTGGATGTACATAGGACCTCAGGGGATCGTCCACGGAACGTACAGCACCATTCTCAACGCCGGACGGGTCAAGTACAACCTGCCCGCCGACGCCAATCTGGCGGGGATCCTCTTTGTATCCTCCGGTCTGGGTGGAATGAGCGGTGCCCAGCCCAAGGCGGTGGAGATCGCCGGTGGCGTGGGAATCGTAGCCGAGGTGGACCGGTCCCGGATCGAGACGCGTCACTCCCAGGGATGGGTGAGCGAGGTCACGGATGACCCCGCCGAGGCGGTACGGATAGCACGAAATCACCTGGACGCCCGTACCCCCGTCTCAATCGCGTACCACGGCAATATCGTGGATCTCCTGCGGTACTTCGTGGACCACCACGTGGAGATACCGCTGCTCTCGGATCAGACGTCCTGTCACAACGCGTACCAGGGCGGATACTGTCCACAGGGCCTCACCTTTGATGAACGGACGAAGCTGCTCGAGGAGGACCATGCCGCGTTCCGGAAAAAGGTCGATGCCAGCCTCCGAACGCACTACGAGCTGATCAAGACACTCGTATCCCGGGGAACGTACTTCTTTGACTACGGAAACTCGTTTCTGAAAGCGGTCTTCGACGCGGGAGTCGAAGACGTCGCCAAGAGCGGCGATCCCAAAAACGGGTTCGTCTTTCCCTCGTACGTGGAATCGATCATGGGCCCGATGCTTTTTGACCTGGGATACGGCCCGTTCCGCTGGGTATGCCTCTCGGGGAAACCGGAAGATCTCGAGGCCACCGATCGAGCGGCGATGGAATGCATCGACCCCGACCGGCGCGGTCAAGACCGCGACAACTACAACTGGATCCGCGACGCCGGCAAGAACAAACTCGTGGTAGGGACCCAGGCGCGCATCCTCTACCAGGACGCGATCGGCCGGACCCGGATTGCGCTCAAATTCAACGAGCTGGTCCGGGACGGGAAAATCGGCCCGGTCATGCTCGGTCGAGACCACCACGATACAGGAGGTACCGACAGCCCCTTCCGCGAGACCGCCAACATCTTTGACGGCAGCAACGTGTGCGCCGACATGGCAACCCACTGCTTTGCGGGAAACGCCGCTCGTGGCATGAGCATGGTGGCACTGCACAACGGCGGTGGCGTCGGTATCGGCAAAGCGATCAACGGCGGGTTCGGCATGGTTCTGGACGGCAGCGAGCGTGTTGACCGGATACTCTCCCGGTCCATGCCCTGGGACGTGATGAGCGGGGTCGCCCGTCGCGCCTGGGCGCGCAACGAGGGTTCGATCGAGACCTGCGTCGCCTACAACGAGGAACACTCCGACACCGACCACATCACCCTTCCCTGGGTAGCCGACGAGACGCTGGTACGCCGCACCGTGGAGAAAGGACTGGGTTAATCGATGGACACCGTTATCCGAAACGCCCGCATCTATACCCATCGTGACACCGGTGTTCCCCTGCGGGGGGACGCCGCCGTCGATCTTACCGTGTACGACCCCGGGGCAATGGTCCTCCGCAACGGACTGGTGCATTGGATCGGACCGGAAAACGAACTCCTTGCAGCGGGCGGCACGTCCGTCGGCTCCGGGAGCACCGACCCGGACGGGAGTGTCACGATTGACCTGGGAGGTCGCGCCGTCATCCCCGGATTCGTCGATCCCCATACGCACCTCTGCTTTGCGGCCACCCGGGAAAACGAGTTCCGGATGCGCCTGGGCGGCGCGGACTACATGCAGATCCACCGGGAGGGCGGCGGCATCATGAGCAGCGTCCGTTCGCTCCGTGCAGCATCCCGCGAGGACCTCCTGGACCGAACGCTCCTGGGTTTGCGGCGGTCGCTCTCCTTCGGCGTGACGACCGTGGAGGTCAAGACCGGATACGGCCTCTCCACGGAGGCGGAGTTACGACAGCTCGAGGTGATCGCGGAAGCCGCCGGCCGGGTTCCGCAGGATGTGGTCCCCACATTTCTCGGCGCCCATTCAATCCCGCAGGAGTACCGGGACCGGCGGGATGAGTTCGTTAACCTCGTACTGGAGGAAATGCTCCCCGCCGCGGCAGAGACGGGGATACCCCGCTACTGTGACGTGTTTACCGAGGAGGGAGTCTTCTCCGTAGCGGAAAGCGAGCGTATCCTCACCCGGGGACGGGAACTCGGAATGGAACTGAAGGCTCACGTGGACGAGATTCAGAACCTGGGGGGCGCCGCAATGGCAGCCCGCCTTGGTTGCGTCTCGGCGGAGCACCTGATCGCGGCGGACGACCAGGGCCTGGAAGCGATGGCCGAATCCGGTACGATTGCCATCGTTCTCCCGGGAACCTCCTTCAGTCTCCGGAAACCCTACGCTCGTGCTCGAAGAATGATCGAACTCGGCGTCCCCCTGGCACTCGCCACGGACTGCAACCCCGGTTCCTGTTACACCGAGTCGATACCGTTTATCGTAACTCTGGCGGTAATGCAGATGGGCGTCCCCCTGGAGACGGCGCTCGCGGCGGTCACGGTCAACGCCGCCTACAGCATCGGCATGGCGGACCGCGTAGGAACGCTGGAACCGGGCAAACAGGCGGACTTTCTCGTGCTCGAGGGGTCCTCACCGGCGATCATACCATACCACGCAGGCGTCAATCCGGTGGAAGCGGTGTACAAACGAGGAGCGCCGGTTCTCTGAAGGACGGAGAAACGGTCCGCCGGAGTTAAAACCAACCGTCACGCATTATTAATGAGCGTGACGGCCTTTTTTTGTGCATTTTTTCATTAAAAAATCGTTTCATTTTTAAAAAACGTATTGACTGTGATTAATTATTAGATATACTTCATATTACCGTTATTGATAGACACCCACCAACCAAAAAACGGAGCACCGACTCCGCCGGGAAAGGTGGGTTTATCAGTTTCGCGACATTGAGAATAGGGAGGATTTCTGTATGATCGATCTAAAGAGAACGCGCCGTCGAGCTGTATACGGCGCGATGGCACTGTTGTCACTGATGGTATTCGCCGTCACCGCCTGCGGAAACGGTGAGACCACGGCTGCGCCGGAACCGGTAGACCAGGAGCCGACGGTTCCGGAACACGCGATCGTCGTGGAGAACGCGTTCATGTTCAACCACGTGGACGGTCACGGCGGTGAGACGGAGATGCCGGCGTACGTTCTGTTCGAGTACGAGCAGTTGAACACGGTAAAGTACCAGGTTGCCTACGTGGCGTGTACGTGCCGGGCACCCAACAAGAATTACTGGTCCGTAGCGTACGTTGAACTCAGCAAGGAGGACGGCTCCGTCGCGTATATTTCCTACGATTACGATGCCGACGGCGAGTATACCCCCGGACTGTACGGCGACAGCACCAACTCCTGGGACGGAACTCCCGTACGGGAGGTCTTTGACGGGTTCATCGACGAGACCCTCATGGGGGGAACCCAGGAAGCGATCAACGCGATCGAGCCGATGCACGGCAACGTAGACGTGTTTACCGGAGCAACGGTAACCCCGAACAACGCGGTCCGGATGCTCCAGGGTCTATTTGAATACCACAACCGACGGTACTCCTGAGGCTGTCCCGCTGCAGGAACCGATAAATACAACTCTTAAAGAGGTTACAGACGATGCGTAAATATATATCAACTCTGACGGCGATCGCTCTGATCGCACTGGCAGGTCTTACGAGCTGCGCCGAAGGCGGTCAGGCCGCGGCAACTTTTTCCGGCGACGAGCAGATCACGATGGAGAACATCGACGAACACCTGTTTCGGGACGCCCGGTACGTGGACCTGCGCGATTATCCAGACATGTTCAACGGCGGGTACATCGCCGGCTTTGAGGTGGTTCCCTTTTTCCAGTTTCTGGAAGGTCGGGCACTGGTACGCAATAACGGCTGGGAGTACTCCTCCGATGATGTCACGAGTGAGACTATTCTCAAGAACGTTTTTGGCGATACCGAGCAGGCAGTGGTCCTCATGTGTGGCTCTGGAGCCCGGGCGGGCTACGTCAAGGACGCTCTCGAAGACATCGGCTACACCAAAGTGTACAACGCCGGCGGAATCCGCGATTACAGTGGTGACAACCGCGTCATGGGTGACGGCGAGTACCGTGGTGTCCGCGCAATAACCGGTGAGGTCACGATGGCGACAATCGACGCGTACCTGGGACGGCCCGGAGCAAAGTACGTGGACCTCCGAAACGTCGGTGATAAGTACACCGCCGGGTATATCGACGGTTTTGAACTGATCTCGTTCTTCGAATACCTGGAGCCGCAGGCGCTCATTAGAAACAGCGGATGGGAGTTTTCCGAGGATGATATCGTGTCCCGGGCTGTCCTTGAGAACTTCTTCGGTTCCAAAGATCGAGAAGTATTCCTGATGTGCGCGTCCGGAGCCCGGGCGGGCTACGTGAAGGACGCGCTTCAGGCGATCGGATACCGGCACGTATACAACGTGGGAGGAATCCGGGACTACCGCGGCAACCGGCGCATTCTCGGCGACGAGTCGTTTACGCTTTCCCTGAACTGACCCGCGCCGTTTCCACTCTTAACACAGATTACCAACCGGGGGCGAGTTTATCGCTCCCGGTTTTTTTGTACCGTGAGCGGTCCTTCGGCGCGACCGTTGCGCCTAAAAGAGATTCGTAGTACCATAATATTTCGTGGCATAACTTTTTGCACCCGCATGCTACGGGCAAGGAGCACCGATGATCAGTTTTAAAAACGTTACAAAGAAGTATCCCGGTATGGTTCGCCCCGCTGTGGAGGACCTCTCCCTGGAGATACCGGAGGGCGAGATCTGCGTGTTCGTCGGTCCCTCCGGGTGTGGTAAGACCACGACGCTCAAAATGATCAACCGAATCTTTGAACCGACAGCGGGAGAAATTTTCGTCAACGGTCGCAGTGTAACGGAACAGAACGCCGATACACTACGCCAGGGAATCGGATACGTCATACAGAAAACAGGCCTCTTCCCGCACTATACGGTATACGAGAACGTCGCCACCGTTCCCCGCCTGCTCGGGTGGGAGGAGGACCGTACCCAGGAGCGGGTACGACACCTTCTCGAGCTCGTCGGACTTGACCCGGAAGAAAACTGGTTCAAGTTTCCCCGAGAGCTTTCCGGGGGACAGGGGCAGCGCGTGGGGGTAGCGCGCGCGATGGCGGCGGACCCGCCGGTGATGCTGATGGACGAGCCCTTCGGCGCGGTGGATCCGATAACGCGAACGCAACTTCAGCACGAATTTCTCAACCTTCAACGGAAAGTTCAAAAAACGATCTGCTTCGTGACACACGATATCGACGAGGCGATCAAGATGGGCGACCGGATCGCGATCATGGAAAACGGACGCCTGGTGCAGTTTGATACACCGGAGAACCTGCTTCTGGCGCCGGCCAACGAGTTCGTCGGGGACTTCATCGGGAGCGATCGGTCGCTCAAGGTGCTCAACCTGCTACCGGTGCAGAAAGTCCTGAAACGCCAGTTCCGCACGATTCGGGACGACGCCGATCTGACCGACGTGCGCTCGTCTTTTGCCGATACCAAGCGAAACCGCGTGATCGTGGAAAACGAGAGCGGAACCGTGGCGGGATATATTACCCGGGAAGACGCGGACCGCGCCACCAGCGCCCGCGGATGGAATCGCTTTATAAAACCGTTTCCCGCCGGCGTGCCCATGGAAGCTACCCTGCACGACGCCCTGGCGGCGATGCTGCGGTACGATATCGGGGCGGTTCCGGTGATGGACACGTCCCGCTCCTTTCGCGGCATGGTATACCTCGACGATATCAGGTCCTACGTGGGCGAGGCATACCAGGAATACGAAAATGGTCCGAACGGAGCCGCGTCATGAGATCGATTCGGTACTTCGTGAACAATCTGGACCGTATCGCCGGATACGCGCTGCAGCACTTGGTGCTGATCGTGATCGCGGTCCTGATCGCGCTTGTTGTGTGGGTTGGTGTGGGGATCGCGGTCCGCAACCACGGCCGGGTGGCCAAGAGCGTCCTGGGTATCGGCAGCCTGATAATGGCGATTCCCAGCGTAGCTCTTTACGGAATCCTCGTTTCTATCCCCGGCCTCGGCCTGAGCAGACAGAGCGCAGTGGTTGCGCTTGTTCTCTATTCGATGCTGCCGATCGTAAGAAACGTCTACGTCGCGTTGAACGAGGTGGATCCGGCGGTACTGGAAGCGGCCCGGGGCATGGGTATGCCGGCACGCCGCATCCTCTACCGCGTGCAGCTCCCGCTTGCCACACCGGTCATACTGGCCGGTGTCCGGGTGGCGATCGTCATGATGGTAGGCATCGCCACGCTGGCCGTTTTCATCGGTGAGCGCAATCTGGGCGTTCTTATTCAGCAAGGCCTCGTACGTACACGTTCGGATATGATCATCGTGGGAGCACTGATCGTGTCTTTCTTCGCCGTGGGTATCGACTTTGTCTTCGGCAAGCTCGAGAAGCACGTAGTATCGCCGGGTATACGGGCCGACTACTCCGCCACGGAGGACGCATCATGAATTACGAGAGACTGATCGCGGTCGTCCGGGAAGAGGGAATGATGCTGGTGATGCAGCACCTGGAACTGGTGGGTATCTCCCTCACGATCGCGATCGCGGTAGCGTTGCCGATCGGAATCGTGGTAACGCGTCCGCCGGTAAACCGGTGGGCATTTCAGATTCTCTCGTTCCTCAATACCGCTCAAGGCGTTCCGAGCCTCGCGGTGGTAGCGATCTTTCTTCCGATAATGGGCATCGGTCGCCTGCCAAGCCTCGTAGCGCTGACGATTTACGCGCTTCTGCCGATCGCGCGCAATACGATCGCGGGAATCGAGGGAGTGGATCCCGACGTACTGGAAGCGGCCCGCGGCATGGGGATGTCGCCGGGCAGGGTCCTCCGGCGGATCGAGCTTCCCCTGGCTTTGCCCGTGATTATCGCGGGGATCCAGACCGCAGCAGCGCTCACCGTAGGAACCGCCACGCTCGCTCACCTGATCGCCGGGGGCGGGTTGGGCCGACTTATCTTCTCCGGAATATCTATGCATCGGCCGGATTACATAATCGCCGGCTCCCTGATGACCGCTGCCCTGGCAATAATGATAGACCAGCTGATTGGATTGGTTCATCGCCGGATATCGTCCCGGTATTCGGGTTGAAAAACAGCACACACTACTGGAGGAATTTTTATGAAGAATTTTCATAAACTGACCGTGCTTCTACTGCTCGCGATCGTCGTCGTAGTCCCCGCTTTTGCCGGTGGATCCGCGGAAGTTACACGGGAAGGACCGACCATCACGGTCGCGTCCAAAGCGTGGACGGAACAACTCATTCTCGGCAATATGCTCCTGGAGCTCCTGCGACACGAGGGGTATCCCGTGGAGGACCGGACCGGTCTTGGAGAATCCGACGTGATTCGCCCGGCGCTGCACTCAGGCCAGGTGGACGTCTACTGGGAGTACACCGGAACGACGCTTTTGACGCTCATGGACCACGAACCGGTGGGGAATCCCGACGAAGCGTTTGAACTGGTAAAAGCCTGGGACGAAGCAAATAACGAGGTAACATGGCTGGACTACGCCCCGGCAAACAACACGTACACGATCATGATGAAGGGCGACGTGGCCAGGGATCTGGGTATCGAGTCGATCTCGGATCTCGCAGATTACATAAACGCCAATCCCAGTGCGATCTCCTTTGGAACTAACGACGAGTTCTACGAACGCGCCGACGGTATTCGCGGGCTGGAAGCGCTCTACGGATTCGAGTTTCATCCCGACGAGGTACGCTTTATGACGACCGGCCTGACCTACGGCGCGCTCCTGGAGGACCAGGTGGACGCCGCCGTTGGATTCGGCACGGATGGACGGATTCCGGCGTTCGGATTCGTCAACCTGGTGGACGACCGGGAGTACTTTCCCGTCTACAACCCGGCACCGGTGATCCGCATGGAGATCGTGGAAGCCTATCCGGAACTTCCCGACCTTGTGGGACCTGTGGCGGAACTTCTGGACCAGGATACTCTGGCTGCGCTCAACCAGCGCGTCGATATAGATGAAGAGGAGCCTGAAGACGTGGCCCTCGCGTTTCTACAGGAACACGGTCTTATTGACTGACCGGTCAATTCCCGTCCCGGGACCGGCCGCTCTTACCGACGTGTCAGGCGGCAGATCCCGGGGTTGGGAACCTTTCCAACAAATAACTCCAGCGTATTCACGTTCTCCGTCGTCCGGCCGTCGGCGATACTCAGCCTTCCGAATCCCGTTTGATCTCATAACGGGAGAGTCGCGATACTCCATTCCGCGGCAAGCGCGACCAGGACCGTCAGGATAGCGTGACGCCGATAACCCGGGCGCGGAATAATCCAGCTTCTACGGGTTTGGCTCGCGCGTTCTGCGTTACCCAGGACTCGTTCGACCACCAAAACGCCAAGGAGAATCACCCCCGCATTCCACAGTGACTCCACCACCAGAAACTGCGCGATCATACCGATCGGACGTGCGAGGATACCGTTTGTAATTCCCAGGGCCAGATTCATCCCCAGGAAGAACACCCGCCACGCCGCGCTGATCGCCAGGGCCCAACCGGCGACGTCAGCCGTCCCACGAGTCCACGTCCCCTGCAGACGCCCCGTCCACAGCATCGCCGCGACCGTCACGATCGCGCCTTCCGCGAGAATCGCCATCACGGGGTTCCGGACAAAGAGAAAGGGCACCATGGGTAACGCTGCGCTGGACGCTTTGATCGACGCGGCTACTACCGCCGCGCCCAGCGCCGCCGCGGGACGGCCCGTGGCCCGGATCGCCGTGACCATCAAGAAAAGCGCCACCGGGAACATCACCGCTCCCGCCAGGTTGGGTATCGGCACTACCCTTGGCAGCGCGTGCAGCGCAAAACCAAGAGTCGCCTCGGTGATCCCCCAGAGCGCGCCAAAAAAGAGTACCGTGGTTTGCAGTGTTTGCCTCGCGTCGAGGTTTGTTTTTCCGTCGGCCATGATAGGTTTCTCCCTTCTCATCGATTTACTGTACCGTTCCGGCGACTGTTTCCCGCACGGCGGCAGCGTTCCCGTTACTCGTCCCGCGCTCGTGCTCGACCGCCCGCATGCGCACCGCGGAATACTTATATGCCGGCTCCGAGCTGTGCGGGTCGAACGCCGGAAACGTCAGAAGGTTGGTTTCCGGATAGTGCATCGGCATAAAGACCTGCCCCGGGGCAAGCTCGTCCGAGACACGACAATCTACTTTCACTGCCCCCCGCCGCGACGCTACTTCAACCTTCTCCCCGTCCACGAGCCCCAGTTCACGGGCATCGTCCTGATTGACCTCCACGTACGCATCCGCCGGGTAGGACTTGCGCAGCATCGCCACCTTACCGGTGCGGGTCTGGGTATGAAACTGTACTTTGGAGCCGCGGCCGGTCAGCAGAATTACCGGGTATTCCTCATCGGTCGCTTCCGGAACCGGAGCGATCTCATCGACAAGAAGCCGTGCTCGACCATCGTCGGTGAAGAACCGACCGTCGGCGAAGAGGCGTCGGTGCTGCCGGGAATCGGGATTGCGTTTCGGGTAAGGCCACTGGATCCCGCCTCTCTCCCGGATCATATCGTATCCGGTGATACCGGAGATATCGCAGGGCCGTCCCGCAGATATACGGGTAAGGAAATGGAAGACGTCTTCGGCGCTGTTCCAGTCGGCAAACATCTCTCCTACGCCCCAGGCCTCGGCTATTCCCTTGAAGATATCAAAGTCGCTCTTTGCTTCGCCGGGCGGGTCCTTTACCTTGTCCACGATTCCGATCCGGCGCTCGGAGTTGATGAACGTTCCGTACTTCTCGCCACTCCCTGCCGCCGGCAGGAGCAGATCAGCAAACCGGGCCGTCTCCGTGGTGACGTAAAGATCCTGAACCACCACAAAATCCAGCTTATGGATCCGTTCAAAGAAGGTGTTCTTGTCGATCCAGGAATGACCGGGGTTGGTTGCGAGAAACCAGAGCGCCTTCATCTCGCCGGTGTCGATCTTCTCCAGGATCTTGTGGTAGGGCAGGCTGTTCTGCGCGGGAATGCGCGCTACGTCGATACCCATCTCCTCCGCCACACGATTCCGGTCCGCTTCTTTCAAAAAATCGAGCCCTGCGTAGAGGCTGGTGGTGTTGCTGAAGATGCGCGATCCCATCGCGTTTGCCTGACCGGTCAGTGAGTTGGGCCCCGTACCCGGACGCCCGATATTTCCAGTTATGAGGGCGATGTTGATCATTGCCTGCGCGGTTCGGACTCCCTGGTGACTCTGGTTGACACCCATCGTCCACCACCAGGAGACCGCCTTTGCTTGGTGGATCTCCCGTGTCAGGGCGCGGATAGTCCCCGCCGGTATTCCGCATGTTCTCTCCACCTGTTCCGGCGAGAACGAAGCGACGTGCCGACGCAGTCCTTCAAAACCGGTGGTGTGGGATTCAACAAACGTAGTATCAACCCACCCATTGGTGATCAGCTCGTTGGTAATCGCGTAGAGCAGTTCCAGATCGGTTTTCGGTCGCAACTGAATGTGTTGATCCGCCGCCCGCGCCGTCTTGGTCGCCCGAGGATCGATGACCACGATCTTTTTTGGTGTCCTACTCTTCTTGAGGCGCTCCCACAATACAGGATGGGCGATAACAGGATTGGCTCCGAGAAAGATCAGGTAGTCCGAATCTTCCAGATCGGTATAAGTGAAGGGTGGCGCGTCGAATCCGAAGGACTGCTTGTACGCCACCGCTGCGGTGGCCATGCACTGCCGGGTATTTCCGTCCCCGTGAATCATCCCCATGCCGAATTTGCCGAGCGCCCCGAGGAACGCCATCTCTTCCATCGGCATCTGCCCGGTGCTGATGAACGCCGCCGCCTCGGGGCCGTGTTCGTCCAGCACCGTCCGGAACCCCTCTACAAGGCGGTTGAACGCTTCGTCCCAGGAGATCGGCTGCAATTCTCCGGTGGAGCGGTCCCGTGCCATCGGGGTGGTGAGGCGATCCTCCGCGCGGAACGCCTCCAGCAGGTTGAACCCCTTGGGACAAGATCTCCCCTGGTTGACCGGGTATTCCTTGTCCGGCATCCACCCGGTAACCCGTCCGTCTTCCACGGTGGCGGTGAAGTTACACCCCACCGAACAGTAACTGCACGTTGTTCTGATCGTTTGTGTCGCCATTTTATTTCTCCCGTTTGTGTCCATTCTGTATCAATCTGATCGCGCCCACGGAGGCTGCCGCCAACACCGTGAAAACGAGAAATCCCCTCGCATACCCTGCGGGACCGTTATTGAGGAAGGAGGCCAGCAGGTTGGGAATAACGAACCCGCCGAACGCGCCGAGACCACCCACCCATCCGGCGGCGCCGCCCACCGCCTGGGGGACCGCCTGCGGTACCAGCTTGAACACCGCCGCGTTCGCCACGCCCATCGCGATCGCCATCACCAGCATCGCGGCGAACGCTCCGGCGGCACCGGAAAAGTACGCCATCCCCAGTGACCCCAGCGCCAGCCCCGCCAGGCTCCAGACAGCGGTACGCTCTCCTCCAAAGCGATCCGACACCCGGCCTCCCGCGACGCGGGAGAGCGAGGCTAGCACGGAGTAGAGGGCCGCCATGCTGCCTGCGGCGGCTATTCCGTACCCGTGGAACGCGTACCAGTACTGGGGAAACCACCCGGTGAGAGCCATGAACCCGCCGAAGGTGGTGAAGTAGACTCCCACAAGCGCCCAGGTCTGCCAGATCGAGGCGGACCGTCCCAGGGTTTGCAGCATCGTACCGGCGGGAAAAAGCTCCTGCCCCACGGTGGAGGCTCGTATCCGGGCGTCTGCGTCATCGAGACCGGCGCGCCGATACTGAAAATAGGGCGCGTTGCGTCCCAGCAGAAAATAACCCGCCGTTCCCAATGCCAGCAGCGCCGCCCAGATCATGTACGAACCGGCGAGACCGAATCGAGGTATCGTGACGGTGCTCAGAAGAAACGCGAAGATACCGGGCGCAAGGTTGCCCAGTCCCGCGTAGGTGCCGTGCGCGGTGCCCTGCCGTGACTTTCCGAACCAGTACGAGGTCTGACTTATGCCGACGGAAAACGTTGCACTGCCGAATCCTCCCAGGGCGCCAAAGAAGAGCAACCACGGGAACAACCTCGCCAGCTCCGACGCAGGCTGCGAAATGATCACCGCGATACCGATCACCCCCGCCAGCGAGACCGAGAGCAGGATGAGAAACGGCCGTCGTCCTCCATCCCCGTCAACCATCGCCGAAAAGGGAATACGCAGAAGGGAGCCGGTCAGGTTGGGTATCGAAATGAGCAGCCCCGTGAGGACCGCCGAAATCTCCGCGGTCTGTCGGAGATACGCAACGGTGGGACCAAAAAGCGATACCGCCGCGAACCCGATAAAGAATCCGAGCGT
>SLRR01000070.1 GCA_007130865.1 Spirochaeta sp. | reverse complement strand
TTTACCTGGCGTTCTACGGAAGCTACTATATCGCCTCCCCGGAGGAGGAACGCGGTCGGGAGATCCTGCAGGAGTTCAACATCCCCTACCCCGCGGTAATCGCGCACCGGGGCGCCTCGATTGTGGCTCCGGAATCGACCCGCTCCGCCTACGAGATCGCCCGGGATCTCGGGGCGGATTACCTGGAGGCGGATCTCCGGCAGACCGCGGACGGCCGGATCGTGGTGATCCACGACTCGACGCTGGAGCGGACCTCCAACGTTGCGGAGGTGTTCCCGGACCGGGTGAATCACGAGATAGGGACCTTTACGCTGGAGGAACTGCAGCAGCTGGATTACGGCGCGTGGCACAGTCCGGAGTACGCCGGGCAGGGGATTCTCACGCTGGAGGACCTGATCGCGATCGCCCGGGGGGGAGATCATACGCCGGGACTTATCCTGGAGACCAAGGACTCCTACAAGTACCCCGACCTGGAGGAACGGATCGTCGCTATTCTCCGGGACACGGGGTGGCTGGAACAGTACGGAACGGATCAGCCCGGCACCGGGTCGTTCGAACGAACGATCTTCTTCTCCTTCTCCCTGAACAGCCTGCGCAGGTTCAAGGAGCTGGCACCGGACAAGCCGCGACTGCTGCTGGTCCGGGACAACACGCTCTCCCGTCGGCGCTGGCAGACCTGGCTCGCCCTGGCACGACCGACCGCGCACGGACTCGGTCCGAAGGGGTTTACCGCGTGGCCCTGGCACATCGCCGCGGCGCACCGGGAGGGGATGTTCGTATTCCCCTATACGCTGAACTACCTCTGGCAGATCCAGGTACTCGCCCGGTTCCAGGCGAGCGGGTTCATCACGGACCGACCCGAGATCGTACTGGCGTTCCTGAACGGAATCAACAGCACTATCGACGTACTACCAAAGATGCACGAGACCGGTCCGGAATAGCGCGACCAGGCCGCAAGCAACGATCAACGATACGGGGAAACGCAGGGCGCACGCAGTGTCTCGCCGCTCTCCAGGTCATCGTAGACTACGTACGTGGTACCCGCCTCTTCTTCAAACATGAAAGGCAGAACCCCGGATGATCCCGATGCGGAATCCGGAAAAATCGCCGCGGTCATATCCTGACCCGTCGGCGTATGGATCACCGCGTACTCGCTGTGAACGCGTCCCGACCCCGGGTAGGCAGGCTCTTTTATCACGATCGCCCACTCACCGTCCGTGCTCTGATCCAGCAGGGTCAGAACGAACTCGAAGTCAGCGTAGCCCGGTACGTGTTCTCCGTCGGCGGTGGTGAGGACGAGACGCCGCATACTCTCGCTCACGGACACCTCCGTGATCTCGCCCCAATCGGGCCAGATCTCGGCCACGCAGGTATCCTCCCAGGTGCTCCCGCGGTAGACCTGGGCGATCTCCAGTCGGAGGATGTAACGGAAGTTGAGCGGCATACCGGCGTCACCATCCACCCCCATCGTCCGGGCCTGCGGAAAATCCCACCCGGAAACCGCCGGAGAGGCGCGGAACTCCTCCATCGCCCGCCGCGCCGCGACAGGATCAACCGGAAGGACCACCCGCTGCGGGTCCATCCTGTCGGCAAGACGGATCGTCCGGGCAGGCCCGACCGGCCGCGCGTCGTAGTAGGTCACCACCTCCGTGGCAAAACCGTCCACGTTGAGCGCGGTATAGACGGTCACGTTGAACTCCCGGACGCGGTGGTTACGGAGAAAGAGATTACGGTTTGCCGCGTACCCGTTGATAAACCCCAGCGCCTCGGGATAGCCGGGGAACGCCAGGACGATACTCTCGCCGATCCCCGGCCCGGGCGCACCCTCAACCCAGGCAGTACCGGGATCACCGTCAAGCGTTTTGCCGGGATCGTACCGGGAGATCTCCCAAAACTCGTCCGACTCCAGCACCGACGACGCCCCCCACTCGGCAGGAGCGTAGGCCCGACCGGTCAGGGCAAACCGCGTCCAACCGTCACCGAGGGGCTCTTCCACGGCATACCCCGGTGTCGCTACAAGGAGCGACAACGCGGTGAGGACGATTCCGGAAAAGAAACTACCGCCCGCCCGGGGGAACCGGGGAAGTCGAGAGGCTTCCCGGGCCCCGGTCGTTCTGAAGAACGAGTGTCCCGATTGTGCTGTCAGGTACATGTCACAAGTATATCATGGTCGCGCGTCAATTGCCGGTCGGCTCGTACTCCTCAAAGGCCGTGCTGATCGATTTGTTTCCGTCCTGCTTGTAGGTGATCGGTGCGCTCCAATCGGCTTTGTCGTATACGAGGTCGGCATCTACAAGATAGAAAGCGTTTTCACCCTTGGTGGGTGCTCCTTCGCCAAACGTTACACAATAAATCGTAGGATAAACGTCGTAGCTGCTGCCGCCCGTGCCCGTCCAGTCCGGTCTGGTATCACCCTGGTCCGCGATAAAGGCCGTTCCGGACGCGCTGCCGTTTTCCACCTCTTCAGCCACGAGGCCGACCCACTCCTCTTCAAGCCATTCGTCCTCTTCGATTGAGGCGCCTGCTATCATTATAAACACGGCGAACAAGGTGTCGGTGTCGCCATTCGCACAAATGTCGCTCGGTACGCCCGAAACGCTTACCGTCAACGTTCCGTCCTTCTCATCATCGTCGTCGCCCAGGAGATCACATCCCGTCGTCAGCAAGAAGACAAGACCCACCAGGACGAGCCCGGCTGCCGGGAGCATCTTTGTCACGTTTCTCATTGCACACCTCCACGTGGGAGCAGACTCGCTGCACAGCGGTCGCTCGCGGTAAAATAGAAATCCGGTATCGCCAACGGCGCACCTCTGTCTACTAATTACAACCCATCCCGCGGTGGAAATCGTCCCAGATTATAATCTGGGACCTCGATTATGTATGTAATTTCTGTTAAGCGTGAGACCGGTCGATTCATGGTAGGAGTCAACAAAAACGACCATCCGAAAATGACCTCCTCTCCTATCACCGGAGTGAAGACCTCCTTGAGGTCTTTTTAGCGAGGAGGGACCTTTCGGATGGCCTCTCGAAATGATATTACTCCGCTTTCGGGTAAACGTCAAACATCCAATGGTAAGACTTGTCGAATGCTCATTCGGCACATCAATAGTGGCCCTGAAGTCGTTAAGAACCGATATGCACAAACTCACCCGGTGTGAAGTCGGCCTCCTGCAGCCTGGACAGAATTGCGCGGGCCGTCACCGTCGGTGATCGCAAGCGGCCCTCTTTTTGCCATTTCTGGTAGTCGGATCGGCCGGGCAGTTGTGACTTATCGCTGTCGCGGAGCTGCTCCTGCATCGTGGAGTCCACGAGTCCCGGCGAGATCGCCACCACCGTAACGGGAGTTATGCTGCTGCGGCGCGTCTGGATCTCGATATCCGCGGCGGCTACCGCGGTGAATACGTTCAGCGCCGCTTTGGTGGCCGAGTAGACGGCGAGGCCCGGCATCACCCGCTGCGCGGCTCCGGAGGTAATCTGCGCTACGGTCAGGCGTGCATCCGGTGCCACCAGGTTGTTTTGTACCGCCTCGGGGACGGCAAAGGTCGAGATGAAGCGATCGGTAAGCTCCAACGGCGCGGTCACGTTGAGCGTGACGGCCAGGGCGAAAGAAGTTCGACCGGGACCGCCGGTTCCGACGAGCCCGACCGGGTCGAGGGTGGCGGCGTTGTTGAAGAGGGTAACCGCCGTAGCGGGCGTTCCCGCAGTCCGAATAGCTGCTGCAACGGCGTCGACGATCTCAACGGCGGTCTTCTCCGGATCTTCAGCCAGGTCTGCGCGATGCCAGACCAGGGTGTTACCGGTCTTCTCCGCCGTGGCCGGGAGCTCGCTGTTGGTGGAACGGGCGACGGCGAACACGTTCGACCCCGCCGCCAGTGATTCCGAAACAAGGGCCGCTCCGAGACCGCGGGATGCACCCGTAACTACGGTCCAGGGGCGTTGTCCATTATCGCTCATGCATGCAGTCTACCATCGGTCACTGCATGTGGCACCGTTAGTTTACGATTTCGAACTCGTCGTACCCCACTATGCGCAGCGGTACTTCCTCAAGTTTTCTGGAAAAGAGCGTTTCCATGAACGGCATAGGTCCGGGCGAACGCAGAACGATCGTGGTCTCGCCGGCGTTGAAGAATGAGTTTTCCCGGGTGAGCACGTAGCGGGCGCCCGGATGTTCCAGGGTGAACTCCATATCGATACGCTGGTCCATATAACGGGGGCGTCGTCCGAGTCCTTCCGGTTTCCGGAGTCGGATGGTAAAAACGTGGGTTCCCGCCGGAAGGCGGACCGTGTTCACCTCGCCGTGCTCCACCGACTCGATCAGGACGGAGCCGATCTCCTCGATAACCGGGATACCGTTGATCGCGGCGATCGCAAACGCCGATTCGATGTCCTGTTCGCTGGTCTTTGCCAGTTTAAGCTCTACCAGTTGCTCCTCGGGGACGCCATCGGGATTGAACGTCTCCAGCGTCGCGCAACTACCCAGTACAAGTACCACAAGTACGGCTCCAAGAGCCCCGACAAAATTCTTCACTATCATACCTCCGTGGCAGGGAATATAATCTTATTAAAAAAGTAAAGCAATAAATGCACTCGATTTTATCGCATAAAATCCCGAAGAAGCAAAATTACTTTGCATCACAATGATCGCTATTTGAGAAACTTTTTATTAAATTAATCGGGGGTTTTGCCGGACGTCGGGAGGAACGCACGAACGTCGGCGATCACGGCGCGTCCGATCGACTGACCACTCCAGGTCTTCAGGTCCAAACTCGACGTCCGCCGTATCCAGCGTATATACTGGAACCATGGTCAGCGGTCACGATCCGGAGTTTATCAGTGCGATTGCCTCGGCGGAGAACCGCAGAATTGCCGCACACAGGCAGTTTCTCGTACAACGGCGGGAAGCACTCCGGGCGGAAGCGCAACGCCTGGTTCCGTTGCTGATTGAGTGCGACCCGGGAATCGAGCGGATTCGACTCTTTGGTTCCGTCTTACCACGACGACGTTTTCGTTCCGATTCCGACCTGGATCTCGCCGTGGAAGGTGCCACTCGTTTTTCCGATCTCAGGCGAATCGTGGACGTGTCCGATTGGGTCGTGGATCTCATCGAATGGGAAACGCTGTCGGAATCTATACAGAAAATCGTCGCTCGCGACGCGGAGGTGTTATTTGATTCGTGATCGGGATGGTTACAATCGCCTCAAGACGGAACTGGACGCGGATATCGAATCCCTGCAGTCGGTTCATGAAACCAATCGTCGCGCCCACGCGCGAATCCAAGCCGGGTCGGATGACGAACTCGATTACGCAGCCCTCGCGTACACGATACATAACATCTACGGTGTCATCGAAGGATACTGCCTCAGAGTAGCAAAGTTCTACGAGAACGGCCTCGACAGTGACTCCTGGCATTCCGACCTCCTGCGGAGGATGACCCTGTCGATCCCGGAACTGCGCCCCGCGCTTCTTGGCAAGGAACTATGGTACCAACTGGACGACCTTCGCGCGTTTCGACACAAGTTTCGTCATCTGTACGCACGTCCGATCGACCCGACACGCGTAAC
>SLRR01000031.1 GCA_007130865.1 Spirochaeta sp. | reverse complement strand
GTTCGGCGATGCGGTATCTTACATGTACCTCAACGTTGGTACCGACATCAACGTGAACGACAACACCACGTTCACGATCGCGTATGAGTCCGGTGAGCTGTTGCAGGATGACAACGCTGTCGTAAGCGTAGATGATGACGGCGTCGACCTGTCTACTCTTTATGGTACTGGTGACTATCGCGGTAGCAATCGCGAATCCGGTCAGCTCTGGATCCGCACCAAAATCTCCTTCTAAGACCAATAGAGGCAAGATTTTTGAGAGCCCGCTTCGGCGGGCTCTTTTTACGTCCGGCGTGTAGACGTGCCGGTTTTTTTACGTTGGAAGCTTCGCTTACGGCATCGAATGTCGATCTGACCACGGACCCCGGATGTTCCGGGAGTTCTATCCAGTCCTAATCCTGGTTTGACAATCGGCGCAGCTCCGGTTTCGGAACAGCACGGATCTCCTAAGAAAGATCCATAGCCGAGGATTCCGTGAAGAACGGCCGTAGATCGAGGATTCATCTCCTCAAACCGGCCGCCCATAGCGTCAAATCACTTCTCGACAATGGAAAGTTCCGGAGGATTCAGCTCGTGCTGGTTCCTAGTTTTTCGATCCTTGTTCTCCGGGCAGGGACCGAGCACTCGAGAACCGTTCGTACCAGAAGTCCTTGGGCGCGGATCGCGTAGTTCCGACGCTTCCTGCTGTCCGTTTCCGAGGTTCCGCGCTGTACGCACCGCCAACCAGGGCATCGTGGCGGCTGCACTGCTCAAGTGAGTACTACAAGGGTCGGCTCATGGCGACGCGGAAGGAGAGATAGGGCATGATCAGCATCTGCGCGATCGCCACGAGTCCTACGGGATACCCGGCGATTTCCACGAGGGGCATCGCGGCGGAGTAGGACCATCGTCCCAGCAGGTGAGCCGAGATCTCGATATAGAGGATTACTACGAGCCCCGCGGCAAGGAGAAACGCGATGCGAAGGGGAGTGTAGCGGACGGGCCAGTACCAGTCCCGGAAGAGGAGTCGTCCCACCGCGAGTATTCCCACGGTGTATACCGCGTCACCGATCGCCGCGCGGAAGCAGAACAGCCAGCTTTCCAGGTCGTAGTAGCCCATGCCCTCAAAGTAGGGCATCTGGAGCTTCTCCCAGACAAAGAAGAGTGCCGTCGATACGAGGAACACCCGCGCGAGAAGGCGCGGGTGCTCATGGTCTAACGGAGAACCATTACGTCCGAACATTGGCCGGAATCAGAAAAGGTAGAGGAAGAAGCTGGCGTCGCGGCCGCGGGACATGCCCCAGGGGACGGCGCCGCGGCTCACGTCTTCCGTAACACCGTCCACGATCTCGTCCTCGGCGAATCCGTTGATCAGGACGTTTACGGCCCTTCCCATCGCTACGGGGGATGTCTCCGTTTCAAGTACGAGGAGCCAGATGCGGTTGTCCGTGCGGTCTATGCTGAGCCCGTACGGGAGGTAGCCCTCTTCCATGTACGCTTCCACCACGCCGAAGAGCTGTTCCATCTCGCCCGCCGGTACGTCGTGGATCCGCCACGCGTTGATCTCCGTTTCCCGGGAGCGGACGAAGAACACGGTGATGCTGTCGCCGTGTTTGCTGAAGCCCATCGGAAGCCATCCGTCCACGAGGAACGCGCTGAACTCCTCGTTGAGTGCGCTCAGGTCGGTAAACTCGTGGATGATCCAGCGATCGTAACGCAGCGCCTCGGTGCGGATGTAAAGCATGCTGATCCCGTCCTCGAGCCGTTCCATCCCCACCGGGGTGTAGCCCTGCTGCAGGATCGTGGAGATCTCCCGTTCCAGAGTCTGATCCAGGTCGTGGTCGGCGATGATCCAGAGGCCGAGTCCCTCTTCCGAGTCGTCTGCGTCGTCGGGATCCTCGGTCACCTCCGGCCGTTCAACCTCACGGCCAAATTCGATGCGGTCTCCCCGCGACTCGGGAGCGGGTTCGGGACGGTCGGTCTCCCGGCTCTCACCGCGTCCGCCCGCAAAGACCGCGCCGCCGAGAAAGATCGCGAGAATAATCGTTATTAACAGGTATTGAAATGTCCGTGTCATGGCCAGAACGTACCACGGATAGGCCGCTCCGTCCAACCGTGGTACACGCTTGTGACGAACGGACGTTTACCCGAGAGAGAGTAGTTCGTCGATCCAGGCGACGAATCGTCGGTGACATGCATCGAACCGATCAACGGTATCATCTACGAGATCCGATATTTCCCGTACGCGGTGCGATTTAAGTTGTGACTTGTAGAGGTTCCTGAAAAGGTGACGAAAGCGTCGCAGCTCGTCGAGCGGCTCTGCCAGGTCCTTGTCAATTACTGCGGGTCGCATTCCGGGTATTTCGATCCGCATGCGCTCGAGAAGCTCTTTGTGCCACGATGCATCGTCGATGCTGTTTTCGAAGTGCTTTGCAATCCGAAGAAAGTATCCCTCAAAGGCGGTATACAGGTTGTGAAGCAGATACGCGACCGCCATAGTGGCCATCTCGTCGTCGGTTGATAAGGAGGCGCGGGAAACCATATCCGAGTGACGCTGCGCGCATTCGGCGATAAAGCGGAAGTCGTCTTCCAGTTGGCCTCGGAGCACACGCAGGCGTTCGTCATCGTTCATACAGCAGAACTCCGTTCTCTTTGACCGCGCGTACGATCGATTCGTGCTGATCCGCGAGTTCCACCCAGTCCACGGACCAGGGGGATCGTTGACTGAGTTTCCAGGCAAGGATCGTCCCGCCTTCCACGGCCAGGTCGATGTCCGACGAGGATCGGAAGGGGAGACGCTCGTCAAACACGGATCCGAATCCCCAGACTCTCACCACAGTGGTATCCTGTTCCGCGATCATTTTTACGAGCACTTCCGCGTGTGCCCGCGCTTCTTTACGCCGTTCCTCGAGCCGGCGCGTGCGTTCAGCGGCCTTTTTCTTTCGACGGCGGGCGACTTCTCTGGTGTCTTCCCTGGTCCAGGCCATGATCTGAATGTAGTCGCTCCCCCGTCCCCGGTCAATCGGTCCCGAGATCACCGCTACGTGAGGAGCGGCAGCACGATTCCGGCGATGCCCAGAATCGCCACCATTGAGGTCAATACCGTCAGCCACCTGGTGGAGTTGCGGTACAGGTCCTCCAGGCGGTTGTTCATGTCTTCGAACCGGGTATTCATGTCCTCGAAGCGGGTATTCATATCCTCAAAACGTTGGTTGACGTCTTCGAAGCGCCGGTTCACGTCTTCAAAGCGTCTGTCCACGTCCTCAAAGCGCTTGTCCACGTGGGCGAACCCCTGCTGCATCAGCTCGCGCTGCGTTTTGAGTTCCTCTTCTACCCGCACGATCCGTTCCAGGATCTCCGAGTGGGTCGGCGTTTGCGGGTATACTTCGTGCATCCATATACCGAGGTTCCGCCGTACGTACCGGCCGATCTGTTCCAGGACGTCTTCCGACAATTGCATGGCACTGCTCATCTCTTGCTCCTTACAGTACAGACGCACTGTGTGGAGCGTTCTGCTTGTATGGTACGGCGAATTTTCCGAGGAATCAACGGTCCCCAGGGTAAGATTTTACGTGAGGTATTACGCGGCCGCGTGGTAGGCATCGGTGCCGAAAAAATCACCACATTTTTCTTCCGCCGGTGAAGCGGGACCGTTCTCCCGACGCTACAGGTATATAGAAACCACTTTTTAAGGAGGATCGCATGAACGATCTGAACTCGATTCTGGTGGAAGGAAATCTTACCAGGGACCCCGTTCTGAGCACGACGCCGACGGGTACCTCGGTATGCAACTTCTCGGTGGGCAGTCACCACCTCTACAAAAAGGAGAACGAACAGCGCAAGGAGACTTCCTTCTTTGACGTGGAGGTCTGGTCCCGCCTGGCGGAGAACTGTTCCGAGTATCTCCGGAAGGGCCGGGGCGTGCGCGTGGTGGGACGGCTCAAGCAGGACCGGTGGAAGGACGGTGAGGGGCGTCCCCGGTCCCGGGTGAAGATCGTGGCGGAACACGTGGAGTTCCGGCCGATGTCAAAAAAGGCGCAACAGGACCAGGGCGCGGCCGACCCGGAGGCAGTGGCTTCCCTGGACGAATCCACCTCGGTCGTGGAGGGAGCCGCGGCCTCCCTGGAGGAGAACGAATCCTTTGAGACGGTGGAGGAGGTGAGCGTCATCTGAGACGCGTCGGGTATCCGGTGCCGGAAGGCGGGGGCTCAAAATCTCCGCCTTCCCCTTTCAGAATTTCCGTTCCGGAGTCGTTTTTTCTTGACCATCCGGTTGCTTTTCTCGTACAATATTGTCGATGAGGTATCGCGAAGCCCCGTCAACAGGATTCGATTCTCGAATGATTCGCCAATGGTGGTGGGCCGTGTAGCCAGGTCCGCCCCTGAAGTTTTATGCGGACCGCTTGCCCCGGTCCGCGGTCCTGAAAGCCGCGTGTAAACGCGGCTTTTTTTTGTCGCCACCGGGTAGCGGCGGTCGGACACAACGGAGGTATGATGGAGAACCAGATCATCAAAGTGCTTTCGGGAGAGCGGTTTACACCGTACGCCCTGGCACGGAAGCTCAAGGCCCGGGTGGTCCTCGAGTCCGCTACGTTTGAGGGAGGCCGGGCAAGGTACTCCCTGCTCCTCGTGCGGGAGGCGTTCCGCCTGTACCAGCGTGAGGGTGCGGTCTTCTTTGACGACGGCACGCGCCGCTCGCGGATCCGGAGCAAAGCCCGGGATATCCTGGACGTGCTCGCCTACTTTGCGGACCAGCACCGTCCGCCGCGGCAGGATTACCCCTTTCCCGCCGGGGGGATCGGGTACCTCTCCTACGAGTTCTCCCGGTTCTGCGATTCGATCTCGTTCACGGAACGGCAGGACCCCACGGGGTTGCCCGATGCGGGGTTCCTCTTCGGCCACGTCTTTATCATCTTTGACCATTACAGCGACCTGCTTTACCTGATGGGGCTCAACTACAAGGAACGCTCGATCGACCTGGAGGAGGCGCTCCGCGAGACGGAAGAGGCGATCCACGACCTGAACTTCAACTACCTGCAGGGTACGCCCGGGGAGTTCTCCGCCGAACCGGTACCGGATCCGGAGGATCAAGAGCGCTTCGAGCGCGGCGTGACCCGGGTCAGGGAGGAGATCATCGCGGGTAACATCCTGCAGGGCGTGCTCTCCCGGCGACTGCGGGTCCGCACGGATATGCCCGCCCTCGAGGCGTACCGCCGTCTGCGTTCTGCCAACCCCGCGCCGTACCTGGTATACCTGGATTTCCGGGAGTTTCAGATCTTTGCAGCGTCACCGGAGACGCACGTGGGGGTAAAGAATGGCCGCGCCCTTATGCGGCCGATCGCGGGAACGCGCCGCCGGGGTGCCTCCGACGCGGAAGACGCGGCCCTGGAGAAGGATCTCCTGGGAGACGAGAAGGAACTTGCGGAACACCTGATGCTGGTGGACCTGGCCCGGAACGACCTGGGCCGCGTCTGCGCACCGGGATCCGTGGAGGTGACGCGCTCCTATGGAGTCGAGCGCTACTCCCGGGTGATGCACATCGTGAGCCAGGTCGAGGGAAACCTGGCGGAGGGAAAAACCGGGCTCGACGCGCTGCGCGCCACCTTTCCCGCGGGGACCGTGAGCGGGGCGCCTAAAATTCGCGCTGTCGAGACGATCGACGGGATCGAGCCG
>SLRR01000092.1 GCA_007130865.1 Spirochaeta sp. | reverse complement strand
CCAAGAGGAGTGAGACTGGCTGTAAGAAGGCTGTAAACACCCAGTTGACAGGAGGTTCTACATATGAGTCGCGTACATCGTTCGTGTACCGCAGCGTAGCGAGGAACACGAACACACCCACCGGAACGCGACGACAGCATGCATCCGGGGCGGCCGTGCTATGTAAAACGATGGAAAAACGAGCAATCATCGGTATTGGTACAAGGCTGTGAGCGGACGAGACCACAAGAACAGGCACCAAAAAGCGCGCCTGTGTAAGAAACGCCGACGGTATCTGCATGTTCTGGAGCGCATCGAATTTCATAGTGCCGATTTGCATGTGAACAGCGCTGGTCGAGGTGAGTAGTAACGCCACGAAAAGGATAACTATACCCTGGATAGACTGCGCATCGGACGTTTTCACCGGGTATGATGATAGTTAACGGCCGGAGGTAATACAAGGAGGCAATTGCGCTGTGACTAAAAGACGGTATAGCAGGTACATAGGGGAAGAGAAAAAGATTTTTACCCCATAAGCGCATGTAATATGGGGTAATTAGCCAGGTTCCGTCGTGAATGGCTCGGAATTGACCCCAGGGAATAAAAAACGGGCGCCAACCGGTAATTCCCATGATAAAATCATGGTGTGAAACGAATTACAAAGGCGACGCCCTATCGCTATCATACCACAACCTGAGATTTTTTGTTGGAATGAATTCGAAGAAATTGGTGACCTCGAACGCCTTGAGTTGATTCTCCGTCATCTACCTGATGAGCAATTGATGCAGACCCTCGAACGGGAGCGAGGGAACGGACGCAACGATTATTCGGTACGAGCGGTATGGAACTCGATTCTTGGCGGTATCATCTTTGGACATTCCAGCACTGCCTCATTACGACGAGAACTGTTGAGGAATGCACAGCTGCGACAGATCTGCGGGTTTGGTATCTGTAGTGGCACCGATGCGGTTCCCGATGCATGGGTGTATTCCCGGTTCTTTCGGCGCCTGGCGAAACATTCAACAGAGGTTCGGCGAATATTCGACACGTTGGTAGACCGGTGTCGTGAGGAGCTGCCGAACTTCGGGCACCATATAGGATGTGATGGGAAGGCGCTTGCCAGTTATGCCCGACGCACGGGAAAGAGTGAACACGAGGACCGTCGCGGTGAACATGACGCTACATGGGGAGTACATGCACACCATACGAAAGGAAGTGACGAGGTGATGCGGGAGACGGTAAAGAGCTGGTTCGGATTCAAACTGCATCTGATCGCCGACACGACCTATGAACTGCCGATCGCATTTACCGTGTTGCCGGCAAACCATAATGAGATGCCGGTGATGCACCGGTTGCTGGACGGATTAGCCAGACGTCATGAAGCGGTGTTACAGACCAGTGAGACCTGGAGCGGTGATCGTGGATACGACGACGGAAAACCGGTCACACGATTGTGGGATGAGTACCGGATCAAGCCGATGATCGATATACGCAATACATGGAAAGACCCGGACACAACGCGGGTGGTCACAGGCCAGGAAAACGTCACCTATGACTGGAACGGTCCGGTGTGTCTGTCCGACGATAATGAAAGAACGGGAGATAGCGTTCGGTAGATTCGAGAAAGATCGAAACACGCTGAAATATCGCTGTCCGGCGCGGCATCACGGATACGAGTGTAGCGGATCCGATCGATGTCCAGTCCGTTCGGGAATTCGCATACCGCTGGAGGAGAACCGACGGATCTTTACCCCCATTGCTCGATCAAGCTATCAGTGGAAGCGGTTCTACAATAAGCGCTCCGCGCAGGAGAGGATCAACAGCCGTATCGACACATCCTTCGGGTTTGAACGGCACACAATCGACGGCCTGGAAAAAACGTCGCTCATGGTGACGATCTCACTATCCTTGATGCTGGCCGTGGCAGTTGGAAGAACTGCTGAAAAGCAGCCGGAACTGATACGAAGTTTGGCACGAACCGGATAACAGTTTCACAGAATCATTCAGCTCATCAGTCCTCATCGAATGACAATATCAAACCTGTGTCCGGACTTCGGATAAAAACCGTAGAAACGATGAAACGTGATTCGTATATCACCGCCACTACCCACCCGGCTCTCTATCGACCAACCAATTTCCAGTGCATAACTACTGAAGGCGGGTTCTCGGCCCTTCATTCCGTCAACCTTCGGAACAAAGACAGTCACAGCGCAATTGCCTCAAGGGGCCACACTTGTGAAAGCGACACCGTTGCGTGTAGCGTATTGCCAGCCATGAAAACAAACCGAAACGTCCTGCTGTCGCTGACGGCGATCATCGCGCTGGTCTTCACCCTGGTCATGAACTACCTGGCCAACGCGCTGCCTCTCTTTGGCCGCCCAACCGGGGGGATCTCGGATAACCTGCCCAACCTTTTTGTGCCGGCGGGGATTACTTTTTCCGTCTGGGGGGTGATCTACCTGGCGCTCATCGGCTTTACCGTATATCAGGCTGTGGTGGTGTTCCGGCAGCCGGGCGGCCCGCCGCAGTGGTGGCGGCAGATCATTGCATGGGTGGTGGTTGCCCATCTTGCCAATGGAGTGTGGATCCTTGCCTGGCACGCGCTGTGGTATGAGGCAAGCGTCGTAATCATGCTGCTCCTGTTTTTCTCGCTCCTCCGGATCGTGCTGGTGCTGGGGTGGTCCCGGCGGCGCATCACCGGCGGGGAATACTGGCTGGCCGGCGTTCCCTTCTCGCTGTATCTGGGATGGATCAGCGTGGCCCTGCCAGCCAACGTGACGGGACTGCTCGTTTCCTGGGGGATCACCGACCTTGCTCCGGGAGCTGTGTTCTGGGCAGCCGCGCTGAGCGCCGTCGCTGCGACGCTTGGATTTATGGCCCTGCTCCGCTACCGCGACGGCGCGTACGCAACGGTGATCATCTGGGCACTTGTGGGGATTGCGCTCAAGCGAGCCGGGGACGTCCCGTTTCTGGCCGGGTGGGCGGCGGCGCTATCTGTGGCTACGGTGGTGATCGCGGTGTTTGCTGTGGTTTCTGCTTCACCGTTCGTAGTTCGTCTTCAATCGCTTTCTCAACGAACGCGTTGATCGAGGTGTTTAAACGCCTCGCCGCGATCGCCTGGATTCCGGAAACGCTTCCGGTTACGGGTGTCAATCACATTTCATCTGTTTTCGCTGATCCCGGTGCAGGTGCACTCCAGTGGCAGGTTGCGAGCCGGTAATGCTTTACCGAAACTATGCCGTCTCTCGAAGCACAACGACTCAGGAAGGCGTTTGAGCTCACTGAGATGCTGGTCAAGCTCAAAATTGCCGCTGATGCTCGAGGAGACATTCCTCCGGATCGCCCGCGGTGCCTGGGAAAACCATCCGAAGACTCACGCCCTCTGGTACCGACCGATTGAGGATCCGGACAATATAAAGAAAGCCGTGCAGTATGTTTTGTCCTTTCCGGATCTGTTTTTGTGCTCCGTTGGCAGTACTCAATTGTTGCCTGAAGTATTGAAGGCAGCGGCATCCTTTGATCCCGCAAGCGACGGTCCGGATAACGTTGCATTGGAGAAAATGCGCGAGGAACTGCTCCTCACCATGCCCGGCAACCACGGGTGGACGCGTTTGTGGAATACGCAGTGAGTTCTTCCTTGTCACGCGCCGCTCGATCGCCCACTGGTTTCAATAATTGAAATACACCCATGCCGGAATTATGCTGATCTGACAAATCGTTTGTTTGACCTGGCGGGTACCGTTTCGAGCAGTTCTTCAAGACCGTCGGCGACAGCCGAGTCCCCTCCGGCAGCTGCAAACGCCGACGCGATCCGTCTCGCGCCGTCGCGCGCGCAACGATCGGCTCGTGCGAAAGATATCTCTCGACGCGGCAGTGTTCGATGTCCTCGGGCCGGAATTGATCTGGTTCGTACGCGGCGCTCGTCGCGACGACGAACAGACCGCGCCGCGGCAACCCGGTTACCGCGGCATCGAGGATGCCGCGATCGTCCTGACGCTCAGTTGAACACGTGACCAGGACGATCGGTCGATCGATTGTCGCGAGCCAGTGCGGTGCGTCCGCCGGCGGCGCCCATGTGGCCGGCCCAGAAGCTCGACCATTCCGCCGAGCGGATCGAGGCCGAGTCGCGCGCGCGGCCGAGCAGGCTATCTGCGCGCCGAAATCCCGGGCCGAACGGAGGAACTCCCCGTGCGGGCAGCGGCGTGAAGTACGGCTGAAACACCGCCCATGGGACGCCCGAAGCCTCGGCAACGGTCTGTGCGCCCCAACTGTTTGTGTCGACCAGGAGGGCGTCCGGCCTGAACTCGGAAACCGCCTCGCGCAAATCGTCAACCTCGAGAATCGCGCGGGCGACGTATACACAAGAAATCGTGCCATTACTTCCTCCTCAATCCGTGCAGCAGTTCGTGCATGACGGCCAGAACCTCGGACTGTTCCAGTCCGCGATCACGGCGCAGCAACTTCCACGTTCCCAGATCGGTCGCGGCGATCGCGGCGTTGAGCAGCCGCGCGCGGTTTACGCCCGAAGTACGGTCAAGAATCTCGCGACAGTACCGCTCTACCCACTCGCAGTGAATGCGACGCCCCTGTTCGACTATCTTTCGAATCGGCTCAAAAAGGTGTTCCTGTCTCACAAAGTTGAGTATCGTCTCTCCGTCCGTCTCGTAGTGATCAATGAGTATTTCCAACGCAGCCGAGAGATCGGAACCGTCCGGGGCTTCGCGCGATGCGAGGATTCGGGGCGTCTCGCGCTCAGCGAGGACTGCGAAAAGGTGCTCCTTTGATCCGAATCGCCGTATCACCGTCTGCACCGTCACGCCGCTCGCGTCAGCGATGCTCTGAAGAGTGACGCGGTCGAACAAATCGCGGGAGAAAGCTCCGAGCGCAGCGCTCAGGATTGCCTCCCCGGTCGCCCTCTCAGTTTCCGCCCGAACCCCCATCCTGTACGGCCTCATTTTCATGTTAGTTACACTAATATGAAAAAGGTGCAGTGTAAAGCATTTTCGCTGGGTCTTCGCTCAGCCGTCGATCGTGTTGTGTCGGGACACCTGAAGCCCCACCCGTTGGGTGAGCAGCGGGCCCACCAGACAGGTGATGAAGATCAGCACGATAACCGCGTCGACCACGATATCATCAAAGACACCCGCGTCCCGTGCCGTAATGGTAACCGCAAGAGTGGCCGCAGCTTGTGGAATTGTCAAACTGAACAGTAGAAGCCGGTCTCGCCAGGAGTACTGAAACAGGGAGCCCACCGCCCACGTCGCGGACGCCTTTCCTACCACTACCATCCCAAGCAGCATCGCGGCGATGATCCATACGCGTACCGATTCGGTGAACACCGAGATCTCAAGCAGAGTTCCGGTGGAAACGAAAAAGAAGGGAATGAAGAGCATCCGTCCAACGAATCCCACGTGTTCACGAAGTACCTCGCGACGGGACATGACCGGATTCAGACATAGGCCCGCCAGAAACGCACCCAGGATCTTCTCAGTACCGATCAACTCGGTGATGGACGCGAGGACCAGTAGAACTGCCAGAACGTAGAGCGCTTTCTGCGCTTGAGAAATATTCCGTGTCATCATCCAGCGGCTCAGCTTCGGCACCACCACCAGCGACACTCCAACCACAACCACCAGCAGACCAAGGGGAATGAGCGATTCCAGCGGATGCGCCGCAGCCTCGGCTGCGCGAAACTGAATGACAACAGCCAGCAGCACCAGT
>SLRR01000149.1 GCA_007130865.1 Spirochaeta sp. | reverse complement strand
GATCACGTTGCCCACCGCGTCGTAACCGTAGGCGGCCACCCCGCCCAACCGGTTCACTTCTTCCACCGCCCGTCCCGCGGCGTCATACCGGTACCGGTACACCGCTCCGGTCGGATCGATGAACTCCGTCATGTTGCCGGTTGCGTCGTAGGTATACCGGTACCGCTCTCCCGCGGGGTTCTCCACCCCCCGAAGCCGGTTCACTCCGTCGTACTCGTACCGGGTCGTCCGGCCCAGCGGATCGGTGGTCGCCACACGGTTGTCCGCGCCGTCGTAATGATGACGCCGGGTGTTTCCCAACGGATCCGTCTCCACCGTAAGGCGACCGGCCGGGTCGTATTCAAACCGCCACGTCGCCCCGGTCTGATCGGTGAAGGCGGTCACGTTGCCCAGGTGATCGTACCGGTACCGGACCGTATACCCCCCCGGGTCCCGGACCTCCCGCACCCGTCCTGCCGGGTCGTAGTCGATCCGCGTCGTGTGATTGAGCGGTGTACGGAAAAGTGTCTCGTTTCCCTCGCCGTCGTACTCCGATTCCCACACTCCACCCCGAGCATCGATTCTTCTGATGAGTCGTCCCGCTCCGTCGTAGCGATACTCGGTCGTCGCGCCGCGACCGTCGGTGTACGCCACGATCATCCCGCGCCGGTCATAACGCAACCGTTCCACGCTTCCGTCAGGGGCCGTCGTCGATCGCAGTCGGCCCGCCGCGTCATACTCGTTTCGCCGCGTCCTCCCCAACGGGTCGGTCTCGGTGATAACGTTCCCCGCTCCGTCGTACCGTATCGTCCACGCGTTTCCAAGCGGATCGGTGATCGTTGTCATTCTGTCCCGCTCATCGTACCCGTATATGACCGTCCCGCCCCGCGCGTCGGTCCGTGACCCCAGCGTCCCGGTAGGATGATAGGAGAAACGTGTTGCATTCCCATGGGCGTCGACGACCGCCTCCAGCCGTCCCGCGCCATCGTAGACAAACTCGCTGCGATACCCCCGCGGATCGATCATCGCAGACGGATTTCCCCGCCGGGTGTACTCGTACCGCGTGACAATGCCGGTCTCGACCTGTTCCGTGCGACGGAGATTCCCCCGCTCGTCATACTCGTATCGCACCGTACTCCGGCCGTCCACCGTTTTCTCCGTCATCCGACCGTCGCCCCGGTACGTATACCGTACCGTTTCCCCCATCGGATTGGTTGCCGCCGCAAGCAGATGTCGACGGTCATAAGTGAACGTCGTGGCCTGCCCGTTCCGATCGACGATGCTGATGAGGTTCTTCCGACCGTCGTACTCCCGCCGCTCCCGGTTCCCCAGCGGATCCACCACCAGTATCAGACGGTTGTCGCTGTTGTACTCGTATGTCGTCGTATTCCCCAACGGGTCGTTCTCTTCCGTCAGATTCCCGAGGATGTCGTACCGATACGTCCACACCGCGCCGTCCGGCGTGGTCACCGCCGTAAGGTGTCCGTACGCATCGTACCGATACCCGCTCCGCTCACCCCGGGGATCGATCCACGCGGTCGGCAACCCCCGCTGGTCGTACTCAAACCGCTCGGTCGTCCCGTCCGGATAGCGGACCGCGACGAGGTTTCCCTTCTCGTCGTACTCGAATTGCGTGACCCGACCCAGCGGATCGCGGTAGTGTGTGATCTGAGAGTCCCCGTCGTACGTCCACCGTTCCACCGCTCCGTCAGGGTCCTGCGCGAAGATCCGGTTTCCCCTCTCGTCGTACTCGTATCGCCACACCTGCCCCGCTTCATCCACACGCGTGATTACCTTATCCCGGTCGTCGTATTCCTTTCGCACGACGCTTCCGTCGCCGTATTCGATCCGTACCGGTCGGTGGAGTTCGTCCATGACGTGGCGTTCGTATACCCCGCCGGCGTCGATATACTCCGTATACCCGTCTCGGAACCGTATCGTCTCGGAAAATCCCTCCTCGTCGGTGGTGCGCGTCGTGTACCATCGACCGTTACGATACTCGTATCCGTAGGTAAGCGCCGAACCGTCGGCGTTATCGACGCGCGTCAATCGATGATCCTCGTACCGGTACCGCACCGTACCTCCCGAGGCATCGGTCACCGCGTGCAGACGATTGAGTTCGTCGTACTCGTACTCCCAGCGCCGTCCGGCCGGGTCCTCGATCGACCGGATGAGACCGCCGGTACCGCGCTCGATTCGTATCGCGCGGCCGGCGCTGTCGGTGATCGCGACGAGCAGTCCCTGCCCGTCGTAGGTAAATCGGGTGGTATTCCCGTTTCTATCCTCGATCCGATCCGGACGCCCGTACCGGTCGTAGTGGTACTCCGTTCCGTTATCCGCAACGACCACCGTCCTCCCGTCCAGAAACAACGTCAGTTGTTCCGTCACCGCCGCGCTCCGCGCCTCCGCCGCACTACCCTGTGGGTAGTAGTTGGCGTACCCTCCCGCGTCGATCTCCGGATCTCCCAGGCGGGGCTCTTCGATGAGGTCGAACACATGACCGTTTCCATCAAAATCGATCCATATCACCGTACCCTCGCCGGTGCCGTCCTCATCGGGATTCACCCCCGCTGCATACCGGTTCCGTGCGCGCATCCCGGCGAGGTAGTCGGCACGCCATTGCGTCACCCGGAACCTCTCCAGAAGCTCGTCCAGGTCGTCCTGCAATGTCGCAAGAAGCGGCTCGGCGTCCACAAGATCGTCCCACGCCGATCCCGCCCGTTGCCGGAGCGACGCGATCTCCGCCTGCAGACTCTGCACCGTCGAACGATCGGACTGGAGGCGTTCGGTAAAATCAGACGGCGCCGATTGAATCGCTTCCTCTATTCGGGTAATCGCGTTCGCGATAATCCCCAGAATCTCGTCCAGTTCCGGTATAACCGTTTCCTCAAGCGCTGCTATCGACTCCTCATACCGTGCCGTGGCATCGTTCAGCCGGTGCTGAAACGTCCCCACAAGCGATTCGTAGTACGTAACAAGCTGTCCGATCTCCGTGGAAACCCCCATGAGAACCCGGCTGTCGTAGGCGAACACCCATTGCGGACCGAACGATTTCGCCGTTGTCCCTCCGCTCTCGTACCTCCGATGTATTCCGACCGTTCCTCCCGGATGCTCCACGGTGAACTCCGTCACCGGAAAATACAGATCCCCCGTGGCGAGTCGAACCGGATCGATCGTTGCCGGAGAGTTGCGGAACGCCGCGACAGCTGCCGCGTGTTCCTCCGCCACCGTCTCGGCGATCTGCGCTATCTGCCGGTCCAGATCTCCTCCGGATGCCAGGTCTCCGGCGTTGTCATCTACGTGTTCTTCCAGTTCACCGGGGACGATCTCGGCTTCGACTGTTGCATCTTCTATTCCCTGGTCCGCCAGGCGGTCTTCGATGTCCTGCTCAATCTCTTCCGGACTGGTTGTTCCTTCGACGGTGAAGGTTTCGGTAGTCGTCACATCACGGCATACTTCGTCGTATATCGGATGGCATGTTTCGTAGCCCTCGATGGTCGTACACGTTTCGCCGACTTTTTCTTCCCTGCAGACTTCTTTTGTTACTTGTACGGTCACCGCATACCGTTCGTTCGCGTCGACTGTCGGAACAAACAGCGCCCAGAAAAATAACGTCAGGAGAAACGCATGCGGCGTATTCCTCTTCGACCGTCTCATTGTACCCCCTCGATCACATACGGCGTGACGATCACGAACAGGTCCGTCTCCTGCACGCTCGTGCGGTAGTTGGTGAACAACACGCCCAGCACCGGGATATCTCCCAACAACGGTATCCGGTCCCGGTGCCGGATCTCCCGCTTCTCCACCAGACCTCCGATTACGATCGCCGTCCCCGACTGTACCCGCACCGTCGTCTCCACCCGCCGGCTGCTGGTGGTCGGATACCCCTCCCGCGTCGTGCCGGTGATCGTGGTCACGTCCGTGCTGATCCGGGCGGTGATCTCTCCCTCGCCGTTGTACCGCGGCACGATCGACAACTCGATCCCGCCCACGATGTCCTGCTTCGTCTGGTAACTCTGCCCGCCGGAGCTCTGCGTCACGATGATGGGAAACCGCTCTTCGGTCCGCATCACCGCAGGCACCCCGTCCATCGTCGCCACCCGCGGATTCGCCAGAATCTGCGCCTCCCCCTCCCCGGCAAGCAGGTGCAGCGTCGCGCGGATCTCAACCGGCGACCGCAGAAACGACTGCAACGGTATCGGTACCGACCGCCCGTAATCGCTCTGCTCCGAAAATCCAGCCGAGATCGAATCGCTCATCTCCAGGCCAAGCTGCGAGGCCCGATCCGTGTTGATCTCCACCACCTGCGCCTCGATCAGGATCTGCGCTCCCGCCCGGTCCAGCCGATCCACCAGTTCCCGGATGTCCAGGTATCGTTCCATTCCCCGATCCAGAATCAGCTCGTTCCGCCCCGGTACCACCTGTACAACCCGGTCTCCCCGATCCACCAGCCGCCGAAGCATCACCGCCAGGGCCTCCGCCTCGGCGTACTGCAGCGCCACCGTGGCGTATCCCTCGCCCCCAACAGGCGCCCGGCTCCTCTCCTGAATCTCCGCACGACGCCCGGCGGTGCGAAACTCCACCGTCGCGCTCCGCCCGTCCCGACCCAACGTGGTGATCACGATCGCCGCATCCCGCAGCGTCACCTCGAGCACCAGGTCGCCCGGCTTCCCGCGCTCCGGCAGAATCCGATCCAGCACCCGCGGACGGTCATCCTCCGGCGACTCGTCCACGAGTTCCACCGCGACGATCAGCTCGCTCGATCCCTCGATCGTCACCTCCTCCCGGAGACGTCGTCCTTCGGGGACACGAATGCGGTAGCGGCGCTGGTGGTGTTCCGGTGTCACGGTCAGTCCCTCCAGGCGTTCCCCGGAGATCCGAAGCAGATCATCGGCATACCATACCGCCCCGATCCCGGGACGGTAGGTCCCGCCGCGGCCCGACCGGGCCGCCTGGGCCGGAGCCGATACGGTCACCGCAGGCATGAGGATGATCAGAAGTAATACGGTTTTTACCTGCAGGCCGGATAACGCGGTCCGTCCCTCGATCACAGTACGCCCCCTTTGCGCGGCTTTCTCCCGGAGAAAACCCTCGAATGAGTCCGATCCGATTGCCTGTATTACTGTGACTTTTTGGTAGTGGATAGGTAATACCGCACGAGACGCGAATTATCCAGTTTTCTTATGAAAAAAATAGAAATATTTTGTAGCGTGGTACGTCCGGCGTGGTGCGGAGATCGGGGAACCCGGCCGGTCCGATCGACGAGGTCTGTAGTTTGACAATGAGCATCCTCCGTTTCGTCGATCAAACGGAACGACACTTGTTGCGATATCCCGTGCGTCCGCTGAGCGGTGGTGGAACGTCTCGGTAATTATCTGCGATCTCACACCTCCACCCGACTGTGAGGTCTGAATGTGCGATTTTTTACGAACGACCAGATACAAACAAGCACGCCGAAACACGGCCAGGAATTTCGGCGTATTCTTTCATGGTATACGCTTAGATACGTGCAGATACAGCGAGGAACAAACTTTGGCCGGGCTCATAACCCGGAGGTCGCAGGTTCGAGTCCTACCCCTGCTATTCAGAAAAAGCGCAGTCTTCTTGGGCTTCGCTTTTTCTGTATCTCATGGAACGCGGGACTCGAACCGAAGCTGCGGCGCGACCACAACGGGAGCGCAAAACGACACGACGTCGTTTTAGCAGCGGAGGCGGCCCGGCGGGAGTC
>SLRR01000180.1 GCA_007130865.1 Spirochaeta sp. | reverse complement strand
GCGATCCACCGGGAACCGCTCGTGCAGGACACGGATCAATCGCAGTGCCTCACGAACCAGTTCCGGAACCGGTTCTCCTTCAACGTCATCTTCAGGGGTTACCCGGTTGTATCCCTCATTGAACATAAGATAAAGGACGTCCCTCACGGAACGGAGTCGTTCCTCCCGGACCGCCTCGGATGGCTCGTCAAGTTTGATTCCGGACTCCCGGATGCGGCTCTTTGCACGGGATATCCGTTGACCCATCGTTGACTCCGGTACGAGAAACGCCGACGCGATCTCGGCAGTTGAGAGACCGGAAACGGCGCGCAACGTAAGTCCGACCGCGGCATGCCTCGGCAGTGAAGGATGACAGCACATGAACAGCAGTTCTATGCTACCCTCCGGGATCGTGTCGGTCTGACCGGACGGATCATATGTCGATTCACTTGCTTCCAACCGTTCGGCACCCCATTCCGTCTCGCGCCGTTTTCTGGAGACCTCACTCCGGATCGCGTCCACCATACGGCGGCGCGCGGCGGTGTAGACCCATCCGCGAGGGTTGGTCGGTATCCCGTCGACCGGCCATCGCTGTACGGCCACAACGAGCGCTTCCTGAAGGGCATCTTCCGCGTCGGTGTAGTTCCCGTACCGGCCAACGAGTGAGGAGAGAACTGCGGGAACCGTCTCCCGCAGAAGCTCGTTTATTGTTCTCGTCCGACGTTCCATCGTATCCAAATCCGTTTCGTCCGCATCCATTACGACCGCAGGTTGTGGACGCTGTCCAGAAAGCGGGAAAGCCGGCGCTCGTATTCACCGGGGTTCCAGTTCCATATCGCCGAGTGGCTGCCGCATTCGGGAAACCAGGATACCATGGGGCCATCGTATAGTTCCATGAGATCACGTGTCCGGCGAAGCGGCGTCCTCTCATCCTGACTGCTATGGACAAAAAACACCGGAATACCCGCGGCCAACGGGAGCGAGTTGGCGGGGTTCCGAAGCCCGTCAAAACTCCCGCGAGCTTTGGTCAGTCCGATCAACTTTTGTACAAACCACTGGGGCACCTCCGCCGCCGATTCCACGATGAGGCTTTCAAAATCAAAGAACGGATTCTCCGCGATGAGCCCGTTGAGTTCCGGCATCTCGGGAAGCGCCGTCAGGAGTGCGGCCGCGCCGACGGAACTTCCCATCGCGAATATCCGGTCATACCGCGCGCGCAAGTATAGATACCCAGAGAACGCATCGCGAGACTCCCGGTGACCGTAACTCATCCCTCCTTCCGGACATGGAGACTCTCCGGCACATCCGAGGTCGAAGGTAACGACGTCAAGACCACGCTCGAGGAAGTAACCGATATAGCGCGTCATGGCTCGGCGATCGCCGCCGCCGCCGTGGAGGAGCATTATTGCGCCCTCAGGTGGACCGATGTCGTTTGCGGCGGTAGAAACGTACCAACCGGGCATGTTGTACCCGTTCACCGACGGTATCTCGACCTCAGTGAACCGAAAACGATTGGAATCCCGAAGGTTTCCACACGCTTCTCCCCAGTACGCCGCCGTTTCCTCGGCGCAGGTATCGAAATCCGTAGAACCGCGTAGTCTCGGGTCAAGCAGGAAGCTACTTGACCACCAGAGTCCAGTGCCGGAAAGAAGCAGTACGGCAACCACAACGATACCAGCACCAACCAGTAATCTCCGTGTGATGGCTTTGGGCGTCAAACCGTCATCACCTGTCGGACCTCGATCGGAAACTGCGACGGTACGCCACCCGGACCGGGCATCGCGGAAATCTTCGCGGCGATTTCTTGAGCTCGCTCCGGAGCGTCGACATCCACGATCCAGAAGCCGATCAGAAACTCTTTGCTTTCCGGAAACGGGCCGTCGGTAACGAGCGGCGAATCATCACGGCTGGTTTGCACAAGAACGGTACTCTCGGGACCCGCCAGGCCCTCAGTCAACACGAGTTCCCCGGATTCCGAGAGCCGTTTGTTGAGCTTGCCGAGGAAGGTACGGTTCTCCTCAATATCGTTCTCCGACCATGTCGTGGTGTTCCCCGCTTGCCAGTCGGCCATGGTGCACTGCATCATCAGGATGTATTTCACAACTATCCTCCTTGCTTTTTTTAACCCCGGTTCGGGGCGTTTGCATAGGAGTCGGAGCCGTTCGTCGGATTTCGACATTCGGGACGCAACGGATCGCGGAGTGCAAGCCGCGCCGACACGGAGTCTGGGATTTCACGGAACTCACCGCCAATTCCCTTTCAGTCACCTTCGGCGTTTTTTTCTCGTAAACGGGCGGTTGCGGCAGTGGAACCGACCGGGGAATAGGTGAGGGCCAGCACTCCGAAGGGCAATGTCTCGGAACTGTCCAGACGCAACTCGGACACGGTTTTGCCTTGCGAAAAAAATCGCTGTCCGTACCCGAGTACCACCGGGTGGACGAGTAACCGGAACTCATCGATCAAATGTGCATCCAATAGTTCGTCGACAAGCATGGCGCTTCCCGGCAGGAGAAAGTATCCTCCGGACTCTCGTTTCAGCTGGGTTACCTGTGCAACGATGTTATCCGCGACTACCGGGCGTGTATTGTCCCAGGTAAGCTCCGGACTCGACTTGGAAACGAGGTATTTCGGGGCCGCGTTCATTTTGTCCGCTATACCCATCTCATTGTTCCGCAGTGACGACCAGTACGGCGCGAGCGTGCGATAGGTATTAGCGCCCATAAGGAGCGCGTCGCACCCCAGGACATTGTCCTGTATGTGTGCCGCCCGTTCATCACTGTGGTAGTTGTTGAACCATTCGCCGAAGGTCGATGCATCAAAGACGCCGTCGAGCGTCATCCATGCCTGCACGACGATTCGCATAAAGTATTCCTCCTCTCTGTTGTAAAGCACCATTGGTATGCTACGCAATCGTGATATAACCGTACGAGTGTCCCTGCGCTCCATGGGATCGAACGGTGTCCATGTCCGGCCGGGCTGTGTCCGGCCGGTGACGTACTACGCTGCAAGTGTCCGTTCGAGGTGGACAAAGCTTGCCTCCATTCCTTCGGCCATCCCGCTTTCGAGTGCGGCATCACGCGCAGTCTTTGATCCGAAGCGTGTGGTAATCGTCACGAGCGTACCGTTTTGGTCCTCGTTGAAGTCCGTGGTGACGACGGTCTCGCCGCCGGTCCAGTCCGCGTCGAATAGTTCGGTATGTACCGTCCGAAGCGGAGCCTGGATTTCCCGGAACTCACCACTCATTCCCATGGAGTCACCGTCGGCGTTTTTCCACTCGTACCGAATATTGCCTCCAACACGCAACTCCAGCTCGCATCGTTCGAGATTCCAACCGTTCGGCCCATGCATCCACTTACGGACATGCTCGGCCCGCGTAAATGCGTCGAATACTCGCTGTGGCGGCGCCTCAAAGCGACGGCTTACGGCAATCTCCACGTCACCCGGGGTTGCTACGGTCGTCTTGTTACTCATGTATTCCTCCTGCAAGAATCTAAGTAGTTATATAACTAATAAGTAAAATACAACAGACGATTGTGACCGTCAAGTCCTGGTTTCGTTCGTTCCGGTGGAGATGACAGTTAACGAAACGGGTTCAGGGAACGTCCGAAATCCTTAAACATTCTGAAGGTCCCGGTGGTTTACCAGAAAAGTACCGTCAACGTACCGAAGAGCAGGATCTGCCACCGCCTTCCAATGGGGAATCCTGATCTCGGTTAGGTTCGGGATCACCCGGTGAAACGCCTGGTCGTACTGCAGGTCCAGAGAGTACTGTTCGGTCTTGCGGGGCGGCTGGTAGAAGTTCACCAGTACCGACCAGCGCTCGGCCGCGTCGGGCGTGGAGCGGAGGAGACACTCGCGAAAGTACTGTACGCCGGTAAGATTGAACTAAACCAGTCGGGGACAATTTCGAAGTTGATGATGTGAGGGGGGAACGGTCTCGGCGAGCAGATCGTTGTGGGCGATTGCCCGGTTATCGACGAAGAAGAGGGAGTATTCGGGCGCGGGCTTTGCGTTGGTCTGCGGAGATGAGCACACCGCTTATGATCTCGTTTTCGAACTGTCGTAGGATATCCAGGACGAACCGTCCCATATGTTCCCGAGTCGTACCTAGTCAGGTGATAGATTCATGTCGATCAGGACTTTCATCCGGCAGTGACCTCCACGTCCTGTTCTTCCGCTCTCCATGCGGCATAGCTCAGGGCGGCTGCAAGATCTTCCTTTTTCAGGTACGGATAGAGCCTGAGTATTTCTTCAGTCTCGTGCCCATTCGCGAACATTCCGACGATTGTTCCCACGGTAACCCTGGTTCCGCGAATACGGGCACGTCCGCCCATGACCTGAGGATCCATCGATATCCGTTCCGTAGGAACCATGCTACTCATAGTATTTTGAACTCCGTCTGTTTTCAATATGGCGAAGCTGACGAGCCCGGCCAACGTTTGTCCCTCACTTGGTCGTTCGCGAAAAGTCGCACATTCAGACCTCACAGTCGGGTAGGGCGGTGAAAGTACAACGGTACGCATGCCGTTCTCGGAAACCCGAAAAACGATTGTCGCAGATCACGTGGGTTCAGTTCAGATCGTTTACGTCAACGACCAATGACAGGAATACCAAGATCCTTGCAAATCTTTCGAGCCAGTTGATCGGGTAGTTCGGAGTGTCGTGGTACTGCTGTCCGCCGTCCGTTCCTCGCATTTTGCCACCAAGCGTGTCGAGATCCCTCACGGACAAGAGAACAGTCATGGGCTACCAGGAATCTGATAAGAGGGGCACGTTTCACAACGCGATAGGTTCTTCCGAATAGTCTTGCTCTGCCGATTCCAGGGCGTCGCGTCGATTCATCTCAATCGCTTCTGACAAACATTCACGAAGCGCAATAATTAGCTCTTCTCGGCTTCGTTCCTGAGCGTTTACGCCCGGGACTTCTTCGATCCAGCCGTACCACCATCCGTCATCATGTTTGATAACGGCAGTAAAGTCGTTCATAAGGTAAGTATATCAGAGAAAGGTTCATCGAAGAAGAATCCGTAATTTGTAATCGTTCGGTGAACCCCATGTCAGCAACGGTGATAAAGACCAGCAGACTCAAGTACTCGTACCCAGTCAGGTGATAAATTCATGTCGATCAGGATTTTCATCCGGCAGTGACCGCCACGTCCTGTTCTTCCGTTCTCCGTGCGGCATAGCTCAGCGCGGCTGCAAGATCTTCCTTTTTCAGGTACGGATAGAGCTTGAGTATTTCTTCAGTCTCGTACCCACTTGCGAACATTCCGACGGTTGTTCCAACAGTAACCCTGGTCCCTCGAATACAGGCATGCCCACCCATGACCTGAGGATCCATCGATATCCGTTCCATAGTATCCATGCTACTCATAGTATTTTGAACTCCGTCTGTTTTCAATATGGCGAAGCTGACGATACCGAAGACATGATCCGGCAGGACCGGCAATCCTTCCGGCCGCCCGGTTCTGTTCGACGGACAGATCACATCGCACGTCGGATAACAAAACCCACGTGCCACCCCTTCACACAAAAGATCAGACACTTCGTCTGACACTCTGCTACATCCGCCCCGACCACGAGAGCAAAAGAAAAGGCTATTTCCTTTCATTGAAAGGAAATAGCCCTTCGGGAGTGACGGGGATCGAACCCGCGATCTCCGGCTTGACAGGCCGGCGCGATAACCAACTTCGCTACACCCCCTGATTGCGATTAGCAACAGACGGAGTTTT
>SLRR01000067.1 GCA_007130865.1 Spirochaeta sp. | reverse complement strand
TGGTCCGAAGTCGACAATCAGCTCCAGCGGCGCAGCGACCTGATACCGAACCTGGTAAACACAGTCCAGGGATTCATGGAACACGAGCAGGCGGTTTTTGCGGACATCGCCGATGCGCGGGCACGTCTTGCCGGCGCCGGTACGGTTAGCGAAACCGCAGAAAGCTACGAGGAGCTGCAGGGAGCGCTGAGCCGACTTCTGGTGGTGGTGGAGAACTACCCCCAGCTGCAGTCCAACCAAAACTTCATCCGTCTGCAGGATGAACTGGCGGGAACGGAAAATCGGATCGCTGTGGCACGAAACCGTTACAACGACACGGTGCGACGATACAACACCCGCATACGACAGTTCCCCGCCGCTATGTTTGCATCGCGGTTCGGAATGGAGCCACGGGAATACTTCGAAATCAGCGACCGTGCCCGGGAGGTGCCACGGGTCGAGTTCGGCGGCTGAACTGAACACGACCGACTGTACGATGCCGGCCGGCGGGCCGCCGAGCGGCTAAGCCGCGGGCCGGCGTCGGTCTACCTCGCGGCGTACTAAACCGGCCGGCTGAGGTCTGCCAACTGGCTAAGCCGCGGGCCAGCGACGGTCCGCGGAAAGCCGTTCGACCCCCTGGCGGATCGCCTGGCTGGCGGCGTTATACGTCGCGCTGATCGAGACGCCCAGACCGGCATTCACAACGTCGTGGAGCAAGTGCGTACTCAGTTTGACGTACGCCGCGGCGTTGATCGAACCGGAGGAATCCCGTAAAAGCAGCGGTGCCAGTTCAAACTCCCGGTTGAGCGACGAGATGCGCCGAGTGATCCCGGGAAAGATCGTTCGCACCACCTGGTAAAAGAGTGAGTGGTACTCCTCGTCGCGACTCAGGAGGCGTAGAATCTGTGTGTACCGGTCGCGGCGGGAACGGCCCCGGCCGTCGCGCTTCTCCGGAACGAGGCGGCGCAGCAGTTCTCGTACTTCCGGATCATCGAACTCCTTGTCCGCAGCGATCAGAAAGAGAGCGATCGCCACTGCGTTTCGCGCGAACGGCGACAGTTCGTCCGAGGACTGTGCGAGAACACGCAGAAGCCGCGGCACGGAACTCCGTACTACCCGACTGTGATCGAAGGACTTCTGCTGCATGAAGCCCCGGGACCGGTCAACGATCGACTCGATCGCCTCTTCCAGAATGCGTAGGACCCGGATCAGCTCCTGGTACGCCTCGTCGTTCTTGAGCTCTCCCGCCAGCTCCAGCACCTGTTTCGCTTGCTCCGGTGAGAACAGACGCAGTTCCTCGGAAGTGTCGGACGACGCGTCGGGGTGCGTGTCGGCCGTCGCGTCGGGGTGCGTGTCGGACCGTTTGTCCGCCAGAGCCTCCATTAAGTTTCGAAGCTTTTCCCTGTTCCCGGATTCGATCAGCCCCTGAAGGAAAAGATCGAGATCATGAACGTACTGTTGCGGATCGTCAATAACCGGGTTGTGCGTCACGAAGTATGCGATCAGATCACGACTCCGTCGGCCGGCGGAAATATACTTGACGCGGCGACGGACGATCTGGTCCAGTACCAGGGAGAAAACCTCCACGAGCTTGCTTAACACGGTTACCGTCGGGTCGAGCTGCGTCTGAAGAAGGTTGAGCGCGGGGTCCGGTGGAACAAACGCCACGTCTTTGAGACGAGCCGCTTCGTCCGGTGTGATCCGCAGTTCCGGTTCAACATACCGATTGTAGTTGGCCACAACCGAGCGAGGATCAAACCCGCTTTCTCCCGCCGGCTGGTAGCGATTATGCCAGAGCAGAACCGGTAGGTTGGGCGTGATCTCCAACACACTCCGGAGGTACCCACCCGCGGAAACATGTGCCGTGGGCTCCGCGTTCGTCACCAGCACGAGACTACCCACGCAGGGCAGAAAATCAAGGTTCTCCCGGGCATTAATTCCCGCCGGCATATCGAAAACCAGTACATCGTACCGGCTCACCAGGTCGGCAGCAAAACGCTCGAACAGGCGCGCCTTTACCGCATCGGTCGGCGCCGCTGCATGGGGGAAAACGATTTCCAGTCCCGAGGTATACGTCAGGACGAAGTCGCCCAGGGCACCGTCAGCGTTCGGGTCGGCATGAATAGCGTTCGTCTTGTCCTCAGGGATATCGAGAATAACAGCGATATTAGACAGCGGATCCAGATCTACCAGACCAACCCGCATTTCGCGTCGGGCCAACAGGAGCGCGATATTGAGCGCTGTGGTGGACTTTCCGACACCGCCCTTCCCCGAACCGATCGCAATACTGCGGCTCCGCAATGAATTAAGGAGTGTTCTCTCCATATACTTGTGTATCGGTGCCGTCGCGACCGATCAAAAGCACCTTCGCGGCCCGGAGTTCGAATTTCTTCCGACCAGGGCGAACGAGGCCAGCGCAGAAACAACGTGCCGGGCTAACGACCACGATTACGATTGGTCGTGAAACGCGGGTCGGGAGGTACCCGCGCGCCGATTGTCAAAACACGCCAGGCGAAAAACACACCCGATTGTCATACCGCATGCAGCGGTAGACCGGTCTTCGTGCGCTCGATAAAGTACGAACATGAACCCGACCAGATCTCCAAAAGAAAGAGCCCTGGACCGACGGCTGCTTGAACTGACTCCGCCGGTGCTGTCCGAGATTGCTGCAACGATGCTCGAGGACGCGGAGATCAAGGCTCTCCAGGACTACGCGAACGAGGTGAGCATCCGGCGCCTGGGCTTCAACGACCACGGGCCCGTGCACATGCGAAAAGTGGTGAAGAACGCGCTCAAGTTCGCCAACCTGCTGCAGGCCAATCGAATTCCCATGAGCCTTGAGGCGGAAGAAATCGGCACGTTCGAGGACAGTGTGTTCGTCCTCTTCGCCGCGGGTCTGCTCCATGATATCGGAATGACGGTGACGCGGCAGGACCACGAACGATACAGCGCAGAGCTCGCTCAGCCGATCGTGGACCGCTACCTTGAGCTGTACTGTCCGGGTGACACGCGCAGGAAGGTGATTCTGCGTTCGATGATCATGGAGTGTATCGTCGGGCACATGGCGGCGATCCGCATTCACTCGTTGGAGGCGGGGCTGATCCTGGTGGCCGACGGGTGCGATATGGAGAAAGGCCGCGCCCGAATACCGATGCTATTGAACACAGAAGCTCGGGTCGGCGATATCCACAAGTACTCCTCTTCCGCGGTGGAACGGATCACGATCACCGGGGGAACGGTCAAACCGATCCGGATCGAGATCGAAATGTCACAGTCGGTGGGGTTCTTTCAGGTGGAGGAGGTGCTCTTTCCGAAACTATCCGTGAGTCCAGCGCGGCCGTTTATTGAGTTGTCCGCAGGGATTATCGGCGAGTCACCGCGGAAATATCTATGAGGTATTCACGAGCTTGTTGATCCGAGTCGGTTATCTTCCGTGTCCACCGGGTTTTACGGAATCGGTAAGTTGCAAAGCGATGTCGACCGCACCACGCCGGACCTAACTCCCTGCAAAACAGGAAGTTGGTAGTAGTGCGATCAACAGGCTTCTACATACCCTATTCGGAGAGGAATCGTTCCGCTTCGAGAGCCGCCATACACCCCGTCCCCGCGGCGGTCACCGCCTGGCGGTAGGTCTTATCCTGCACATCCCCGCAGGCGAACACTCCCGGCACGTTTGTGGCGGTGGACTTACCTTCGGTTATCACGTATCCGGTTTCATCCATGCTGAGCTGTCCCGCCAAAAAACCCGTGTTTGGTTCATGGCCGATCGCGTAGAACAGTCCTCCTGCGTCCAGGGTTTGCTCCTCGCCGGTTTTGTTGTTCGTAACCCGCACCTGGTTGAGAAGCTTCCCATCGCCCAGTACCTCCACGGCGTTGGTATTCCACATGATGTTGATCTTCGGGTTGTCGAATACCCGCTTCTGCATCGCTTTGGAAGCGCGCAGCACGTCCCGACGGACCAGCATCGTCACGGAACTGCCGAACTTGGCCAGATACGACGCTTCTTCACACGCGGAGTCGCCACCGCCGATCACGACCAGGGGCTTGTCCCGAAAGATCGGCAACGCACCGTCGCATACCGCGCAAGCGGACATTCCACGCTGCCAGTACTGATCCTCACCAGGGAGATCAAGGCGCTTCGCCGTAGCTCCTGTGGCGATGATTACCGTCTCCGCGGTGTATGTGGTGGAACCGGCGGTTACCTTGAACGGACGCGCCGATAGATCGACGGAATCTACCGTCTCCGTCTTGATGCGCGTCCCGAACCGAACACTTTGTTCGCGCATCGCGTCCATAAGTTCGGGACCTTCGATTCCCTGAGGAAACCCGGGAAAGTTTTCGACATCCGTCGTCGTGGTGAGTTGTCCGCCCGCAGCAACACCACCCGCCATGAACCCTTCAAACATGAGCGGCTCCAGGTCCGCCCGAGCAGCGTAAACCGCCGCGGTGTGGCCGGCGGGGCCGGATCCGATGATGATTACTCGTTCCGTATTGTTCTGTTCCGCCATGTTGTATCTCCCTCAATCCAAAAATGTGCTACGTATCAGTGACAGTGTCTCATGTGACCGTCAACTGTGTTTTCACTATATAGTATAATCATAATTTTAGGCAACGGCTACAGTCAACATCACAATACACGGACCCACAAAGGAGCCCGCGACGACGCTGGTCTCGGTTACCTATAGAGTCTTACCTCGCGTTGACAGCGCGGGCTCAAGGATACTACCATGCAGGAGCATCTCATTCAAAGGATAACTCTATGGCGGATCTGAGTGTAACGTATATGGGGCTCCCCCTGCGAAATCCCCTGGTAGCAGCCAGTAGCGGCCTTACCAAATCGGTGGAGCAGATCAGGAAATGTGAAGAGTCCGGAGCAGGAGCCGTGGTCCTCAAGTCACTCTTCGAGGAAGAGATACAAGCGGAGATCGACGATCAGTCCGGCGGGACCGAACACACGGAAGCCCTCGACTACATACGCGAGCTCGAAACCGCCGCCGATATTCAGATATACACCCGGATGATTCGAGACGCCAAGGAGGCGGTATCGATACCGGTAATCGCCAGCATCAACGCGGTCAGTCGCAACTGGTGGGAGAAGCACGTACCCGAACTGGTCGACGCGGGAGCGGACGCGGTGGAACTAAACCTTTCGCTGATGCCCTATGATTTCAAGGATAGTGAGAGCAATATTCTTGACTTCTACCTGCGCACGGTGGAGGCGGTGAGAGCGTGCGTCAACGTACCGATCGCGGTAAAAGTCGGACAGCACTTTACCTCGATCCCCGCGTTCGTAGACCGATTGAAATGGGCCGGGGCCAATGCTGTGGTTTTGTTCAACCGTTTCTACCAGCTCGACATAGATGTTGAAGCGTTCAAGCTCAAAAGCGGTTCGCCCTTCAGCACGCCCGACGACCTCTCGCTCGCGCTTCGTTGGATCACCGTAACTTATGGAAAAACCGACGCGGAACTGGTGGCGAGCGGCGGAATCCACGCAGGAGAAGACGCTGTCAAAGCACTCCTGGCTGGAGCGCAGACCGTACAGGTTTGCTCCGCACTATACAAGAACGGTATTGAGCATCTGGAAACGATGCGTCGCGACATCATCACCTGGATGGACCGTCACAAGTTCAGTTCGATCGCGCAGTTCCGTGGCAAACTCAGTCAAAAACGCAGCGATACACCGGAGTCTTTTGAGCGACTGCAGTACATAAAGGCATTGACGGAGCGGGAATAAACCCGGGTCGAAAGAATGCGGACCCCTAAAAGA
>SLRR01000055.1 GCA_007130865.1 Spirochaeta sp. | reverse complement strand
TACGCCCGCGAAACCCGTAACGCCCGCAACACCCGCAACAAACACGGCTTGCGGAACCAAATAACGCGTTATATAGCGCATAATATGGGAGATGGGATACACACGGAAAAGTGCTGTCACCGCGGGAATCCTGCTGCTTCTCGGTGGGATCGCGGTACCCGGGGAAACACCGGACAGCCAGACGAAGCCAGGGGATCAACCGGAAGTGATACCGTTGCCCGGGCCGGAGACCGCTCCGGACGTATCGCTGGGGGAAGCGCTCCGGACACGACGTTCCGTTCGCAGCTATCGTGCGGAGCCACTCTCGCTTGAGGAACTGGGTCGAATACTCTGGGCGGCGCAGGGAATCACCCAGTCCGGCACGGGGTATCGAACCGCACCATCCGCGGGAGCGACGTTTCCGCTGGAGTTGTACGCGGTGATCGGCGCCGACACGATCTACCGGGGCGACACCGCGAGCGCTGACACCTCGAATGCCGACACGCGCGCTGTTGAACCGATCGAGCCGGGGATATACCGCTACCTTCCCCGTCGTCACGCGCTGGAACCAACCGTTACCGGAGACAAGCGACGGGCGCTTTTTGAGGCCGCCCTGGGCCAGACCGCTGTCCGGGACGCACCGGTAGTGATCGCGATCACCGGCGTCACCGCGCGCACGGCGCAGCGGTACGGTACGCGGGCGGAACGCTATATAGCGATGGAAGCCGGCCACGCGTCACAGAACATCTATCTGCAGGCGGCGGCGCTCGGGTTGGGAACTGTTGCGATCGGAGCGTTTGAGGATGCCATGCTATCACAGGTCCTGCGTCTACCCTCGGGTGAAGAACCACTTTACCTGATGCCGGTGGGGCGGCGCTGATAGAGGGTAACCCGCGGCGGACATTGTGGGCGAGAACGCTCGGTCGGATTTCACCGCGGGTCGGATCCCACCGCAGGTCGGCGGGGCGTACGCTTGACACCGCCGCACCGGACTCGCATACAATCTCGCTGGAATGAAAAAACTCGGAACGTTTGCAGGCGTGTTTGTCCCGTCCTTCGAGGCGATCCTCGGAGCGGTGCTCTTTCTCATCCTGCCGCTGCTGGTAGGCGCGGTCGGGCTCGTGAACGTGGTAATCATCGTGGTCCTGGCCAATACCGCGACGCTCGCCACGGCGTTCTCGATCGCCGATAGCTCCTCCAACGTTAAAAAAGTAGGTGCGGGAGGCATGTACGCGCTTTCGCGCCACTCCCTGGGTATGGCGTTCGGTGGGTCGATCGGGATCCAGCTTTTCATCGCGCAGGCGGCAAGTATCGGATTCTACGCGGTTGGTTTTGCCGAGCCTCTGCAACAGTTCGTGGCGCAGATTCCCGCAGTGACACGCCTGATCGAGGCGTACTCGATTCCCGTACTCGTGCAGAAGCAGCTTATCGCCACCGCGATCGGTACGATCGCGCTTGTAGCGGCGCTTGTAGGCGCGGATTTTGCCTCCAAGCTACAGACGGTGATTTTTGTGATCCTCGTTGCGGCGGTAGCGCTGGTCCTGCTCTCACCGTTGTTCCAGCCGATCAACGCCGGTGAACCGGTTTTTACATCCACGCCTCTGGCGCGAGGATTGATTCCCGGCATCGGATTCTGGGCGGCCTTTGCCACGTTTTTCCCGGCGGTGACCGGGATCGACGCCGGCGTGGGGATGAGCGGCAATCTCAAGACGCCGGGCAAATCCCTCGCGCGCGGGACGTTTATTGCTATCGCGGTGACATTTGTAGTGTACGTCGCCACCACGGTTGTCTTCGGGTACATCCGGCACGACCTGCTGACGCCGGCTCCCGGATATACACCGTCCACGATCAACATCTTCATGGAAGAACCCGTGATCATGACCGTCTTGCTCACGGGCATCCTCTTTGCTACCGGATCGTCGGCACTCTCTTACTTCCTGACCGCGCCCCGTACCGCGCAGGCGCTGGTGCGCGACCGGGTGCTGCCGCGAATGTTCCGATTCCTGGCGCTGGACTTCGTCCGGGGCGGGCGGGAACCACGGTTTGCCACGGTCGTTACGTTCCTGATCTTTCTGCCGGTGATCTGGGCGGGCGATATCGCGCTGGCGTCGCTGATTGTGGGTATCTGTTTCCTTGTGGTCTACGCCTGGATGAACCTGGCGGCGTTCTTTGAGCGGATCAGCGGCAATCCGAGTTTCCGTCCCACCAGCAAGGGGCACTGGCTGATTTCTCTCTACGGGTTCGTTATCTGCATCCTGGTTATAGTTCTTTTTGATTACCGTATCGGTTTTGGCGTCATGACCGCCCAGCTGATCCTTTTTTATCTCCTGCTAAAGTACCGGGCGGGCAACATGCTCGAGGGAGTCTGGTGGGGACTGCTCTTCACGGTGCTCGGCTGGGGGATGAAACGTCTCGGGTCGATCGTGCAGGGGACCAAGAACTGGCGGCCTATCGTGGGAGTATTCGGTTTTGCCGACAGCGAGGAAGAGACTCATCGATTGCGAACGATGGCGGCTCGGATCGGGGAATACCGGGGATACGTGGCGGTCAACATAATGTGTCCGAAGAAAGTGGATCCGGAGACGGTGACCGTACCGACCGGTGCGCGGTTAATCCGCAGCTCCGAGGATCGCTTCGGGACGTCGATCCGATCGATCACGCAGGCCGCGACCCCCGGGGGATTCAAGTTCAATACCGTGATCGTGCCCCTCGATTCGCGTCTCAACCTGACCGATCTGATCGAAGACCTGATCGGCGACCACGTGAACGTCATCCTCGCACGACACGGGAAGGTAGAAGCCGGGGCGGAGAGAATCGACGTGTACTGGAAGGGTAAGGAGAACGGCAACCTCATGGCGTTACTCGCGTACATTATCAGCCAGTCCTGGCGCAACGAGAAGAAGGGAATCGCCGCCACGATCCGGATCATCCGGAAACTTCAGGACAACGAAGACCGGGACGAAGCACAGGCGGAGATGGAGGAGCTGATAAACGGCGCGCGACTCGAGGGAGACGTGCTTCTGTTGGAACCGGGTGATGAGCCGTTTCCCGAGACCGTATCAAGGAACTCCGGTGACGCCGCGCTGATACTGATGGGGATGCCCGGAAAACCAATGGGGCCGCTGGCGCAGATGTTCGAGCTTGATGAGCTCTTCTTCACCAAGCAGATCCAGCAATACGAGGGTATGCCTCCGATGCTCTTCGTGAAAGCCTCGGGTGTGTTCGACCTCTTCGCGTGATCGCGCGGAGGCGAACGAGCCTGACCGACGGACGCGTGTACTCACCAACCGGCGTTCTAACCAACCGGCGTTCTAACCAACCGGCGTTCTAACCAACCGGCGCGCCCGCGCCGATACTTAAAGTCATGCCGATGTCTGCGCTCACAAGTCTGGATCTGCCCGTAATCCATCCGGAAGATTCCCGCAAAGTCCTTTGGGACGTTCTTGTATCGATATGCGTGGTGCTGGCGGTGGTGATCGCGCCTCTCACGATCGCGCTGAAACTGGAACTTACCGGTTGGTTACGGATCCTGGATGCGGTACTCAACCTGGTGTTTCTCGCGGATATTCTGGTGCACTTCAACACGGGCTACGTGAAGCGACGCCGACTGATCACCGACCGTGCGCTGATCCGGAAACAGTACTTGCGAGGGCAGTTCTGGGCGGACGCCGTAGCGACGCTGCCACTCGTCGTTCCGGTCGGTTCCGGTCTCGTGGCGTTGACGCGATTCGCGCGTTTCGCGCGGCTGGCGCGATTGGTCAAGATCTTCGTCGTATTTCGGAGTCTCAACCGACTCCACCAGACCACGGTGAGCTCCAATCTGGTCCGGCTGCTCATAATGGTATTCTGGCTCCTGATCACGGCGCACCTGATTGCGTGCGGTATGATAATGGTCGGCGGTGTCCCGGAAGCGCTATCTCCGGCGCTGCGTTTTCTTCAGGCGTACTACTGGACGATTACCACGGTGGCGACCGTTGGCTACGGCGATATCGTTCCGGATCAAACCAACGCGCTTCAGCTGCTCTTTACGATCGTGTCCCAGATTATCGGGGTGGCGATGTACGGATACGTAATCGGTAACATAGCGAGCGTGATATCCAATCTCGACGCAGCAAAAACCAACTTCATGGAAAAACTGGAGAAGATCAACACGTTCATGAAGTATCGGGAAGTACCGGACGAGGTTGTCCGTCGCGTTAATGACTACTACTTCTACCTCTGGGACACCCGGTACGGTTACGACGAATCAGAAACGGTGGCCGAGCTGCCCCGGAGCATTCGGCTGGAGCTGCTGCAGGCGATCCATCAGGAGGTGATCCGGGCGGTACCGCTCTTCCGTGACGCTAACCCGTCCTTGCTCCGAGACGTAATGCTGAACCTGGAGTCGGTGGCGTACGTACCGGGAGATATAGTGATCCATCGTGGTGATACCGGATCGGAGATGTACTTCATCAGCCGCGGCTCGGTCGACGTCCTGGCGTCGGACGAAGAAACGGTGGTGGCCACGCTGACGGAGGGCGCGTTCTTCGGCGAGATCGCTCTCCTGGAGGAGACAAAGCGCAACGCCACGATCAGAACACGGGATTACTGCGATCTCTACGCGCTCAACCGGTCGGTGTTCAACGAGATCCTTGCCCGGCATCCCGGGTTTGCGGAGACGGTCCGCGAGATCGCTCTGAAACGCCGGGAATCTAACCCTTGAAACCGGATTCCATGACCGTCCGGACGTCCCTCATCTCTATGCGGACCGGATATGCATTCCTTTCCGCGGCCCGGCGTATCTCCCGGAGGCATTCGATCCAGTGGTCCACCTGGAGCGCCGGTTGGCGTCGCATCCGCATCGCGAGTTCCGCGCCTCTCTGAAGTTCCTCCGAGAGCGCGAGAAGACCGTCGTGGTCGCCCGCCGCTACAAGTTCCATCATCTGTTCTTCCATCTCGCGTTGACTCATGGGGCTGCCCGTCTGGACGATCTGGTTATACTTATCCCAGACGACTGTATCGGCGCGTCTGCCGCTACCGTCGTCGCGGAAATACATCGCCTGAAGGTCTCCGAACTCACCGACCAGGCTCTCATACCGCGTATTGTCCAGTGCGCCGTGCTGGACAAGACTCCGTAACCGCGCGAATACCTCCCGAGCCGATCCTTCGTTTGAACCGGCGCGGGAAACCAGGACACCCGTGGTCTCCACGACGCCTTGTCTCACCTGCCGCCGATCGTACTCGAAGTACGCCGAGTTGTCGGCGATTTCCGGCTCTCCCAGGGAACGTCGATAAAACGCCACAACCTCATCCAGAGACGCCCTGGTGAGGTAAACCTCCTTCGCACCGGCTCCCGCCGGAATGGATCCGGGAAATAACGCCGGGGACTGCCCCCAGGCATGCACCACGAAAAACACCGTGATCACGATCGCGATTCCGACGCACCGTTTCATAAACGCCTCCTGGCATACGCCTGCGGCCCGTTGGGGATAGTACGTTCCGGTTTCCGGCTGTCTGAACTGTTATCGATATAATCTTACGCTGTTTGTGTAAAGGATTTCAAAAGTACATCAATCGTGAATCATTTTTACGCGCCCGACTTCTCCGGAGCTGAGTTTTACCTTGATTCCGTGGGGATGCTGTCGTGAGTTTGTGAGAATCCGCTCCACTATCCCCTCCGTCAGTGTGCCCGTGGCCTGGTCGTGCTTCTGCACGATCGAGACGTGCTGTCCCGGGCGGATATTCTCTCGTTTTGTACCGTCCATGACAGGATAATACCCGATCGGCTGCACCGGTGTAACTATTGACGACTCACCGTCTCCGATGTATATTAACTAACCGTTTGGTAAAT
>SLRR01000231.1 GCA_007130865.1 Spirochaeta sp. | reverse complement strand
ATCGAATACCAGGGTGCAGCCGACAGGGCAGTTGCGATCCAGACAGCACCTATCGCCAGGACCATTGTTTTCACGCCCTTTGACATGTCTAACCTCCCCCCTGCGATTCTCACGGTGACGTCTTTTATTACAACGTAAGTCATGCATATCCGCGACGCAACCTGGACGGGTGGCTTCCGGACGACTCGCCGGCAGATTTGGTCGCTCCTTTTTAAGTTCGATCGCTTTCGTCTGGAGAATCGTCACATAGGAGGCTGTCGGACTTTCCGCGGCCGGATCCACACTGCCCTGTGGTATGACGCTCCGTTCAGTTACTGTGTGTGATTCTATCGTCGAAATTCGGCGCCTACTTTTAATAGTTATCTGAAAAAAGCAGGAATTAGAGCTTGCGTTATCGGTATACGCGTGCTACATTCTACCTATGTTACGAGCTAACTTACGTGTATTTAGGCATATTTTGATTATTTTACCCATAACTTTTTTCACAGGTACGTAAAAAGTAAGGTGATCGAGTTACTTATAAAGGAGGATGCATAGTCGTGTCGGGTCGTACTCCAGTTGTCCCAGACTCCACCACGCAACGAGCAATACTTCGGGTGTTGGTGCAAAACGAGCCAATAAGCCGAGTCGATATAGGACGACTAACCGGATTGAGCCCGGCGAGCGTAACGGAAACGGTATCCACTCTCATCACGGATAACTGGGCATATGTCAGCGGTGAGGACGTATCAACCGGTGGCCGGCGGCCGGAGCTGCTTCGTTTCAACCGAACGCGTTACGCATACGTGGTAACCGCTGTTCATCCCCACCGGATTCACGCGGTACTACTAAACCTTGATCCGAAACCGCTTCACGCCCTGCACCGAGCATTCCAGTCGCCTGAGAACGCGCTGGATACGTTGTTTTCTACCCTCGAAGAGCTCCTCGAATGGGCCAAGGTACAAAGCGTTGTGGTCATGGGAATTGCCGTGTCCGTACCCGGAACGGTCGAGGCGTCTACCGGCACCGTAGGCCTGTCAACTCTGATGGACTGGCACGACCTGCGCCTTCGCGACCTGCTGACGGAACGTTATTCGCTACCGGTCAATGTGGAAAACGACGCCAACCTGGCGGCTCTCGCGGAAAACCGCTACGGCAGCGGCCGGGACAATGAATCCATGATCTATATTACCACCAGCGCTACCGGAGGCAGTATCGTAATCGACCGGGCGATTTACCGCGGCAGTACCGGCGCGGCTGGTGAGATCGGGCACATGTCGATACGTGCCGACGGCGATCAGTGCGCTTGCGGAAACCGGGGCTGTCTTGCTCTGTATGCGTCGGAAATGGCCCTGGAAATGCAAGTCTTACGCCGTCTGAAACAGCAGATTCCATCAGAGTTACACGCGATTCTGGACAGTCACGGTCGGTATCCCACGGCACAGGAGATTATGGTCGCGGCCCGCCGGGGAGACTCGGTCGCGACCAACGCCCTGGTGGCCGTGGCGGAAGCACTCGCCGTGGGAATTATAAACGTCGTCAATTTGTTCGATATCTGGTTCGTGGTGCTGGGTGGTTCCTTTGCGAACGCGGGACCCGTCTTCATCGACCGGTTGAATGAGATAATCGCCGACCGAGCACACCGGTTGTATGCGCGCGCAGTACACATCGTTACCGCCGACTTCCGACACGCACCGGAGTTGATCGGTGGATTAATGGTCGCTTTTGAGAACACCTTCGGCTTTTCCCTCAAGCTGTCCCCTGCAGCAAATCTGGAAGCTATTCCGGAGTCTATCGGCATTCCGGGATTACAAGGAGAAGGAAGTCCGGCGGTATAAAACCCGACCGGATCTAACAGAAGGCAAGGAGGTTTCAATTATGAGATCAGCATTGATCGTGCTGTTGGCGGTAGTACTACTCGTGCCCGGACTGGTTCCGGTGTTCGGGGGAGGCGCGGCGGAAACAGAAGAAGAGACCGTACTACGTGTACTCCAACCGGGAATCGATCAACCGGGGTTGGGTGACGCCACGGAACGCGTGGTGGAGCTTTTTGAGGCGGCAAATCCCGGTGTGAGAGTTCAGCTTGAGAGTGTCGGCTGGGGCGACGCTTACCAGAAAATCACCACCGACATCCTTAGTGGCGATGCAGCGGACGTCATTTACGGTGGGACGCGCTGGATACCGGCTTTTGCCGCCATGGGAGGGTTGCTGGAACTCACCGACATGGTCCCGGCTGCCAAGGTTGCTACATTTCCCGACGGGATTATGCAGGCTCAGTATTTTGGCGGCGAGCTGTACGGATTGCCCGTAGCGTTTTCCACAAAGTCGCTCTACTACCGGACCGACCTGATAGACTCGCCCCCGACGACATGGGAAGAATTACTCGAAACGGCGACAGCCATCACGGAAGAACACGATGGGGTGTACGGCATTGGTATTCCCGGAGCAGCCCACGTAGGTACAGTCCAACACTTCCACAAGTTTCTCTGGCAGGCCGGCGGCAATTTCTTCAACGAAGACGGTATGGTAGCCCTTGAAACCCCCGAGGCAGAAGAAGCACTCGCGATGTACACCGGCCTATTTACTGACTACAACGTGGCGCCTAATCCGATCGAGTTCAACCGAGAGGAACTTCCCACGCTCTTCGGCGAAGGTCGAATAGCGATGCACATAAATGGTCCGTGGGCACGGGCAATCATGGATCGGGAACCGGACAACCCGGACGTACCCTACGCTACGGCGATTCTGCCGGCTCACGAACGGAGCGGTGGACTACAGGGTGGAGACTCGGTCGTAGTGTGGTCCGGGACGGATCATCCCGAACTTGCGGCGGAGTTCATTCAATTCTGGACGTCATTTGACGTGCATACCGAGTATATTCGGACTCATGGACTCGTGCCCATGGTGGACGGCCAAGCGGATCTTCCGGACTTTGCCGATGACTTCTGGGCGTCCTACGTGGCTATGATCGACGACGGTTTTCCCGAGGCTCAACCGCTGGCGTGGGAGCCCTTTCAGGGGATCATCACCGATATGATCCAGAGCGTGCTGCTCGGTGAGTCGGACGTACCATCGGCACTGGCCTGGGCGGCGGATGAGATCCGGGACCAGGAACTGCAACCGGCGGATGCCCGTTAAGTCCGGACGACGGATCTTCGCCTTCCCGGCGCAACGCTCGTTTTACGAACGACGAAACACGGCGGCGCATCCTGCACAGGTGCGCCGCCGGCCGGGAGAATTCCGAGCGAGGTGGACTGAATGAATTCGGCACGATTACTTCGGCGTTACCTCGATCCCGACCGTTCACCATTTCTGTATCTTGCACCGACGCTTCTTTTCCTCTTGCTCTTTCTGGTGTACCCGATCGCGGACGTATTGCGACAAAGCGTCTTTCACAACGTTCCGATCCGGCCCCACGAAGGCACACCGTTTGTCGGACTGGGAAACTTCGTGACCTTGGTCGGGATGCAGCGATTCCAGGAAGCTCTCGGGATCACCGTGACTTGGACAGTGCTCTCCGTAAGCGGCAAACTGGTGATCGGCTTCATCGCCTCGCTTATACTGCAGCACCAGTTTCGTGGACGTCGCATGTACCTGACCTTATTTATGATCCCCTGGGTGACGCCCATCGTCGTAGCGGCGGTAGCATGGCGATGGGTGCTCAACTCACAATACGGACAGCTGAACGCATTCCTATCGCTGTTGGGAGTTTCGGGTGCCGTCTGGTTGGGTGAAACCACCACGGCATTTGTAATGACCGCCGTGGTTGATATGTGGGTGGGTATACCCTTCGTCACCCTGGTTTTAATGGCGGGTTTGCAGAGTATCCCCGACGAGCATTACGAGGCGGCGCGAGTGGACGGCGCCGGATGGTTTGCAATCCTGCGGTATGTCACGATCCCGGGCATCCGGCACATCATGCTGGTAGTAGCACTGTTGTCCACGGTCTGGACGTTCAATTCATTCCAGGTAATATGGCCGCTTACGAGAGGCGGTCCTGCGCGTGCTACAACCACACTCGTGATCGCCACGTATCGGACTGCGTTCGAGTCGTTCGATTTCGGGATCGGCGCTGCTTATTCCACGGTGATTTTCGCGATTCTACTGACCGTATCCGTAGGGTACTGGCGTCTTATCCGGTCGGAGTGAAGTGATGATAACAGCGCGTAAACAACCAGTAGCAGTGGTGGCAATCCACGCCGCTCTTCTTTCATTGCTGGCGGCATTGCTCTTTCCGGTGTACGTGATGCTGAAGACATCGTTCACTCCTTTTCGTCACGTATTGTCCACTCCGGCCACGTGGTTGCCTGATCCGTTCACTCTGGGCAACTACGTGGAGGTGTTTGTTGGACGTTACCGATTTGGTGTCGCCTATTACAACAGTGTGGTCATGTCCGTAGCCACCGCGCTGATCGCCGTATTCTTCGGCTTCCTTGGAGCGTACGGACTGTCGAGGTTTGAGTTCCGTGCGCGGGCGGCACTGCTTTTTTCCGCCCTGGCGACGCAGATGTTTTCCCCGGCGATCCTGATCATACCGTTATACCAGCTGATGCAGACCTATGGGATGGTAAATACCAGGATAGCCGTCGTACTGGCACAGAGTGCCCTGGCGGTGCCGATCGCGCTCTGGCTGATCCACGGATATTTATCCGGTATACCCGGCACACTGGAAGAGGCGGCGATGATCGACGGGTGTTCGCGATTGGCGGCTCTGCGTCACGTCGTGCTGCCCCTGACCGCACCGGGTCTTGCGATGTCCGGAATCTACGCATTTATCTGGTCCTGGAACCAATTGTTATTTCCCCTGGTGTTTCTCAACAACGAAGCGCTCTTCCCGATACCGCTCGCGCTTACGCGCTTTGCCGGTCAGAATGTTGTCTTCTGGAATCTGATGATGACCGCAGGCGTTTTAGCGACGATCCCCGTAGCAATCCTGTTCAGCACAGTGCAGAGCGTGTTCGTTCGAGGTATTACAGCAGGCGCAGTGAAAGGATAGTATTGTGAAACCTACCGGAATAGCGGTAATCGGCGCGGGAAATCGCGGTCGCGAAGCGTACGGTGAATATGTCCTGCAGAACCCACACGAGTGTACTGTTGTGGCGGTCGCGGAAACAGACGATGAACGGCGGCGTCTCTTCTCGGCGGAACACCAGATACCGGGGCATCGCCAGTTTGAGTCATGGCAGGAGTTACTGGAAGAACCGCGCCTGTGCGATGCGGTCCTGATCTGCATCGGTGATCGGGACCATTACGACGTAACAATGAAATGCATCGAACGCGGCTATCACGTGTTACTGGAAAAACCAATGGCGGTCGATCCCGGCCAGTGTCTGGAGATACCCGCCGCGGCGGACGAAGCGGGGATCACTCTGGTCATCGCTCACGTTCTGCGGTATACGCCTCTCTTCTATACTATCCGGGAGCTTCTGGACCGGGATGCAATCGGCCGAGTTGTGACGATCCAGCATAATGAGAACGTGGGTCACCAACACTTTGCCCACAGTTACGTCCGGGGGAACTGGCGGCGAGCGGAAACGTCGAGCCCGATCATCCTCGCGAAAAGCTGTCACGACATGGACCTGATCTTCTGGTTTGCCGGCGCCCGTTGCCAGTCAGTCAGTTCGTTTGGTCGCCTGATACACTTCCGCGAGGAGAACGCTCCACCGGGCAGTACCGAATACTGTCTGGACGGCTGCTCCGTCTTCCACACGTGTCCGTTTTCCGTTGCCGCGGTATATCTGTCAAGCCCATACCGTTGGCCAACCACCGTCGTCACGCCGGACTCCTCCCTGGACGCACGTATTGAAGCACTCCGGCGCGGACCATACGGACGCTGCGTCTACCGGTGCGACAATGATGTTGTAGATAACCAGGTCGTCGCGATGTCTTTCGAGAACGGTGTAACCGCATCGTTTACCCTATCCGGCTTCACCCACGAAATCAGTCGGACGATCAAGCTCATGGGTACCCGCGGGGAAATCCGAGCCCACCTCGAGAAGAACGAAATCGAACTACACTCGTTCTCGACAAAATCCGTGACTACTATCCGACCGCATGCAGGAACCGGAAAGCACGGAGGGGGAGACCACGGTTTGATGCGCAGCTTCCTGCGGTCGCTTCGCACGGGAAACCACGATTACATCGTGAACGCCCGGGAGTCTGCGGAAGGACACCTGATTGCGTTTGCCGCCGAGGAAGCGCGAAAAAACGGAAACGTCGTGCAGATGGATGCGTTCGTGGAGGCTTCAAAGACCTGAACGACTGCTCGAATCGGTCGCTTCACAGTGCCGGAAGTACGCCGTTTCGCGGTTCAAGAAAAACTACTCGTAGCTCGGCGTACACCAACGGTTTACCAATCCGACATCCGAAAAACGCGCCTGTGACCAATCCTCCCGGCGAGTTACGAGACCGCTATGTTTCGTGACGTATAGGATAGAAAAACCGTCGACCCAAAAGGAGGCCTCGCAATATCTACTGAGGGGTTCGATCCCGCGTTACCGGGATGAAAATGACGCTACGGATTGATTCCGAGTAGTGTTTTCTTAGTACGTTTCGTGATCTCTATGCGTACATAAACACTTGGTCCCAGGACTGATCAAATGAGCAGTTCTCCTCGATCCAGGATCAATTTATCGTCGACGTATACCTGTCCCTCCTCCCGAAGATCTTTGATAACGTCCCAATGTAGAGCGGATTCGTTAAGTCCGCCACATTCCTTGTAGGAACGACCGAGGGCGATATGAACCGTCCCGTAGATTTTTTCGTCGTACAGAATGTCGTTGCAAAAGAAATCTATATTCCGGTTCGTTCCGATCCCGAACTCACCGACTCCGCGTGCTCCCGCGTCCATATCCAGTAACCGCTTGAGAAAGTCCTCTCCGGTCCGCGAGGTTGCGTTTACCACACGCCCCTGTTCAAATTCGACGCGGATTTCCTCCATCATTACACCCGCAAAAACTCCGGGGTTTTCGAACGAGATGAATCCCTCCACACTGTCCTCAACGGGAGACGTGTATATCTCTCCTCCCGGTACGTTGTAATGTCCGTCTTCGACAATATACTTGCGACCTGCCGTAGAAAACGAGAGGTCCGTACCGCGTCCGACGATCCGTACACGGGACGTCCCGTTTAACTTCTCCACCGACTGTTGAAGACGTTTCGACTCCTGCTCCCAATCCTGGAGAACGGCCCGGAAGTAAAAGTCCATCACCTCATCGGTACCCCGACCAGCCTGTTGCGCGAATGCTTCGTTGGGAACGCGGGTCAAGGCCCAACGTGTGCCGGAGGTGCGGAGCGCCGATATCCGTCCTTCAGCCTGACGATGAACCGAGATTCTCTCCGCGGAAATATCCCGGTAATCGTAGAGGTTTCGTGCTCCGCGCAGATCGATACAAACGTCTGCCCAGTTCATCGCGTACTCCCACAGCTCCGGCACCCACGCCGCCTGATCGTCATTACCCTTCTGCATCAAATCCTTTTCGAGCAGGATTGAGTAGAAAAGCACCTGAGAATACGCCCCGATTTCCGCACAGCGGGCTGATACAGCCCGAACCAGCGGAAAGACCTCGGGCTCACGCATGATGATCAGCACCCGGTCCGACGCTGCGGTCTCCGTAGAATAATCAACGAGCACCTTTGCCAGATCATTCCATCGCGGATCATTCGTGATCATCATGCTGTTCCTTTCTGCCGCCAGTCCGTCGGATACAAGCCTTCAGACGTCCGGGACCGGCTTCTTCCAGCTGCGGCACGACCTCGGCACACTTGTCGATCGCTATCGGACAGCGAGTCCTGAAGACGCACCCCGAGGGAGGATCAACCGGGCTGGGAATATCACCCTGAAGTATCACCCGTTTCTGTTTTCCACCGGGGTCAATGGTCGGAATCGCGGAAAGCAACGACTCCGTATAGGGATGGATCGGATTACGGTACAGTTCTCGCGCCGGGGCCACCTCCATCACTCGCCCCAGATACATGACGATCACACGATCTGACATGTATTCGACCACGCCAAGATCGTGAGCGATGAAAAGCAGCGTCAGTCCGAACTCCTCCTTGAGATCCAACAAGAGATTCAGGATCTGCGCCTGAATCGAAACGTCCAGTGCCGACACCACTTCGTCCGCCACGATAAACTTCGGTTCCACCGCCAGGGCGCGGGCGATCGCAATCCGCTGTCGCTGACCTCCGGAGAACTCGTGCGGATAGCGGTATATATACTCCGCGGTTAAGCCCACCCGTTCAAGTAACGAGACAACTCTTTCCTCTTTCTGCCGCCCCGTAGCTATCCGGTGCAACTGCAACCCTTCACCGATGATATCTCCTACGGTCATGCGGGGATTCAGACTCGAGAACGGATCCTGAAAGATGATCTGCATTTCCTTGCGATAACGGCGCATCCGCTCAGCGGTCAAACCAGTCAGTTCCACCCCGTCAAACTTGATCGATCCCGAAACGTTATCAAGCAATCGCAGGATAGATCGTCCAGCCGTGGTTTTTCCCGATCCTGATTCCCCCACCAGACCGACAACCTCACCGCGTCGGATCGTGATCGAGAGATCGTCAACAGCATGAATACGCCCGACTTCCCGGGATAAAACTCCGCCATGGACGGGGAAATAGGTCTTCAGATTCTTCACTTCCAGCAGATTCGTACCGTCCGCACGGTCCGTCGCTCGCATCCAATCGTCCGGAAGTTGTGCCGGATGAGCCGGATCTCCGTGTTCTTCCCGTTCCTGAATCTCCTGTTGGACCTCACGCCACCGTACGCACCGTACGGCGTGGTCTTTCCCTGCTTCCTCAAGGGCCGGAACGTTCATACGACATTCATCCCGGGCAAACTCACAACGCGGATGAAAAGCGCATCCCTGCGGCAGGTGAAGAGCGCTGGGAACGAAGCCCGGTATCGCCTTAAGCCGCTGCCGGTTTTCCACCGCTTTATCCACGCGTGGTACCGATCGCAGTAATCCAAGGGTGTAGGGCATTCTGGGATTGCTATAGAGCGTCCGGACCGGGGCGCTTTCCACTACCCGGCCGGCATACATTACCAGTATCCGATCGGCGAGCTCCGAGACAACCGCCAGATCGTGGGTAATATACAGCATGGACATGCCGATCTGTTTCTGTAGATCCTTCATCAGCTCCAGGATCTGGGCTTGTATACTCACGTCCAGCGCGGTGGTCGGCTCGTCGGCGATCAGAAGCTTGGGATTGCACGAGAGCGCCGTGGCAATCATGACTCGCTGGCGCATGCCACCGGACAACTGATGAGGATAGTTTTCGCTCCGCTTGCGAGGTTCCGGAATTCCTACAAGGTCAAGCATCTCCACGGCGGCATTCCTGGCGGCGCGATTGTTTTTCTTCTGATGGAGAACGATTACCTCCGCAATCTGGTCACCTACGGTATAGACGGGATTCAGACTCGTCATCGGATCCTGGAAGATCATGGCTATCTCGTTACCGCGTATCCTGCGCATAGCGGTTTCCGATTTTGCCGCGAGGTCGTTCCCTTCAAAGAAGATCTGCCCGCCCGCCATCCACCCCGATTGCGGAATCAACCGCATAATGGAAAGACTCGTGACCGACTTTCCGGAACCGGACTCGCCGACCACTGCCAGCGTCTCCCGGTACCCGATCTCGAAACTCACCCCGTCCACCGCTTTTGCGACTCCGTCGTCAGTTTTGAAGTACGTTTTCAGATCATTCACTTTCAGGAGAACGTTCTCGTTCGGCATCAACCCGGTCCTTGCTGCGTAATCAGATTCATATCGCTTCCCCTCGCTGAAGCTCCGCTAATCGTCGCATCGGTTCTTTCAGAGCGGGATACATGTCACGGTAGATACGGTACAGATAATCGTAAACGGCGGTGTTCGCCGAGTTAGGGGTTACCGTATCCCTGACGTGAACCCACTCGTGTGTAAGCGTATCGAACCCGTCGAAGATACCACTCCCCACACCGGCGAGGTAGGCGTTACCGTAGGAAGCTCCAATCGTCGTTTCCGGTACGTTTTGCTCGAGTCCGGTTATGTCGCTTACGATCTGGAGCCAAAGTCGGCTTTTTGTACCGCCGCCGACGGCTGTGATGTTCCGCGGTTGCGCACCCAGCTCCGCCATCGCGTCAAGGTTATGGCGCAGACTGTACGCAGCGCCCTCCAGGAGTGATCGAAAAACGTGCGGCGCCGTGTGTTTCAGTGTCAGCCCGAGAATCGTCCCGCGGGCATCGGGATCGTTTATCGGTGTACGCTCGCCGCTGAAGTACGGTAGCACAACCAGACCGTCACTGCCGGGGGGAATCTCCTCCGCCTGCCGGGTTAGCTGCGCGTAGGCGTCCTCTCCCGTGGTCTCCTGGGCGGCTCGCTCCAGGCCGGCAAACTGGTCCCTGTACCAGCGGGTCAACGCCGCCGAGGTCGACATTCCCGCCGCGAGTATCGGAATATTCGGTATACAGAAGTACGACGACCAAAGGTCCTCGCTTGTGACGAGCTGCTCTACAAGCTGTATAACGAAGAACGTGGTACCGTACATCACCATCGTCTGGCCCGGTTCCACCACACCTATGCTGACCGCTTCCGCCGCGGCGTCAATCGTTCCGGTGATGACCGGTGTCCCCTCCGCAAGACCCGTCAGACGGGCCGCTTCCTCCGATACGGTACCCGCGAGATCCGTCGTCCAGGCGATTTCCGGCAGAATGTCGGGGTCAAAGTAGCGGCTCACAATGTCCGTGTCCCAGTTGCGCGTATGGATGTTGTAGAACGGATCGTAGAACGGTGCGGTGTAATAATCCATGACAGTCCTGCCGGTTAACTTCATCACCAAGTAACTGGTGGAGGTCATTACCTTCCAGGTACGGGCAAACAAATCCGGTTCGTTCTCTTTCAACCAGAGGATCTTCGGCCCTGCCGACTGAGTAGAGAGCGTTTGCCCGGTCCGGTCGTGGATCTCCCTGCGGCCCAGGTCCTCGTTCAATCGAGTGATCTGTCGCGTCGCCCGTGTATCGATTCCGTATAGAATTCCGGTGCGCAACGGTCGTCCCGCGACGTCAACGGGGACCACGCAGGGGCCGATAGCGCTTAACCCGACCCCTCCGATCTCTCCCGGATCTGTACCGGAGCTGTCCAACAACGCACGAATTATCGATCGTGTGTCGTTCCACCAGACGTCGTCAGCGTCGTGTTCCGCGTAACCGGAACGAGGAATATCCATTCCATGTTCCCGATCATGCGAGGCAATGACCCGGCCCTGCAGGTCCACGAGTACGCCTTTGGATCCGGAGGTGCCGACGTCAACCCCGATCAAGTACTTTACCAATCGCTCCTCCGTCCACTTGTCTCACGCAAACCAGTTTTCCCTGAAATACGCCGCCAGCACATCCACGGTGCGGGAGACAGCCGTGATATCGAGTACTTCGTAGGGTGAATGGGAATACCGGCGAGGCACACCTACGTAGACACTCCGGGTGTGGGGACTCGATTTGCGAATCCCCGAGGCGTCGGTATAAAGATTGAAGCTGGCCTCCACGTGGTACTTCGCACCGACGGAGTCGGACGCGGCTTTCAGTGCTTTTACCATGGCGCGATCCGCGAAGTTCACGAATCCTCCACGATCCTGGTTCAGCGCTTCAAACGTGCGGATCAGAGGGCCCGTACCGAGTGGCGGTTGTCCCTGTGCAACACCTGCGACAAGGTCGTCGGCCAGTCCCGTATCGAGGACGATCGCGTAATCCGGTTGGAATCGCCGTCCCAGGTACTCCGCGCCACGAGCGCTGATCTCCTCCTGGACGGTAAATCCCAGGACGAGGTTCATCGACAGTTTTTTATCGTCCAGGATTCGGGCCAGTTCCAGAAGGATCGCACACCCGACCCGGTCATCCATGGATTTACCGGCGATAACCGTCTCGTCGTCGTCGAGCCAGCGCGGCTCGGTGTCAAATACGATGGGGTCTCCCGGTTGTACCAACGCCGTCCGCGGCCCTGCGTCCAGCCACACCTCAGCGAAGTCCTGATCAAGATGAACGCTGGGAGAACAGGCGACCGCCGGTACGGGACCAGATTCGGTCAGGATCTTGAACGGCAGTCCGTAGGCGATCCGCATGTTTATCGTTCCCACGTAATTGAAGCAGATGAAACCGTTGACGATCTTCGTGACGACCAGCCCCACCTCGTCCATGTGGGCCGTGACGAGTAAGAGCGGCAAATCGGACCCGCCCTTTTTCGCGGCCGTGATATTACCCATCCCGTCCCGTTCGACTTGGTAATTCAGAACTTCCATTTGCGTCGTTATATAATCCGCCACCTGGTCTTCGTACCCGGACGGTCCCGGTAGTGCGATCAGTTCCAGAAGGTTTTGTTTAATCCTGTCCATGTTTATTTCGCCTTTCTGCATCAGTAGTACGTTTTGGGATCAAGTATGTCTCGTAATGAATCGCCCAGGATGTTGATCGACAAAACGGTCATCGCCAGAACACTCCCGGGGAACAAGGTGAACCACCAGGCACTTCGCATGTACCGGCGAGCTTCGTTTAGCATGTAACCCCATTCCGGCGTCGGCGGCTGAGCGCCAAGTCCGACAAAGCTCAAAGCGGCGGCGTTCAGCACCGCTGCGGCTACACGTAAAGTAGCCAGAATGATCACCGGTCCCATGATATTCGGAAGTATATGGCGGAACAGTATGTACAAATCCCGCTGACCCAACGCGCGCGCGCCGACGACGTAGTCCTGTTCCTTCACGGAAAGGACCGATCCGCGTACAACCCTCGTAAACTGCGGCATCGATCCGATACCGATCGCAACGATCACGTTGTTCAATCCCGGTCCAAGGATCGCGATAATCGTTATCGCCAGAAGAATACCTGGAATAGACAACAACATGTCGGTGAATCGCATTATGATAGTGTCCCATATCTTTCCGTAATACCCGGCGATCAGGCCCTGCAACAGACCGAAAAACGCCGCGATGAACGTAGCGGAGACACCCATCATCACGGTAATCCGTGTTCCATGCACAAGTCGACTGAATATATCGCGTCCGAGGGAATCGGTGCCGAAGACATGCGTGCGGGACGGCGCTTCCAGCACGCTGCCACGGATCTGCTGTCGCGAGCCAAACGGCGCAATACGTGCAGGGAAAACCGCCCCTGCAAGCAGGATCGTGATCCAGGCGACCGCAAGGAAGTTGATCCGCTTACGCTTGAACTTGTTCCACTGTTTACGACTCATTATTTTGATAGTGACACCGCCTATTCGTACCGGATCCTCGGATCGAGGAATCCGTAACTCAGATCGACCAGCAGATTCACGATAACGAACCCCGTGGCGATTACAAGGATTATCCCCTGGATCATGGGATAGTCCCTGGCCAGGATCGACTCCACCGCGAGACGTCCCAACCCGGGCCACGAGAAGAGCGTCTCCACAACCACCGTGCCCCCAAGGAGGACACCAAGGTACAAGCCGGCAATGGTAACCACGGGAATCAGCCCGTTCTTTAACGCGTGTTTATACAGCACAACCCGTTCGCTCAGGCCTTTCGCTCGAGCGGCGCGGATATAATCCATCCCGAGAATTTCCACCATCGATGAGCGTGCTATCCGGGCGATGATCGCCGAATACAGAAACCCGAGGCTCAGGGTCGGGGCAACCAGGTGCTGCCACGTCCCGTAACCCATGGTCGGTAACCACCTCAATCTGACGGAAAAAAACAACAGCAGAAGCATCCCGAAGACGAAGTTCGGGACGGAAATACCGATCATCGCGATGATCATGACCAACGATTCGACCCAGGTATCCCTGTGTGCCGCCGCGAGAACCCCGGCAACGATTCCGATCAGCAATGCAAGACCCATACCGGTCAGGGCGAGTTGTATCGTGGGCCACATACGGATCTGGATTTCATAACCCACAGGCCTGTTCGTTCGGAACGACCGGCCAAGGTCTCCCCGGGCAAGATCCGCAAAAAAACCTGCGTATTGGCGAAGAAGCGGCTCGTCGAGTCCCATACTCTGCCGCAAGGCGGCTACCCGTTCCGGCGTCGCCCGCACCCCCAGCATCACTGCCGCCGGATCACCCGGAATCAGGTGGATCATGAAGAAAATCAGCGTGGAAATTCCAAAGAGCACGACGAACGATGACAGTATCCGCCGGATAATGTACTGCTGCATTCTCGCTAACCTCTGATGAACGCAGGAGATAACCGGAGTTATCTCCTGCGTTGCTCTTTTCTATAGATACCCGGCGTCAGTTGGCAAACGTGGCATCATTCAACATGAACCATCCGTTGGGATGAACCATAACTCCGTCGATTCGAGCGTTACTCGGCCAGTACTGGATATCGTTGTAGATCGGAATCCAGAGGACCTTCTCCATCATGACGATGCGCTGTATCTCCTTCAGAATCTCCGCTCGTTCATCCAGGTCAGGTGTCACACGTTGCAGCTCGATCAGTTCGTCCAGGTCCGGATCACTGACATGCGCCAGGTTGAATCCTCCGATGTTGACGCTGTGGAACAGCGTGTACATGACATCCGATTCGCCGTGACCGTGCCCCATGAACGTATAATTATGTTGCCCGGCAAAGATCGCGTCCAGTAGAGTTCCCCATTCAAGAATCTGCAGTTCGATCTCGATCCCGACTTCGCTGAACATCTCCTGAATCATCTGGGCGGTCTGAATGTAGTCGTCCCGTTGACGAACAATCGTAAGACCACTCAGGCGGACACCGTCCTTTGAACGCACGCCGTCCGCACCCATAACCCATCCTGCTTCATCGAGAATCCGGTTGGCGCGAGCAGGATCGTACGGATAGTAGTCCTCCAGCTCTTCGTAGAAACCGTGGAAGAAAAACGGTATCGGACCGTGGCCAACCGTCGCGTTACCGAGTTTCACCGTGTCGATGATCGCTTCTTTATCGACAGCGTGGTTGGCAGCGCGACGAACGTTGACGTCGTCGAAGGGTGGGTTGTTTATATTGAACGCAGAATAGAGTCCCATCCCGGGAAGGTGCACCTGGTTCATGATGATATCAGGATCGTCGTAGAGCGTCTGTACGTCCCTGTCCGGTAGAAAGTCTACGGCATCGAGTTCACCGGTCAGCATACCCAGGGTTGATACCTCCACGTCCGGAATTATCCGGACTTCCACTCCGGGGAGTCCCACGGGACCCGTGTTGTCGTAAATATCGGAAGGACCCCAGTTATAATTCTCGTTCCTCCGCAGCGTGATATCCTGACCGGATCGCCATTCGACGAACTCGAACGGACCGGTGCCCGCACCGAACGGCGCGGTCCCGAAATCGGCACCGGCTTCCTCGATCGCACGGCGGCTCATCGGTTGCAGTTGTCCCAGAGACATATAGTGCAACAGTGGCGCATAAGGCTGACGATAGTGCAATCGGAACGTGTGGTCGTCGATCACTTCCACCGAATCAAGCGGTCCGATATCGTCCAGGGCGTAAGTCGCATTGGTGGCAGGATCAAGAATCCGCTCATAGGTAAACTTTACGTCGTGTGCAGTCAGGGGATCACCGTTGTGAAAAACCACGTCGTTCCGCAGCCGGAACGTCCAGGTCAGGCCGTCATCGCTCACCTCCCAGGACGTAGCCAGCGAGGGAACGTACTCCAGAGTCTCGGGATGCTGCATGACCAGGGGATCATAGATCAGGTAACCAACTTTTCGAGCCAGGCGCGATGTAAACAAGTGAGGGTCAAGGCTATTCGGCTCATTGGGAACACCGATGACCATCAGGTCCTCCACCGGTGCGGGAGCTTCCGCCCGGCCGCCGGCGAACACAGGTACACCGGCAATAATGATTCCTATCATTAGGAATAATACGGTTCGTGTTACCCGCATACACAGCCCATTTTTCATATCGCTCCTCCTTCTTCGGGACACAAATCCCGAAATCGCATTACGCCGGCAGCAAACGTTGCGGACGGCGCCCAGTTACTCTTCAGCCTGTCGGCCTCTCCGAAATCGCATCTCGGTCTCAACCCTCCCTTCCCGCAGTTCCCGGTAGCCTGGGAAACAACGGCTTCAGATTCTCGTATAGTTCACGATACACTTTATAGTATTCCCGGTAGCGCCGATGGTTGCCGTCGGTAAATGGTATCGCCACGCCTCGATCCAGGAACCGCCGGAGCGATTCCCAATCGCGGGACACCCCGGTAGACTCCAGGGCGAGCATCGCCGCTCCGATACACGACCCGGGATGGTCCGGCACGTAAACGCCGTCGTGTCCGACAACGTCAAGAACGATCTGTTTCCACAACCTGCTTCTTGCTCCCCCGTTCGACAGGAACACCCGTCGGACGTCAAACCCGATCTCCTGCAAGACTTCAAGATGGTGGTAATAGGCAAACGCAACGGATTCGAGAACGGATCGGAAAAGGTGAGCCCGGGTATGCCCAAGGTTCAACCCGAAGAATACGCCCCGGGCGTTGGTGTCGAAGATCGGGGTTTTCTCTCCCAGGAAGTACGGGAGAACGACCAGATCGTCCGATCCCGGCGGCAGTAGTTCTGCCTCGTCGGTCAAGCGGTCAAAATCGTCGGTCTCGAATAACTGCATCAGCCACTTGACGACGGAGCCTCCTGCCGCCATGCATCCGTTTATCAGGTACGTTCCCGGGACCGGGTGATAATCGATAAACAGCCGCCGGTCCAGGCGGAGATCATCGGTTGCAAAAAGTATATCTCCCGCGCCTCCGAGCTTGAGGAGCAGATCTCCTTCCGACCGCACTCCCGTCGATAGCGCCGACGCGACGTGATCGGCGATACCGGCCAGCACGGGTATTCCCGCGGGGAAACCGGTTTCTCTCTGCAACTCTTCCGTTGTACTGCCCACAATCTCGGCCGAGTCGTACACCGGTGGAAGGCGATCGCTCCGGATACCGGAACGCTCGATCGTGTCATGGTCCCACTGCTGTTCCCTGACGAGCCAGTAACCACTCTCCAGAGCCCAGTTGGTATCGAGCGTACGGACACCTGTAGCTTTGAAGGTAGCGTAGTTGTACGATCCGAGCACTGTCGCAGCGCGTTCGACGTTTTCCGGTTCATTACGCCGGAGCCAGTCAAACGTGGGAAAAACCACCTGCTGATTAACGGTATTGCCCGTCCGCCGGAAGTAATCGTCTTCATCGACGGCAGCCTTCCACTCGGCGATTTCCGCAACGGCACGCGCGTCATTTTGTTGAATCGAAGGTCGGATAGGTGTGCCGGCGTCGTCGAGCAGTATTACGGTGGGCACCATGCCGGAAAAACAGAGGCCGGCGATCCTGGCGGTATCGGTATCACGCTGTATAGAGCTCAGCAACAGCGAAACACTCTGCCACCACGTGGTCGGATCTTCCTCGGCGTAACCGGGCTCTTTGGAAATAAGATCGTGCGGCACGGCTTTTTCAAACAGGATCTCGCCTCTCGCAGAGTAAACGATCGATTTAACTGCCGTAGTGCCGATATCAATACCGACGGCGCAATCCCGCACTTATCTCTCCCGTATCAAGCCGTCGAAACAAGTTGTTCACGTTCGATCGCGGCCATGAATTCCACAACACGAGTCTCGTCGACAGGGTTCTCGAACCGTCCGTCCTTCTTGAACGTAGTGCCGACGATCGCACCGTCAGCGACGCCCAACTGGAGATTGACGTTTTCTTTCCGAACGCCCGTATTGGCAAAAACCGGCGTGTCAGGGACAATCTCTTTTGCAAGTTTGAGCGCCCGCGCATCCGTTTCCTCACCCGCCACGAGACCGGAAACACACAACGCATCGGGGTTAGTGTTGAAAACAGTCGATTTCACGATATCGCTAAACTTTCGATCCGCGAGATATGCAGCGGCTTCCGGCACGATGTTAAAGAACAGCCGTACGTCCTGCGCCCCGATCGCGTGCTGGTGGCGAACTACTCTCCCGCAATCGGTATTCCACAAACCGAAGTCGCTCGCGTATACACCGGTAAAAATCTCGCGAACAAAACGGGCTCCTGTTGCAACAGCAAGATCGAGCGAAGCGGTCGGATCCCACAGCACGTTGACTCCGAACGGAATCGTCAGTTCGGATTCGATCTCCCCGATAATCCGGGCCATGGACGCGACCGTTACCGTATCGACCTTGGTCAGATACGGCATACTGAACTCATTGGAGAACAGAATCGCGTCAACCCCTCCATTCTGCAAAGCCAGCATGTCTCGTCGTGCCATCTCGACGGCGGAAGACATCCCTCTTCTGCTTTCGTAGCGTGGGTCGCCCGGCAACGCAGGAAAATGGCACATTGCGATGATTGGTTTCTTGCGGCCAAAAAGGTCTTCAATCCAGTTCATTCAGTAACCCTCCACCAGAAATCAATTGTATGACCGCATTCGTGCATAGTCAATCAAATTATAACAAGTAACGTCAGATTCGGTCAGCATTCAATCACATTGGTGAAAGAAAGCCGATCTGCTGTTACAATATGGCAATACGTCCAGAAGTTGGAGGGTGCGGCAGATGCGGAGATCACAGAGAATCAAACAATTGCACGAAATTTTGCTGGAAAAACGAAATGCTTCAACACAGTACCTCTGCACCGTCCTGGATTGCTCGGAATCCAGTGTTCGGCGGGATATAAAATACCTGGCAAGCACAAATCCAAGCGTCAGACGCGTCCACGGCGGCGCACTGATCGTCGACTCCCGGGATGAGCTGGAGTATATGTTTGAACTGAAACTGAAACAGAATCTGTCCTTCAAGCGGAGAATTGCGAGTGCAACCATCGAGTTGGTCGAGGATGGCGACAGCGTGATCATCGATTCCGGTACAACGTGCTTATACGCGGGGATGGAACTCCATAAGAAACGTCACCTGCGTGTTGTTGCACTCGATGTCAGAATCGCGCAAGAACTGGCGAAGAGTGAATCGATCGATACGATCGTGGTGGGTGGTCTCATACGACCGGGATACTACGCGATCGGAGGGACGCTGGCGGAAGAGATGATCAACTCCTTCAAAGCGGATAAGATTATCATGTCAGCCGACGCAATCGATCTGGAATCCGGGATCACCAACTATTCTCTCTTCGAGGTTGGCGTAAAGAAGCGGATCATTGGCCGTGGAGGAGAAGTAATAGTAATTGCAGACCATACCAAATTCGGGAAGACCTCGTTCTATAAAGTCGCGGACCTTCGGGAAATCTCGACGATCGTCACGAATCATGAACTCGATCCGGTCTATTCAGAACAGATCAAGGAACTGGGAATCCGGGTGATTACGTGCTGAGTTCGACGTACCGCAGAGCGTTTCATCCGGTCTATCCTTCCCGGTCCAGTTTGATCGTTTTCCCGGGAGAATCTTATGCCACGGTTTCACGTTACGGTTACCGAGTACATTCCAGCTCCTGGTAGAACAGGATACCCTCGGCCGTTGCCCCGGTCGTTTTAATCAATATTCTCTTGTTAAAAAATCTATCACCCGAAATCGATACGTTCCGGGAACTTGTAAGCAAGACGTGACGCGAGGACCTACGAGTCCCGTGTTCACTTCAATTGGCAACAATTCGTCTACGCCTGCCGGATTGAGCGCGATCGTACCAGCTGACATACCGTGTTTGGGGTCTTCGGAGCAGGATCTTAATCGAACACCTCTAAGCCGCATTTTCTAAGGTCATTCCGGGCAAGGTCAACCAGGCGTTTGTCTCTTTCTCACACGACGAATCGTCGTACGCTATTTTCAAATTCTTGGATCAGCACAGCGCCGGTTTTCCGTTAGCTGAGTGTATAAACCCCTACACCGTAGGGGTTTACGTAGCATCTTCCCGCATTCAAGCAGTCAACGCAACACGGTAGGCATATTCGAGCGGAGAGAGAAAGCCGAAGCGCTTTCGAGGCCGTGTGTTTAACCTGT
>SLRR01000001.1 GCA_007130865.1 Spirochaeta sp. | reverse complement strand
GGGAGCTTTCTTCTTCTTTTTCTTCTTTGGCAGGATTTCGTCAAGAAGCGGGCTGAACGCGTTTGCGACGAAGAGGCCGAAGCTGGTCCCTTCCGGAAATCCGCCGAACACCCGGATCAGAATCGATACGACGCCGATGATCACACCGTACACGTACTGTGCAAGCGGGTTGTTCGGTGCCGTAATCGGATCGGTGGACATAAAAACGGCGACGTACAGGATACTTCCGCTCATCATGTAGACGGCGATCGGAACAAACGCCTGCAAACCCCGGTAGGATGCGGGGTCGATTCCCGGAATAAGACCGCTGAAAAAGAACGCAACCGCCGCGGTCAATGCTCCGAGTACTGTGAAAAGTATCATGCGCCAGTTGGCCGTCCGTGTGACCAACAGGTAGATCATCGCCAGGAGAATCAGGACGATACTGGACTCGCCCATGGAACCGGCACGAAAACCGAGAAAAAGTTCCATCAACCCCGGGATATCTCCGCCGGCGATTCCGGCCAACGGTGTGGCCGCGGTGATCGTGTCCACTCCGACAGTACCGGATGTCCCGAAGAGCCCGGTCAATCCCGACGGACCGAGAGTGGCGGGAGCCATCCAGGATGCGTTGTATGGAACGGGAAAGGAGATGTATATGAAAAGGCGTCCCGCGATCGCTACGTTGAAGACGTTGCGGCCGAACCCTCCGTACGCTTCCTTGGCGAGCGCCACGGCAAATACAATTCCGACGATCGTGATCCAGAGTGGAAGCGCCGGCGGAAGTGCGAGCGCGTAGATAGCGCACGTTACCAGGACCGCTTCACTGACCTTTTTCCCGCGACGTCGTGTAAACAAGTATTCCGTGACAATTCCCGCCGCAAACACTACCGCCACCTGTACCAGTACGCGCCATCCGTACAGTACCGTGGCAAATAGGAAGAGCGGAATCATGGAGTACACGACCCGTCGCATAATGTCCTGCTTCTGAAAAATCGATTCCAACCTGATTCCTCCTCAAAAGCTGATAAAAACACACATGTTTATATAGATACGAAATTATCTTAGCCCTAAGTATAGCAGCGCCGGGTGATCAACGTACAGTGATAATAGGTAATTATTTTTATCATAAAAACCCCTTGGATCGGTATTCCCGCGGGTTTTATATCCTGACGCGATTTATTACATTATCAGGACGTTCTATGACAGAAATAAAAAGCTGGAATGATCTCCCGAGGAGGATTGAATGGATTCGACCAAACTTCTGAGCGCGTTGGAGCGCGTTCTCGACTCGTCCTGCATCGCAGTTCTTTCCACCGTGGACGAAAACGGTGCTCCCTGCAGCCGCTGGATGGTGGCGGGAATGTTGCGTGGTGCCCCGAACCATATCTACGCGGTGACCGATCGTAAGTTCCGGAAAGTTTCCCAGATCGCACGAAACTCCCGTGTCTCCTGGTTGTTGCACACCGAGGGTTTTACCGAGGTGGTCCTCGTATCCGGGGACGCCGCGGTTGTGGACAACCCGTCATTGAAGTCGGCGGTCCTGGAAGCTTTGGGGAAACACCTGGAAAACTTCTGGCACGCCGACCCTGGTATCGACGACCTGGTAATTCTGGAGACGGCGATTACCGAGATCGATCACAGCACGCCTGCAACCGGAGAGCACGAATCCGTCCGGATCCGTGACTGATCCGCGGACGTATAAAAAGGAGCAAGCAATACATATGAGTGACGTTAAGAAATACGACAAGGAATTCCTGACCAGTGCACTGCGGGATATGACTCTTATCCGGCGGTTCGAAGAGAAAACGGCCCAGATGTACGGGCTGCGTAAGATCGGTGGCTTTCTGCATCTCTACAACGGTCAGGAAGCGGTCGCGGTAGGTGCCGTGGCGGCGATCGATCTGAAAAAGGATTACATTCTCACATCCTACCGGGACCACGGGCACGCCCTTGCGGTGGGAATGTCACCCGGATCGGTAATGGCCGAGATGTACGGTAAGATTACCGGGTGTTCCCGGGGCAAAGGTGGCTCCATGCACATGTTTGACGTGGAACGGCACTTTCTCGGCGGGAACGGGATCGTAGGTGGCCAGATTCCGATGGCTACCGGGGTAGCGTTCAAGCAGATGTACCTCGGAGAGAAGGGAGTTACGCTCTGTTTCTTCGGCGACGGCGCGATTCACCAGGGAGCGTTCCACGAAAGCCTCAATCTGGCCAAGATCTGGAACCTGCCCGCGATCTACATCGTGGAGAACAACCAGTTCGGCATGGGAACCGCGGTGAAGCGCGTTTCCGGAGTAGAAGACTTCCATGTCAAAGCAGAGGGTTACAACCTGCAGGGGAAAATCATAAACGGGATGGACTTCATCGAGGTTTACGAGGGGCTTAAGGAAGTCGCCGCGGATGCCCGGGAAAACGGGAACGCCTGGCTGATCGACATAAAAACCTACCGTTATAAGGGGCACTCCGCCAGCGATCCGGCGAAGTACCGCACGAAGGACGAGCTTGAAGAGTACAAACGTCAGGATCCGATCATTCAGCTCAAGAGCCGGATGATGGACGCGGGTCTGATCACGGAGGAGCAATACAAGAAGCTCGACGACGAGGTTAAAGACGAGGTGCAGGCCGCGGTGGATTTTGCCGAGAAGAGCGAAGAACCGGCGCTGCACACGATATACGAAGATATCCTGGCCTGACGCCACGGAACGCGAAAAAAGGAGACGCGAAATGCCTGAGATACAGATGAGGGAAGCTATTCGCCAGGCCATGGACGAGGAGATGGAGCGCGACGACGCGGTTTTTCTGCTCGGCGAGGAGGTCGGGCAGTACAACGGTGCCTACAAGGTGAGCAAGGGGTTGCTGGACAAGTACGGCGAACGTCGTGTCAAGGATACGCCGATTACCGAACTGGGATTTACCGGTCTTGCCGTCGGTGCCGCCACGGTGGGGCTGCGTCCGATCGTGGAATGGATGACATTCAACTTCGCGCTTCTGGCGCTGGACCAGGTGGTGAACAACGCCGCCAAAATGCGTCATATGTCCGGCGGCCAGATGAAGGTGCCGATCGTGTTTCGCGGGGCCAACGGCCCGGCGGAGTACCTGTCCTCCCAGCACAGTCAGGCTCTGCAGAGTTACTACGTGCATATTCCGGGCCTGAAAGTTATCGCCCCCTCTACGCCGTACGATGCGAAAGGACTTCTGAAGACAGCGATCCGTGATGACAACCCGGTGGTCGTGCTCGAGAGCGAGATGACCTACGGCCTGGTTGGCGAAGTCCCGACAGAGGAATACCTGATTCCCTTCGGTAAAGCCGATGTGAAGCGGAAAGGTGCCGACGTTACGATCGTTTCTTTTTCCAAGCCGGTGCACGTGGTGCTCAAGGCAGCAGAGGCGCTTGCAGAGATGGGAATCGAGGCAGAGGTGGTTGATCTGCGTAGTCTGCGTCCTCTGGACGAGGAAACGGTCTACGCCAGTGTTCGAAAAACCAACCGCGCGGTAATCGTGGACGAGGCGTGGCCCATGGCGAGCGTCGGATCGCACGTGGCATGGCTGGTATCGCGTAACTGTTTTGATGATCTGGACGCTCCGGTGGAACTGGTTGCGAGCGAGGACGTCCCGATGCCCTACAACCATACTCTGGAGCTGGCGGTACAGCCTTCCGTCGAGAAGATTGTGTCCGCGGTCAAACGAGTTAGCTACAAGGAGTAGATAGATGGCGGAAAAGGTACCGATGACAGCGCTCTCTCCCACGATGGAGGAGGGGACGATCGTAAGCTGGAACAAGAACGAGGGCGATACCGTTGCCGCCGGTGACGTGCTCTGTGAGGTGGAGACCGACAAGACCACAGTCGAGTACGAGTCGTCGCAGGAAGGGACGATTCTCAAGATTATCGTCGCATCCGACGGCCGCGCCGCCGTAGGCGAGACGATCGCGGTGATGGGAGAAAAAGGTGAGGATATATCGGCGCTCCTGAAGGAAATCGAATCGGAGGGGAGCGCCCGGGATAATTCCAACGAAGAATCCGCCGAGGAATCCTCTGATGAGTCCGCAACCGAGGGCGAGGCCGACTCCGGGATCAAGCAGGAGACAAAAGAGCCTGCCCGGGAAGAGAAAAAAAGCGCCGCCGCCCGGCCCTCGCAGGAGCCGGATAAGTCCCGGGAAATCGCGGCCCCCGCTTCCGGTTATCGTATAAAAGCCAGTCCTCTGGCGGTAAAACTAGCGGCGGAACGGAATATCAACCTCGCCCTCGTGAAGGGAACCGGTACGGGTGGTCGGATTACCAAGCGTGATATCGAAGACTTCCGGGGGGTTCCCGGCGGCGCGTCCGCCGTGGCCGGGAGTACCGCCGGGGGAGCGACGGCGCCGGCGGACCGGGACATTCCCGTGGAAGGCAAGCGGGCGGTGATAGCGCGGCGTTTGAGCGAGAGCAAGTTTTCCGCGCCGCATTACTATCTCTCAACCTCGGTTTCCATGGAGAACGTACTGGCCGCACGAAAAATGCTTAACGCCACCCTCCCGGAAAAGGTTTCTCTCAACGCTTTCTTCATGAAATTCGCCGCGGAGGCGCTCCGGCGCCATCCCGTGGTCAACTCTTCCTGGCAGGGAGAAACTATCCGAGAACACGGGAGCATCGATATCGGCCTTGCCGTGGACGCTGGAAGCGGTTTGATCACGCCGGTGGTCCGTAATTGCGGCAACCGGGGAGTTCAGGAGATCGACGCCGACCTGGTGAGTCTGATCGAGAAAGCGCGAACGGGCAAGCTGAAACCGGAGGAATACACCGGTGCTACATTTACGATCAGTAACCTCGGTTCGTTCGGCGTGGAGGAGTTTACCGCGATCATCAATCCCCCCGGAGCGGCGATTCTGGCGCTAGGAGCGAGCAAGCCCACGCCGGTTGTTCGCGAGGATGGAACTGTCGGAGTCGAGACGGTGATGAAGATGACTCTCTCCTGCGACCACCGCGTCATCGACGGTGCCGCGGGAGGACGGTTTCTGCATGAGCTTCAGATGCTGATGGAACAGCCCGCGCGACTGCTCTTCTGAACGACGATGACGAATGGAGAATACTATGGCTGAATACGACTACGACGTGCTGATACTCGGCGCGGGACCCGGCGGCTATGTTGCGGCGATCCGGGCATCCCAGCTCGGTCTCAAAGCGGGAATCATAGAAAAAGACGCCCCCGGCGGGGTGTGCCTCAACTGGGGATGCATCCCCTCAAAGGCACTGATACACCAGGCGGAGCTCGTAAACTCCGCCCGTGACCTGGAAGCGATCGGAGCCACCGTAGACCTGGGGAAACTGGACTACGGGAAAGTGCACAAGAAGTCCCGGGACGCGGCGGGCAAGCTCTCTAAAGGCATACAGGCGCTGCTCAAGAAGAACAAGATCGACTATATCTCCGGTACGGGCGCGTTCAGTGGTCCGCACGAGATCTCGGTGGATGGAAAGAAAAGCGTCACCGGCAGGAACATTCTCATAGCCACGGGATCGCGTTCCCGGGAGTTACCGGGATTCGAGTTCGACGGGAAGAAGGTTCTCTCCTCAAGGGAAATCCTTGACTTGAAGAAGCTTCCGGGGAAACTGCTGATCCTCGGTGCCGGTGCGATCGGGATGGAGTTTGCCTACGTGATGAACGCGTTCGGCGCGGAGGTCACGGTGGTGGAGATGCTAGATCAGCTCCTGCCCCTGGAAGACCACGACGCGGTCGACGTGGTTGCCAAAGCGTTCAAGCGATACGGCGTCAAGACATTGGTAGGCACCCGGGCAAAGTCTCTGGACAAAAAGGGTAAAGGCGTCAAGCTTACCGTGGAGAAGGACGGGAAGGAAGAGACCCTCGCTGCGGACATGATCCTCGTCGCGGTGGGACGCGCCCCAAACACGGAAAACATCGGCCTCGAAGAGGTGGGCGTTACTACAGAAAAGGGCTTTATCGTCACCGGGGACTACGGCCGGACCGGGGTACAGGGGATATACGCGATAGGCGACGTTACCGCATCACCGTTGCTCGCCCATGTGGCAAGCAAAGAAGGGGAAATCGCCGTAGAACATATGGCCGGACACGATCCGGTGCCCCGGATCGACGCTTCGCTCATACCATCGGCGGTTTACTGCGAACCACAGGTCGGGAGTTTTGGTGTGACGGAAAAGTCGGCCCGTGCGCAGGGCCTTGATTTTGAGACCGCACTCTTTCCGTACCGCGGAGCCGGTAAGTCCGTGGCAGTAGATAAGAGCGAGGGACTCGTAAAGATCGTCGTCCACCGGGAAACCAGGGAGATCCTCGGCGCCCACGCGGTCGGTCTGAACGCTACGGAACTGATCCACGAGCTGCTACTGGCCAGAAAAGCGGAACTGCTTCCCGAAGATATCGCGACGATGGTTCACGCCCACCCGACGATATCGGAGGCCGTGATGGAAGCAGCCCGGGCCGCCGAGGGGTGGGTGATACACGCCTGACGCGAGACCGTCCGAGCCGTTCTCACGATGACCGCCACGGGTTCCATCGTGAGGACGCCCGGGCTTATACAGACCGGGCTTATACAGACTTGCTAAGCTCCCGCATGCTCGATACTGTAGAGCTCTCATGAGTGATGAAAGTACCAACCCCGCCGGGGCCGGTCCTGAGAGGGAGACGCTGGTGGACGCGGTCAAGTCTCCACAGGCGTATACGGTCTATCTCTTCATCATAGCCGTGGTGTTGATCGGCGCCGTGCTGCGACTTATGAGCGGGATTTTCATCCCCTTCGTGATCGCGTTGCTGCTGTCTTTTGTGTTTTTACCGGTGGTGGCTTTCCTGCAGCGGTTGCGGGTACCACGATTCGCGGCGGTTACGTCGGTGCTCCTGATTTTTCTCGCTTTCGGGTACCTGCTGGCGCTGATCATCTATTCAAGCATACAAAGTCTTCTCCGGGAGTTCCCGAAATACCAGGCACGGTTCACGGTGCTGTTGCGGGAGATGATCGATCAGTACAACCTCCCCGCGGACATACTGAGTCAACTTGAAGTCACACGCACGGTAGGCAACGCTCTGATCACCGTCTCGGGCAACTTCATGGCCTTTGCAAGCGGATTTATGGTGGTGATGATCTTCCTCCTTTTTCTGCTCATGGAAAAACCGTATTTGCGGAAAAAGCTGCAGATTGCCTTCGGGACGTCCACGCGACGCCGGGTCACGATCGTGTTGGCGCACATCAACAACCAGATCGCTCGTTATATCGCGGTCAAGATTTCCGTCAGCCTGCTCACCGCCGTGATCGTATACTTCATGTTCGGTCTTATCGGAGTTGATTTCCCCTTTATCTGGGCGATTCTCACCTTTCTTTTCAACTTCATACCCTCTATCGGTTCCGTTGTGATCACGTTCATCACCGGCGTGTTTGCGCTGATCCAGTTCTATCCCGACTTGAACCCCGTAATAGCCGCGTTCACCGGCATGGCGGCGACGCAGTTTGTCATCGGGAACGTAATCGACCCGAAACTCACCGGCGACCGCCTGAACCTGAGCCCCGTGGTCGTACTGTTGTCACTGCTCGTTTGGGGGTGGCTGTGGGATATCGCTGGAATGTTTCTTGCGGTACCGCTTACGGTGTCGATCAAGATCGTACTGGAAAACGTACCCGGCATGGTTCCGGTAGGTGTGCTCATGGGTACCGGAAGCTTCATCCCGGTCCGACGAAAGTTTCTGGAGACACTCCGGAAGGGAAAAGGTTCCGGCAGGAGCAATGGACGCCGGCGTGAAAAGACACAGGAAGATCAACACGCAGTGGAGCAACAGGAGGCCAAGTAACGTGGAAACAAGACCAAGGATACTCACCGGAGACCGACCGACGGGTAAGCTGCACCTGGGACACTTTGTCGGATCCCTTCAGAACCGGGTGAAACTGCAGGATCGGTATGAGTGTTTTTTCATCATCGCAGACCTTCATACGCTCACTACCAGGCCGGAGAAGGACGCGATCGGCACGATCGCGACGAACGCCCGGGAGATGGTCCTGGACTACCTGGCGGCCGGGATAGATCCGGAGAGATCCACCGTGTATCTGCAGAGTGCCGTACCGGAAATATACGAGCTCAACTTGCTGTTTGAGATGCTGGTCACCGTTCCCCGCCTGCAGCGTCTTCCCAGTCTCAAGGATATGGCGCGAAGTGCAAACCTGAACGAGATGCCCTTCGGCCTCTTGGGATATCCGATTCTTCAGAGCGGCGACATTCTCCTTCCCAGGGCCAACCTCGTGCCGGTAGGTAAGGATAACGAAGCGCACGTGGAACTCACCCGGGAAATCGCCCGGCGGTTCAATTACCTCTATGGAGAGGTTTTCCCCGTTCCGGAAGCGCTGATAGGAGATGTGCCTACGCTGGTGGGGACCGACGGCAAGGCGAAGATGTCCAAATCTCTTAACAACACGATCTACCTCTCGGACGACCGGAAAACGGTGGAGAAGAAGGTTCGCGGCATGTACACCGACCCGAACAGGGTCCGGGCGGACATTCCCGGGACGGTAGAAGGGAACCCGGTATTCGTTTACCACGACGTCTTCAACACCCGGCGGGAGGAAGTGCGGGACCTGCAGGAGCGGTACCGGTCAGGTTCCGTAGGTGATGTTGAAGTGAAGGAACTGCTGGCCACCGCTCTGAACGAGTTCCTCGATCCGATCCGGGAGCGGAGAGAAGCGTTTTCGTCGCAGAAAGGGCTCGTTGACCGGATTATCTACGAAGGGACCCTGCGGGTGAGAGAGGAAGCGCGGGCGACGCTGGCGGAGGTCCGTAAGGCGATGGGCCTGGGCGGCGTGTGGAACAGCATCCGGCGGAAGGCGGAGAAAACCGTTAAGGCCGGGGGTGTTTAAGAGCGTGTTCCGGGACGAGGATATCCGTACGTTTCGTGACGAGGTCCGGCGGGTGTACCGCGAGCATTACCGGGAGATGCCCTGGAGGGACGCCCCCTCACCGTACAACGTGTTCGTCTCCGAGGTAATGCTGCAGCAGACCCAGGTCGCCCGGGTGAAACGCAAGTTCCTTCCATTCATCGAACGCTTTCCCGGTTTTTCCGTGCTGGCGGAAACCTCGTTTGCGGAGGTGCTCCGGTATTGGAGCGGTATGGGATATAACCGCCGAGCTCGATTCCTGCAGGACGGGGCCGGTCGGATTCACCGGGAGTTCTCCGGCGCGTTACCCCGGGACCCGGCGATATTGAAGACGCTTCCCGGTATCGGATCGGCTACGGCCGGTTCGATCGCGGCGTTTGCCTACGACGAACCGACAGTTTTTATCGAGACAAACATCCGGCGTGTATTTCTTCACCACTTTTTTCCGGATCGGCACGATGTTCCTGATCGCGAGATACTGCCCCTGGTGGAAGTAACGTTGGATCGCAACGCTCCGAGGAAGTGGTACTGGGCGTTGATGGACTACGGCGTGCTGCTTGCCGGTTCCGGCAAAAACGCCAACCGCCGGAGCGCTCATTACGTTCGGCAGTCTCCCTTTGAAGGGAGTACCCGGCAGCTTCGGGGAATGATACTCCGCGATCTGTCCCGGAACGGGGTGATCACCGCGGAAGCGCTGCCCCGGTACGGGAAAGACAACGGATTTGACCGCACGCGGGTTCAGGAAGTCCTGGACACTCTTGAGAAGGAGCGGTTCGTCTGCAGGAGAGAAGACGGAGCGATAACGCTTCTCACCTGAAAGCACCTAACCGACACCGCCTATCGGACATCGACTAACCGACACCGCCTCACCGGAGACTATTGATCGCTTCCTCAATGAGAGAGCGGTGCCAGGTAATGAGCGTTTCCAGAAGGTGGGGATTTTCCCCGGCACAGTCCGCGAGGACGCGAAAGACCGGCTCGGTACCGCTGCCACGCATCCAGACGAAACCCCGGGGACGCTCTTCTTCGTCCAGAAACACGACGCTGAGCCCCCCGGTCTCGGCGCCGGTGCGATTTCCCGGCCCCGGGAAGGTGCGCGTACCTTCGTGGTTCCGGGTCTGCCAGTGCGTGACATGCAGTTCACGTCTGAGCTCTTCCATGATCCCCTCGATCCGCCGGGGCAGAAGTTCCTCGTACTTCGCTTTGAGGTCCGCCTGCGGTATATTTCCCACGTGCATCTTGGCCAGAGGGTGGTCCGTTTCCAGGGTCGTAAAGTGTGGCAGGAGACGTACCGTATCCAGGAGCAATGATCCCGGGTTCTCTGCCGGAGCGATGCCGTGATTTTCCCGGGCTTCCCGAATCACGCCCTGAAGCGGGAACGCGTGCAGCTTGCAGAGCGCCAGGAGTGTGCTCATCGGATCGCGGACGGTCGCCGGAGGAACGATCGTACCGCCGTTGGAACCTTCTCCGAGAAGGCAAACGTCGTACCCGGCTTCTACCTGTTCCGTCGCCAGGGCCACCATATTGGCCTCTCCAACCTCGCCGCGGAACACCTCCGCGTCAAACCAACGGGCGATCTCCTCGATCCGCAACGACGTAGGACCGTTGACTACTACCGCGAGAGGCCGTGCATTGTCGCCGTTGATCCGGGACCAGGCGAGCTCTATCGCTGCTACCAGAGAAAAAACATCCTGCGCTTCCAGGATTACGGCCTTTCCGTCACGGTCGATGAACACCAGGTTTCCCCGGTCTCCGTCGTTATCCGGGACGTAGGCGACTTGAAAAGAACGGTCCTGCCGGTGGTGGTCCTGCAGGAGCGTAGCTGCGCGATCGAGGCCGGGACCTTCCGGAAGGATCTGGTGGTCGATTACGCCGGGACGGTCGTTGTAAAACGCGGTGCGCACGCCCAGCGCCGGGAGGAGTGTGCGATCCACGCTGGTGGCACGGGCGCTCCCGTTGAGCTCGGCCACCACTCCCAGAGGACGTTCCGCGAGAACACGCCGTACCGGCAGGAGAAAACGATCCTCAGGGAGTTTTTCCAGAAGAAACGACCGATACGCCCGGGCGGCGTCGTTCTTCCAGCGTGATCGATTCTCTTCCAGCGAGCGACGGAGGGTCGGGTCGAGACCGGCCACGTCACGCACCAGCGATTCGACGAGGGCCTGGTTCATCAGGAGATCTCGAAATCGTTCAATCAGTGGAAACGCGAGGGATCCGGACAGTACCGCGCCGTCGGACAGGCCGAACTTGAATCCATTGTATCCCGGCGGATTGTGACTGGCAGTGATGTAGAAAAAACCGTCCAGGTGTTCCGACTTCTTGGTGTATGCCATGATCTCCGGCGAGGTTACCGGACCCAGCCATTCAACCTCGTATCCCGCCGCCAGGAATACTCGCAGAACCGATTCCGCGATAGCCGGTCCCGTGGGACGAGTATCGGTACCAATCGTAATAGTCGGTATACGGCTGGAACGGCCCGTAATCTCACCATCAAGAAAATCCGCGAAAACCCGCGCCGCTGTTACCACCAGATCCCGCTGTACTGTACTGAGATCCCGATTCAGGGATTCCGGAGCCTCGCCGAAGAGCATTCGCCATCCGGAGACGGATATTACCATAGAGTTCAGGAGAAGGCGGCGATCGTTTTGGGTGCTTATCGGGATCTGGTCATCCCGGGGGTGGTCGGGTTTACTCGTTTTCATGGGCGGATTATATCAAAGCGGTTGATTTTTTCCATATCTGCCGTGGATAATGAAAGACCGGGGAACGGACAAATGAAAAAAATATTGGTTATAGATGAATCGCAACTATTCCGGGATTATCTGAAACGAAAGCTCAGTGATTACGGATTCGACGTAACAACCGCGGTGAGCGGTCTGGACGGAGCGAGTAAACTCCGGAGCGTCCTGCCCCAGCTTCTGATCACCGACTTCCACTTGAGTCGCAAATCCGCGGCGGAACTCCTGAGGGAGAAAGACGAGAACCCGAACACGAAAAAGATACCGGTGATCATGGCCTCGGCAAAGGTCGATCGCAGTGCTCTGGTCGAGGTGGCTCGTTACAACGTGCGCAAGTTCCTGACAAAACCGATCCGGGTGGACGCGCTTCTGAAGGCGGTCGGGGAGATGCTCGACGTGGACGTGAAGATCGATGACACTCCCTGTATTATCGAAGCACACGTGAATGAAGGGATTATTTTTATAGAGGTTGCACAGGGGCTCAACCGGGAAAAGATCGACCTTCTTCGATACAAGATCGAGGAGCTGATCGATCTGTACGAGCTCAAGAGTCCAAAGGTTCTTGTCATGATTTCCGGTCTGGAGCTCACCTCGGAAGACTCGATAAAGCTGTCGGCGCTTTTCTCGACGATCATAGAGACCACCGGAACTATGAAACGGTATTGCAAGGTACTGACAAACGATTCTTTCATGCGGGAATTCATCACCAGTCGCTCCGATTATGAGGGTATCGAGGTCACGGGAAAACTCGATCAGGCTATGGACGGGCTGCTGTCCAAGAAAGCGACGGGCGGCCCGGTGCTGCTCGACGACGGATCCGACGCGAGAAACGACGTGGTCGGCAAGAGCGCTCCCAAGAAAAAACGCGGGGAGTCGATCAATATGCGTTTCCAGGAAGAATCGGGAAGTCGCCCCGCGTTTAACGAACTGGGCGACACCGTGAGAGTCTCGATCGTCGACGACGACCCTATCATCCAGGAACTGATACGAACCGCTATGTCCGACACCAAGGTCCAGGTTGACGCCTACGGTAACGGGCGCTTGTTTATCGAGAGTGAGTACGGCCGTGAGTCGGATCTGGTTTTCCTGGATCTTATGATGCCCGAGATGGACGGGTTCCAGGTCCTGCAGAAGCTACAGAAGGAGAAGGATCGGCCTCCCATCGTAGTACTGTCGGCTCTGTCCAAGCGGGAGACGGTTATTCAGGCGCTGAAAATGGGTGTCAGCAGTTACATGATCAAACCGTTGTCGCCACAGGCGATCAGGAAGAAGACCTCCGAGATCCTGCAGGTAAACTTCTAGCAGTTACGACCGATGGCACAGCAGTTCGGGCGGCAGTTCCAGGTAGTATTCGAGCACTCACCGATCGGTATCGTAGTAATGGACGGTTCCGGGCGGATCCAATACGCCAACGAATCCGTACGCAGGTTCCTCGGCTTCAGCGAAGAGGAACTGTCCGGAGGTTTTCTCACCGGTTTTTCCCACGAGGAAGATTCGGAGTACTTTCAGACGCTCTTCTCGGAGGTAGTTGAGGGAGAGCGTGATCGTTTCCAGGTGGTATCCCGGTGTAAAACGAGCGACGGTGAAGTCGCGTGGTGGCGGGTAGACCTTACCCAGGTTACCGCCGGTGGTCACACGCCGTTCATTCTGGCGGTGATAGACGATGTCACCTCCCAGAAAAACGATGAAGATCGGCTGCGTCGAGCCAAAGAGCTGGCGGAAGCCGCTACGCGTACAAAAAGCGCGTTTCTTGCGAACATGAGCCACGAGATCAGGACGCCTCTGCACACGATAAACGCGGTGGCTGACCTCCTGCGGGAAACGCACCTGGACGAAGAGCAGGAAGAGTACCTGCAGCAGATTCTGTTCGCCGGAGAGGTGCTTCTCGGGCTTATAAACGACATCCTGGATTTTTCCAAGATCGAAGCGGGCCGTCTGCAGCTGGAAGACATTCCCTACGATCCGATCAAGACCGTGGAAGACGCGGTAGATATGGTGAGCATGCAGGCACACCGGAAGGGCCTGGAGGTGGTGCTCGCCGTGGATCAGCGTCTTCCGAAACTGGTCAGGGGCGATCCCAACCGAATGCGCCAGGTCCTGGTAAATCTGGTAAACAACGCGGTCAAATTTACCGAAAAAGGCTATATTCGAGTTGAAGCGGCGTACCGTGAGATCGGCAGCCGACAGCACCTTTTGTTACAGGTGAAAGATACCGGTATCGGTATATCGGAAGACCGGCAGGACCGACTCTTCAAACCGTTCAGTCAGGTGGACGCCTCCATGACGCGTAAGTTCGGCGGAACGGGCCTGGGACTCTCGATCTCGCGGGACCTGATCGGAATGATGCACGGCCGGATCGGGGTAAAGAGTCGCGCGGGCAGGGGGTCCAACTTCTGGTTTACTCTACCGCTGGAGATCCTGGAGTATCGGGATTCCTCATCCTACGTTCCCCGATCGCTGCCCGAGAATACGCGGTGTCTCATCGTTGACGACAACCGTGAGAGCGGGCGTATTCTGGAGAACTACCTTACCAACTTCGGCGCCGCGACGGTGCTGACGCGTTCGGGGCGCGACGGAATCCAGGAACTCCGCCGTTCGGCGGATATCGGCGAGCTCTATTCTCTGGTACTGATCGATCTGCGATTACCCGATATGGACGGATGGCAGGCGGCTTCGGAGATCCGCAACGACGAAGCGTTCACAAAGGTTCCCCTGATACTGATGAGCCCCACGGGGTTGAGTACAGGCGAGGCGAAGATGAAACTGCTGCGGTGGTTTGACGCCTACATCAGTAAGCCAGTCAAACCGGGAGACCTGGTGCGTTCGCTGGACGAGATATTTGCGGGCGACCTGGAAGAGCTCGAGATGGTCGAGCAGGACGAGAGCGCCGGAGCTGCCGGTGGCGAGGCATCGGCAACGTCCAAAACGGTTTATCCTGAAACGGTGTTGATAGCGGAGGACCACTTCGTGAACCAGCAGCTTTTTCAGACGATTCTCGAGAAGCGAGGGTTCCGGACGATTCTGGCTTCGGACGGACTGGAAGCGGTGCAGCAGGTACAGGAGCATCCCGAAATCGGGCTTGTGTTCATGGACGTGCAGATGCCCAACCTGAATGGATACGACGCGACCGTTCGAATTCGGGAACTCGGGTACACGGTACCGATTGTGGCGGTAACGGCGAACGCGCTGTCCGGCGACAGGGACCGGTGCGTACGCGTCGGCATGAACGATTATATGTCGAAACCGTTTAAAAATGCCGATATAGGTAATGTGCTTGAGCGACTGCGCCTGGCAGGAGCGTTCGATCGGGTTGGTGACAACGGTGATTCTACCGAAGAACCGATCGATGAACTGGAAGAGATCTTTGAACTGGAACCACTGGAGGAAGAACTCATGGACGACCCGAAACAGACCCCCCCGATCGACATTGCCGCTACCGTGGACGCGTTTATGGGTGACGGTGCGACAGCCGCCAGAGTAACAAAGCAGTTTGCGGACCGCCTTCCCGGTCAGATCGAAGAGATACGAGCCTGGATCTCCGAGGGCAAGATTTCCGAGGCGCGAGTTGCCGCGCACGCGATCAAGGGCGGGGCGTGGAATCTCAACAGCCATGATCTGGGCGAAGCCGCGCGCGCCGTAGAAGACCGCTGTTCTGACGAGGACGGATCCGGAGCGCTGAAAGCGCTCGCCTCGGTTGAGAAAGAGTCTCAGCGCTTTATAGAATTTGTAACGACCGTCGACTTCCCGGAAAATGATTAGTAAATTACTCGAATGAAACGTCTTACGTTAGCGTTGCTGCTGCTGAGTGCAGTGGTGATAGCTTTGTTTGCTGTCGGCGCGAGAGAAGGAACGGACCGGGATGCCGACGGCCCGACCCGGGAGGTGACGACCATGGGTAGCGGATCGCGGGAAGAGCGAACGATTCAGTTTCTCACACCGGCGGAACGCCGCCTCTTTGAGGATTACCCTGTTCCGGAAGAGTTCTCCGTCACTCTCTCCGAACAGGAGTGGCGGGAGCGCCTGGACGAGATGCAATTCTACGTACTTCGCGAGCACGGTACGGAGCGGGCGTTCACGGGCGAACTGCTTGAAAACGAGGAGACAGGCACGTACTACTCCGCCGCCACGGGACAGCCGCTCTTTCATTCCGACACGAAGTACGACTCGCGGACCGGGTGGCCAAGTTTTACCGCACCGATAAAGCCGGATGCGGTGCGATACCGGATCGACACAAGCTACGGTATGGTCCGACTTGAGGTCGTGGACAGCCTGAGCGGATCGCATCTGGGTCACGTTTTTCCCGACGGCCCCTTGCCGACGGGTTTGCGTTACTGCATAAACTCGGCAGCGTTGGTGTTCGTGCCGGACGGCGGTGAGGAACCGGTACTCATCACAGAGGAAATCTGACTCTTTTTCCTTTTACACCTTTGTAACCCCCGGGTGCAAACGTTGTTATACCGGGTGAGTACAAGGTCAAGTACGGCATGTTTCCCCCGGGGATTTTACCTCCTTTGCCCCGGGGGTTTTTTATACCCTAACGAGTGCGCAGGAGTGCCGCTCCGTACGTGAATCCCCCGCCGAACGCGGTGAGACCCCAGGTCTCGCCACGGTCGCCAGGCGGAAGCAGTTCCGCCAGACAGAGCGGGATCGTACTGGACGACGTGTTGCCGTTGTCTTTGATATTGCTGTACATCCGCTCTTCCGGGAGCTTCATGCGTTGCCTGATAGCGTTGATGATTCGCTGGTTCGCCTGGTGTGGAATGTACAGGTCGAGGCCGTCCGGTTTTATTCCTGCGCCGCGGGCGCTATCGGAGAGCGTACTCATCATAGCCTTGACCGCTTCCTGGTAGACCCGGGGACCATCCATTATTACGGGAAGATCGGAATCCTGGGGAACCTGTAGCGTTTCGCCCGATTCGCCGTGCGCGGAGATCACCGGGTGGAGTACTTCCGCAAGTCCCTTTGTGTTGTCGTTGCCGTCTACAAGCCCGCTCCCGACCAGGAGCGTCGCCGTGGCAGCGTCCCCGAAGATCGGCGCGGTACCGGGATCGTCCATGTTCAGCCGGTCGCTCAGGACCTCGCTCGTTACGAGCAGCATCCTCTTTGCAGGGTAGCTCCTGAGATAATCGTGAGCGATCTGAAGACCGTAAATATACCCGGAACAGGCGGCGTTGATATCGTATGCACCACATTTGAAATCCCCGGCGTTACGAGCCAGCTCGTACTGCAGAAGTGCCGCCATCGACGGCGTTGTACTGGAGGGCGTGCCTGTGGCAAAGACGATCAGGTCTATCGTCTTTGGATCTGTACCGGTGTCTCGAAGCACCGTCTCCGCTGCCTCCACCGCGAGGGAGAGAACGTTTTCGCCGTCCCGTACCCAGGGACGCCGGGCGATGCCGGTTCGTTTCTGAATATCACCCGCGTCCCAGTCCGGGCTGAGTTGCGCGATCTCTTCGTTCGAGACGATTCGGGATCCTCGACGGGCAGCTACGCCCGTTATGAAACAGGAGTTTCCACGATCCTCACGCGGGAGATCGGAGCCCGTACCGGAAGCGGTAACCGTCGGCGCTCCACGATCGACGGAGATCCCGGAAATGACCGGTTCACCCGGCATCTCCCGGGTTTGCGGTTTGACGTGGGCCGGACCGTCGGTGGCGGTGGAAATCCGGATTATCGGGGTGCCTACGGCGACGGTATCTCCGATGCCTATCAGGAGATCTTTCACCGTTCCGGAGACCGGCGACGTCAGTTCCGCCGCCGCTTTATCCGCCTCGACTTCCGCCAGCAGGTCTCCTTCGCCGACGGGATCTCCCGCGGAAACCTTCCATTCCACCATCGTTACCGATTCATCGGAGGGGCTCGAACCGATCGCCTCAACGTCGAAGACACCGGTTACGGAAGAATCGGTCTGCTTCCAGAGGATTGAACCGCCGAGGAGATCGACGGCCGTTTCAAGAATGCGCCTGTACGACGGCAGTATTTCCAGCTGGTTGCCGAAATTACAGGGCACGTACGTGTCCGGCCTGGTTACGCGACGAGCCTCCACCGTGCGGCGGCTGCGTTCAGCCACAGTGGCGACAACTTCCGCCCCGAACCCGGAGGTGTGGTTGTCCTCGTGTACCACGATAAGTCGGCCCGTTTTTTCAGCGCTGGATACCACCAAATCGCTGTCCCAGGGGAAGAGGCTGCGCAGGTCGATCACTTCCGTGGTGACACCGTGTTTGTCCAGTTCAACCGCCGCTTTCAGCGCGAGTGGTACGGTGTTACCGTATCCCACTATCGTCAGGTCGTCCCCGGGACGCACCGTACGGGCGTGTCCTACCGGTACGAGTTGACGCGCCACGTCTTTGCTGGTGGCGGTAGATCGATCGTTGAGCTGGTTCTTGGGATAAAAGAAAATCGTCGGACGTTCCGACTCGAACGCCGCGTTGAGCAATCCCGCAGCGTCCGCCGCGGTGGAGGGCATGAAGACATCCACCCCGGGAGTGTGCGTCACGAGAGCTTCCAGGGTTGATGCGTGAAACGGTCCGAGTCCGGGACGGTACCCACCGGCGGTGACCATGACGATAACCGGGGCGGTCCATCCACCGTCGGTGCGCCAGTACATGCTGCCCAGTTCGGCGAAGATCTGGTTGTACGCGATCGGAAGAAAGTCCGCGAACTGCAGAAATGCCACGGGACGCCCCCCGGCAAGCGCACGACCCACGGAAACGCCGAGAATGAGCGACTCGCTCAGGGGGCTGTTCCGGACTCGATCGCCGTATTTCTGTGTTAGACCCCGTGTAATTCCGAAGACATCGCCTTTCGGATCCTCCAGATCCTCGCCGAAGAGAGTAATTCGTACGTCCGATCCCATTCTGAAGTCGAGAACGTCACGGATTGCCTCGAGCATCGTGATCTCATTCTCACCGGTCCCGCGATATTCGGAGGCCGGGTCGGTGAGCTTTACCGGCAGCGGCGGTTTGGCGTCGGGATACGGTTCCGGCTCGGGGCTGAGTTGGGCCCGTCGCGCGTCCTCCTTAAGCCGGGAAACTATCGCTTCCTCTTCACGGTGAAGAGTTTCTTCCGGCACGCCCCGACGGAGGAGTTCGTCTTTCATCTTCAGAACGGGATCACCGGACGAGGCGGCGGCAGCAATCTCCTCGGAGGTGCGGTATAGCCTCTGGTCGTCCGCGTTGGTGTGGTTATGGAGACGTTCCACGGAAAAAACAACGATCCGCGGCTTCCGGTCACGGCGCATTCCCTTCACCACCGGCTCAAATGCTTCCAGGGCACCCAGCGGATTACGGCCGTCGATCCGCGTGATCGGTACCCCGTAGAAACTATCCGCTTCCCCGTCGGGGCGCGAATAGAACGTCTGTCCCGGTGTGCGGGTGGAGATCGCGAAAGAGTTGTCCTGAACGAGAAAGAGGACCGGCGACTCGGTGCGAACGGCATGACCGATCGCCTCGATTACCTCGCCTTCCTGCGTCGTTCCTTCACCGAGCGCGCAGAGCACGATCGGCGCACCGTCGTTCTCCCGGATCGTTTCCGCCACGCCTACCGCTTGAAGCGCGTTGTTGCCCACGGGACCAACTATACTGAGTACATTAAGGTCGGGCGCACTCATATGAGCGTTCATCTGTCGTCCCCGGGAGTGAGACTCATCCTTGTTGAACAAGCTGAGAAAGAACATGTACGGGGTTATCCCGCGTGCGAGCATCAGGGCTTTGTCGCGGTAATGAAAGTGGAGCCAATCTTGTTCCATGAGAAATGGAAAGAGCGTGACCGAACCTTCGTGGCCGGCGCCGGAAACGTGAAAGAACGCTTCGCCCCGGGAAGTGTAGCTCTGTTCGATCAGGTCCATGTGCCGGGCGGTTACCATGTGAGTGTACAGCCGCTGTAACTTGTTCAGGTCAGGTGTACGGGGGTCTTTCATTGCACCTCCTAAGTATATAGGCGACTATAGCACTTAGAAAAAGGGTAGTCGACCACTCGGGTGGTCCGATATATTTGAGTTATAAGGAGTAGAACAGGAGATGAACGACACGGTGCAGAACGACAGCTTTGGTGTAAAACGAACGTTAGAGACCGCGCTTGGTCAGGTGGAGTATTTCAGTCTGGATGCTTTTTCGGAAAAGGGGTTTCCCGGCGTGCGGCGGATGCCGTTCTCGGCACGGGTATTGCTTGAATCAATTCTCCGCAGCGAGGATGGTTTTAGCGTCACCCGGGATCACGTGGAAGCGATGGGGAACTACAACCCCGCCGCTCCGGCGAAGGACGAATTACCGTTCAATCCGGCGCGGGTACTACTCCAGGATTTTACCGGGGTACCTAGCGTGGTAGACCTTGCGGCTATGCGGAGTGCCGTTGAGCGACTTGGTGGCAACGCGGCCAGAATCAATCCACAGCTTCCGGTGGATCTGGTGATCGATCACTCCGTACAGGTAGACTTTTTTAATTCGTCCGAAGCGTTGCTCCGTAACGCGGAACTCGAGTTCTCGCGCAACCGCGAACGGTACGAGTTTCTCCGGTGGGGGCAGGGCGCTTTTGAAAACTTCTCCGTCGTACCTCCCGCGAGCGGAATCTGTCACCAGGTAAACCTTGAGTATCTCGGGAAGGTAGTACAGACACGCACCCGGGAAAATGGAAGCACCCTGGCGTACTTCGATTCGCTTGTCGGTACCGACAGCCACACCCCTATGATAAACGGCCTCGGCGTGGTCGGCTGGGGCGTCGGCGGTATTGAAGCGGAAGCGGCGATGCTGGGCCAACCTCTTTACGTACTGGCGCCGGCGGTGGTTGGTTTCCGAATCACCGGTTCGCTGAAGCCGGGGATTACCGCCACGGACCTGGTTCTTCGCATTACGCAGTTGCTCAGGGAACACGGTGTAGTGGGGAAGTTCGTGGAGTTTTTCGGACCGGGTCTCGACGAGATGACCGTGCCCGATCGTGCGACGATCTCCAACATGGCGCCGGAATACGGCGCTACCATGGGATTCTTTCCGGTGGACCGACAGACACTCGATTATTTGTGGTCCACCGGACGCAGCGAGGAACTGATCCGGACGGTGGAGGAGTACTGTCGTGCCCAGGGTATGTTCCGCGACGCAGACACGCCCGATCCCGAGTTCGAGACGGTACTGCACCTCGATCTGGACGAAGTGGAGCCCAGTATCGCCGGTCCAAAGCGACCGCAGGATCGCATGGCTGTCAGCGAGGTCAAGCGTGAGTGGCGACGACTCCTGCGCGCGCCCGTGGAGGAACGGGGATACGGATTGGACGAGAACAGCCTGGAAAATACCGGTGCGGTCCGGTACGAAGACGGTGAGCAGCAGGAACTGAAACACGGTGATGTAGTTATCGCGGCGATCACGAGCTGCACCAATACGAGCAACCCCAGCGTGCTCCTTGGAGCGGGGCTGCTCGCAAAAAAAGCGTACCAGCGCGGGTTGCGGCGTCACCCCTGGGTCAAGACCAGCTTTGCTCCCGGTTCGATGGTAGTTACGGAATACCTGCAACGGACCGGACTGATGGAATACCTGGAGAAGGTGGGGTACCACCTGGTGGGTTATGGATGTACCACGTGTATCGGAAACAGCGGACCCGTCCCGGAAAATGTCGCCACCGCAATCGAGAATGGTGACCTGGTCGTCGCCGGTGTTCTTTCCGGCAACCGGAATTTCGAAGGACGAATCAACCCTCATACAAGAGCCAACTTTCTCATGTCGCCGCCTTTGGTGGTGGCGTACTCCCTGGCCGGTACCGTCGATATTGACCTGAGCAACGATCCTCTGGGATTTGACGGAGATGGGAAACCGGTCTTTCTACACGAAATCTGGCCCGACGCGGAGGAACTGCAGCGGTATATTGACCAGGCGCTGGACCGAGACGCGTTCATCGAGAGTTATTCCGGGCTGGAGGACTCCAACCCGCAATGGAACGAAATTCCCGTCGCCCAGTCCCCGCTGTACCAGTGGGAGGACGCCTCCACGTATATTCAGGAACCGCCGTTCTTCCAGGGAATGGGGCTTGAGGTGGCTCCGATCCGGGCGATCGAAAACGCCCGCGCCCTGGTCATCGCGGGAGACAGCATTACCACCGACCACATTAGTCCGGCGGGACCGATCGCACCGGACAGCCCGGCCGGGAAGTACCTGCAGTCGATCGGGGTTGAACGGAAGGACTTCAACTCCTACGGGAGTCGTCGTGGTAATGACCGGATTATGACACGAGGAACCTTTGCCAACATCCGGTTCCGCAACCATCTCGCTCCGGGAACGGAGGGGTCCTGGACGACGCACGTCCCCACGCGGGAGGTGATCAGCATCTTTGACGCGGCGGAACGGTACCGTTCAGAAAGTATTCCTACGATCGTGCTGGCCGGAAAGGACTACGGCATGGGCAGCTCCCGGGACTGGGCCGCCAAGGGAACGCAACTGCTGGGCGTTCGGGCGGTGATAGCGGAAAGCTTTGAACGGATACACCGGAGCAATCTTGTCGGTATGGGCGTGTTACCGCTGCAGTTTCAGGAAGGTGACAGCGTGGCCTCGCTTGCGCTCACGGGGTTCGAGATGTTCTCGATTAACCTGGACGACAACCTCAAGCCGGGTCAGGCGGTGATGGTCCGGGCGATCCGTGACGACGGTGCGGTGAAGGAGTTCAACACGGTATGTCGTATCGATACCCCGGTGGAGGTGGAGTACTACCGAAACGGGGGGATACTTCACACAGTACTGAGAAAATATGTCGCTTAGAAGGTGTTGGTAAGCTTGTTGAAGCTACGCTGGTTGACGCTGAGCTCAAAGACAACCGGTTTGCCGGAGGACGTTGTCCTCCAGTGAACCGGACGATCTCCGACTCGATGTTCGATCACGGATGGTCATCAACAATTTTGGCAGCAGTGTCAGAGGATATCACTCCAGGTGATTCCGTCGCCGGCCCGCACATCCAGGATAACTTTCTTCCCGAGCACGATCTCCCAGTAACGCGGGTGCAGACCGGGTTTGAGATTCTTTTCGGAACGTAGAATCGCGGCGTTGCTCTCGGACAGCACGTCCCCAGCTTTGAGGTCGTCCACAGCGTGGATGCTTCGGTTTGTATGGCCGTAGTTACGCTGTTCGCTGGGAGCCAGATGTTTGACCCCGTTCCCGAGTACCGATTCGACCCGGTCGGACCCGTAGCGACGACGGAACTCCTCCGTGATCGCCACCTGACGGCGCCGTTTTTCCACCGGATCTCCCGCTTCCTGCTGAAGCTGCCCGGCCACGGCGCGTACTTCGCGGACCATGCGGGCGAAATCCTGCGGTTCCAGGGCGATCGCATCATCAAGACCGTGGTCGCTTCGCTTCAGGGTGATATGTTTCTCGATCAGCGTTGCCCCTGTAACCGTGGCCAGGGCCGGTACCAGGATGGGATCCATGGAGTGGTCTGAGACGCCTGCGGGCACGCCGAACACGTTGCTGATCGCCGGAATAGCACGAAGGTTGTACTCTTCCTCCGGCGCGGGGTAAGCGGTGATACAGTGCAGAACCGTGATCCTGCGGGTGCCGGCGGCGCGCGCCGCGTCGATGCTCTCACCAAGATCCGCTATCGTGGATACTCCCGAGGAGAGGATTATCGCTACGCGCATCGACGCTACGACACGGAGCAACGGCAGGTGGTTGAGTTCCGGCGAAGCGATCTTGAACTCCTGCATGCCAAGTCGCTGAAGTATTCGCGCACTCTTAATCCCGAAGGGCGTACAGAGAAACTGGATCCCGGCTTCATCGCAGAGTTGCATCAGCTTTACGTAGAATTCCGCCGGTCGTTCCAGTTCACGGAACCGGTCATACAGCGGGACCGTTCCGACGGGCAGGTCCACGTTGCCGGATCGGGGATGGAGGATCTCGTCCGCCAGAACGAACTGGAACTTGGCCATGTCCGCCCCGGCGTCACGAGCAGCGTGGATCAGATCCCGGGCGTGATCAAGGTCTCCCTCGTGGGATGTGCCGATTTCCGCGACGATTCGCGGCACTTTGATACCCATTGTGCATATCCCGCAGGTCAGGAGGCTCCTTCTGAGCCGCCTGAGCCGCCTGAGCCGCCTGAGTCGGATCGTCCCGTCCGGGGAGCGATCCGGTCGAAACCGGTATAATGCTGCAACGCCGGAGGGATTTTCACGGATCCGTCGGTTTCCTGGAAGTTCTCCAGGATCGCGATGATCGCCCGCGAGACCGCTACGGCCGTGCCGTTCAGGAGATGGACGTATCCTCGTTGTTTTTTGCCGTTTCGTTCTTCCACGTATCGGATATTGAGACGCCGGCTTTGAAAATCAGTGCAGTTGGAGGTGCTCGTGATTTCACCCCATTCGCCGCTCTCGCCGCGACCGGGCATCCACGCTTCCAGGTCGTACTTCCGGTAAGCGGGACCACCCAGGTCTCCCGTGCATATATCGAGTACGCGAAACGGTATCTCCAGTCGGGTGAAGATTTCCTTTTCTATCTCGAGTAGTTCGCGATGCATCTCCTCGGACTGGTCAGGCATGCATACGATGAACATCTCAACTTTGGTGAACTGGTGGACCCTGTACAGACCGCGGGAAAACTGACCCGCCGATCCCGCCTCGCGGCGGAAACAGTGGGACAAGCCGGCCATGCGCACGGGGAGGTCTTCCGCCGGTAGAGTCTGTCCGGAATAGTACCCGCCCAGGGTTATCTCCGCGGTTCCCACCAGGCTGGTATCCTCATCTTCGAGGTTGTAGATGTTGGACTCGGGTCCGCGAGGATTGAAGCCGATTCCGGCCACGACATCGGTGCGAGCGATATCCGGGGTGATCATCGGCACGTAGCCGCGCTCACGGAGGATATCCATAGCGAAACGGGTGAGCGCGAGCTCGAGGTACACCGCCTCATTCTTGAGATAGTAGAACTTCGTCCCGGATACGCGCGCCGCCGCTTCAAAATCCACCAGATCAAGCGCCTCCGCCAGGTCCACGTGGTCTCTCGGTGTAAAAGCGAAGGATCGCGTGGTACCCACCGTCTCAAGCTCACGGTTGTCACTTTCCGCGGTACCCACCGGCACCTCCGGATGAGTCAGGTTGGGGAGCGCCTCGGCAAGGTCGCGTAATTGCAGTTCCGTAGCCTTTAGCTGCTCTTCCGCCCGGGCGATACGGCTTTTCAGCTGCTTACCTTCCTCGATCAGACGGGACCGATCCTCCGGAGAGAGCTTTCCTTTCATCGCCTGGGCGTTTGTGTTTCGCTCCGCCCGGAGCGTCTCCGTGTTCTGAATGAGTTCGTTACGGCGATCATAGAGCGAAATCAACGCGTCCACATCAACGTTCACCTGGCGGTTCTTCGCGTTTTCTTTTATCGCGTTCGGGTTATCCCGAACGTATTTCAGGTCCAGCATGTGCCGATTGTACCGGTAAGCGTCTCCGAGAACAACGGGATTGCCCGCGAACCTTATCCCTCGAGTTCGCGGGAACGTTCCGCCGCGGCACCGAGCGCGTCGATCACGGTCGCGCGCATCCTGCCTCGTGCGAGCGCCCGTATACCGGTAACGGTGGTGCCCGAGGGAGAACACACCCGGGAAACCATCTCTTCGGGGTGAACCCCGTTCTCCCGCAGCAGTAACGCCGCTGATTCCACCACGTCCAGAGCGGCCGGCAACGCCTGGTTGTACGGGATGCCTTCCAACACCGCACCCATCGCCATCGCGTCGATGAACTCGAAAACAAAGGCGATACCGCTCCCGGATAATGCGGTAATCGCTGCCATGCGCGACTCCGGAATATCCACGAGCGTACCCACACCCTCCAGTAGTCGCAGTATGCTGTCACGTTGCGTGTCTGTAATTCCTGATCCCACCGTGACCCCCGTGACCGATTTCCCGATCTCCGCGGCGAGATTCGGCATCAGGCGGATGAGACGGTCCGTGCGAAGCACCGATTCCAGGGTGTCCAGTGACGTTCCCGCCAGGATCGAGACAAAGGGCGTCGTGGATTCTGAACCGCTCCGATCGGTAAATCTCGCACCGGCAAAAAGTGCTGCCGCCGCCGACTCGAGGTCCTGTGGTTTTATAGCCAGGACGACGAGGTCCGCCCAGGAGACGACCTCCGCGGGGTCGGCGGAGAAATCCCGTGCACCCAGTTCCGTAATTGCGGTATTACGGCGGGTATCGTCTTTTTCAACCACTCCGATCGTGATCGATGGGTCGGTCTGCCGAAGAGCGCGGGCTACGGCGGAGCCCATGAATCCCGCGCCGATTAACGCGATCTTGTTCATGCTGATCCCCTTCTATTCAGTGTTTCCCTGTCGCCGAGCACGACTCGTGGCGACACCTGGAGTGTGCCCGATTCAGAGGAGGCCCGGGAACCCCCGGGAGCGCAGACCTTCGTACAGCACCAGCGCTACCGTATTCGAGAGGTTGAGCGACCGGAATTCCGGCGCCATGGGAATACGGTAGGTGGAGTGATAAAACTTCCGTATCAGCTCATCCGGAAGTCCCCGTGTTTCGGGACCGAAGACGAGGTACAGATCCTCCCCTTCATGATTCACCCCGTGAGAAGAAAAGAGTTCCGTGTACAGGTGCCGACCCCGGGTAGAGAAAAGCGCCGGTGTCGTGACCGTTTGAGCTGAGCAAAAATTCGCCCAGTCCCGATGGACCGTAAGGTTCAAGGCGTCCCAGTAATCGAGTCCAGCCCGGCGGACTTCTTTCTCCGCCAGCGAAAACGCCAGGGGCTCGATCAAGTGCAAGGGCGTACCCGTGGCGGCGCAGGTCCGGGCGATATTGCCGGTGTTCGGGGGAATCTCCGGCTCGTAGAGAACCACATGAATCATTCCGGGCCACGTCCGGGACCGTGGTCCACCAGTCCCCGCACCACCATCGCCTCGGCGCGCCGGGGAGGCAGTGTCGCCAGCGCGGTGAGTACCGCCCGGGATACCATGACCGTCCGGCGGAGCGGGCCCGTTCGTGAACGGCTCAACCGGATCGTTGCGGCGCTGCGAGCGTCTACCATGCGGCGGCGTACCGTGGGTATCAGAAAGAGCGCCGCCGTCACCAGGTCCAGCAATGGTTGTTTTATCCTTCGCGGGAGCGGGCTTATTAACGATTTAAGACCGCGTCTGATCCCGGTAGAACCGATCCGCCCAAGCAGTGTCAACGCCACGAACACCGCTGCGAGAATTCTTGAAGCGTAGGAGACCCAGGCGAGCAACGAAACGAGGGAATAGTCCGCGATCAGCCGGGCCAGGAGAACAACCAGTAGTAGAACGACCAACGGCCGTACCTTGCGTACGAGTCCGACCGGGGATTCCCCGCCGACCAGAAACGTCAGCACGGCGGCGGATATAAGGGCGGCCGCGATGTGTGGAAGAGAGACAAGTTTCAGGATGATAACCTGGAAGATCAGTGCTGTCGTTACGGCCAGGGTGTCGACGACTCCGGTTCGGCGAAATGTGCTCATCGTTCCCTCTCCCCGGACGCGATCGGCCTCAAACCGTAGGCGGAATCGACGTATCCGGAACCGCGGACCCGGTCGCCCCGGTAGAGAACCTGCCCATCCTGGAGTATCACGAGTTGATCCACCAGGGGCCAGATATCCTGGCTCTCGTGGGACGCCACCAGAATCGTCGCGTCTTTTCGGCGCAGCTCCTGCAGTTGTTTGAGAAGGCCTCGGATCGCTGGAAAATCGAGCTCGATAAAAGGTTCGTCGAGAAAAATGAAATCCGGAGACGGTGCAAACGCTCCCGCGATAGCCACGTTGCGGCGCTGACCGCCGCTCAGTTCAGAAGGCGGACGGTCCTGGAGTTCCGTTATGCCCAGGTCCCGGATCATCGTTGGATCAGGATCTCGATCCGCAGGTAGACCGATCGAAATGTCTTCTCGAACGGTATCACCGAAAAGCTGGTGGTCAGGGTTCTGAAAAACTACACCCGCCCGGCGGTGCAGCCGAGAGAACTGCCGCCGCAGGTCCGTTCCGTCCAGCAAGATCTCGCCCTCATAGGAGGGAACCAGGCCGAGAATCGTCCGGAGCAGAACCGATTTCCCGCTCCCGTTCGGACCGAGCAGGAGCGAGATTGTTCCCCGCTCAAAGGAGAGGTCCACGCCGGCGAGGACGTTGCGGGGTGGGTCGCCCAGGGACGCACCGAGCCCTTTCAGCTCCAGGATCGCCATATCGAACCGGGTATCGACCGGAGAAGGATCACCAGGGCGATCGTCTTGATCACGTCACCGGGAAGAAAGGGTGCCATCCCGATCCAGAACGTCCGGGATATCGATAAGCCCGTCACTACGGCAAGCCGGGGAACGCCCAGCGCGTAGACGATGAGAAAACCCGGTACGATCGCCAGAACCTGGTGAAATAAGCCTGCTTCACGGGCGGTCCTGCGATCATCGCGGCCGACCCGCAACAGCAGTGAGGTGAGTCCCGCCGCCGGAACGTATCCCAGTAGAAACCCACCGGTGGGACCGGCAAAATGCGCGAGCCCTCCCGCGGCTCCGGCGAATATGGGCAGTCCCGCCGCACCGAGCACGAGGTATACCCCGACCGTGAGCATCGCCCAGAGGGGTGAAAGCACAAGTCCCGTGAAAACCACGAACATATTCTGCAGAACGATCGGTACCGGTGAACCGGGTATCGGGATCGCGACGAACGCCCCGGCGGTGATAAGGGCGATACACATAGCCCCCACCTGGACGCGAAGCGCGTAGGAGTAACTCGTTTCCGTTGTTCCTGTCACAACGGCGGATGGTAGCGGTCGGCGACCGGGGTGTCAACGACGATGCGTCGGTGTCGGGTCCCCGATCGCCGGGAAATCAAGGAGTCAGTCGGTCAATGCTTTTAAAGCGCGGTCGTAATCCGGCTCCTGTCCGATTTCCGGGACCTGCTCGGTATACACAACCTTGTTGTTTTCATCCAGCACGACCACGGCACGACTCAGGAGTCCTTCCATGGGACCATCTATGATACGACAGCCGTAATCCTCGCCGAACGTTTTGCTCCGCACGTCGCTCAGGGTGATCACGTTTGCCACGCCTTCGGTTTTGCAGAAGCGACTTCCCGCAAAGGGAAGGTCCGCGCTGATCGTCAAGCAGACCGCATCGGGGTGTTTCGCGATTTCCTTATCGAACTTCCGAGCGCTGGCGGAACACACGCTTGTTTCGAGGCTCGGTACGATATTGAGAACTATCTTCTTGCCGGCGAAATCCGCCAGGTTGCGATCCGAAAGATCACCTGAGGTGAGACGAAAATCCGGTGCCGTTGTTCCCACGGAAGGGAGTGAACCGACAGTGTTGATCGGGTTTCCTTTGAGAGTAATTTTTGCCATCTAGACAAAATAACCGTCCCGTGTCGCATCGGCAACTGCAAGAGCAGGGGGGCAAAAACTCCGTTTCTGGAAGCCGGTCGCCGGAACACATGAGTGGTGACGTCCGTCCTCCGGGGACTCCGGTCCTCCGGGAACGTCTGTATCAGTCCGGGGAGAGGTCTTTGAGGTTGAGAACCGCCGGAACCGCGCGGATGCATTTGGCGATCTTCCTCAGGTCCTGACGCCGTTCCACCTCCAGGGTAAAGCTGGCTTCCAGGTTTCCCGTGGGTGATTCGTCAATCCGTCCCTCGATAAGGTGACCGTGGATTTTTTTAACAGCCCCCTCGATCTCGCTGAAAAGATCGTTGGTTCGCCGGGCTATCACCCGAAACCGGTGTGTTGTTTTTGGCGAGACCGTCTCCCATTCCACCTCGATCATGCGCTCCTCCACGTCCGGTATGCTTTGCAGGCTGCGGCAGGACCGTTTGTGTACGATGATTCCGCGACCGCGGGATACGTAGCCAACGATATCGTCTCCGGTGCGTGGCGCACAGCACTGGGCAAAGTGAATGAGAAGATTCTTTTCCTTTCCCACCCGGATCTCGACCTTGTGCTGGTCCAGGATCTGGGAGGTTTCCGGGGACAGTTCCTTCTGTGACTCTTTGCGCCGGGGTGCCCGTTTTCCCGTGGCGTCCTGTGTGGAGGACTGCTTCCGGGCGATGATACTCTGGTTGATGATCAGATGTTCGTCGTTCTTATTGAGCCAGGCCCGGATCTTGCTGCGAGCCCGGGAGGTGCGGGCGTAGCGCAACCAGTTCAGGTGGGGGTGCGCGCTCGGGTTGGTCAGGATCTCGATAACCTGCGTATTCCGGAGTGGCTCCCGCAGAGGAATTATCGCGCCGTCCGCCTTGGCTCCGGTTGTGTGATGACCCACCTCGGTATGAATATGGTAGGCGAAGTCGATCGCGGTGGATCCCTTGGGCAGCTGGATCGCGTCTCCTTTCGGGGTGAACACGTAAATCGAATCGCGAAGGATCTCCCGCTTGATCTCCTCCAGGAACTCATTCGACGTAATCCGCACGTCGCGCAGTGTCTTGACCCTGTCCATGATCGCGAGATCGACCGGTCTTATCTGTTCACGTGGAACGCCGCGCTTGTAGAGCCAGTGTGCCGCGATTCCGTATTCGGCGGTCCTGTGCATCTCGTGTGTTCGTATCTGAAGCTCGATCACACGGCCCTCAAAACCGAGTACCGCCGTGTGGAGGCTCTGGTACTGGTTTGCCTTGGGCATCGCGATGTAGTCCTTGAACCGTCCCTCGATCGGCGGCCAGAGCCGGTGGACCATACCGAGAATCTGGTAGCACTGGTTGGTGCTATCGCAGAGAATCCGAACTCCCAGGAGATCGTAGATATCACTCATCTCCTTGCTGTAGCGCTTCATCTTGCGGTAGATGCTGTAAAAGTGTTTGGCCCGGCTCTCCACGTCCACGTTTACGCCCTCATCGCGCGCGGCCCGGGTGATCGACAGCTTAACCCGGTCCAGGTACGCTCCGCGTTCAGCGCGCTTATCGGCCACAAGTTCCTTGATTGACTGGTAGATGTCGGGATGCAGGTGTTTGAGCGACAGATCCTCCAGTTCATCCTTCATCCAGCTTATACCCAGGCGTCCCGAGAGCGGTGCGTAAATGTCGAGGGTTTCCTGGGCTATCTCTCGTTGTCGGGGACCCTGTTTGTGTTCCAGGGTACGCATATTGTGCAGCTTGTCGGCAAGCTTGATCAGGATTACCCGGACGTCCTTTACCATTGCCAGGAGCATCTTCCTGATCGTTTCCGATTCCTGAACGTTACGGTTCTGAGCTTTTACGACCGCGATCTTTGTGACACCCTGGACCAGGCCCTCCACTTCGCGACCGAACTTGCGGCGGAGTTCGTTCCGGTTCATGCGCGTATCTTCCAGTACGTCGTGCAGAAGTGCCGCGATGATAGTGGGAGCATCCATCTTGAGTCTCACCAGGATCTCCGCGACTTGCAGAGGATGGATGAAGTACGGTTCACCGGAATCGCGCAGCTGTCCCGTGTGCAGCTCCTCGGACAGTCGCGCCGCCTCGAGAATGCGCTCCTGTTCCGGGGGACGGTAGGTTGATACTACATTTTCGAGATCTTTGATCGTCTCGACCATACCGTTTTCCGTTCTCTCCTGCGAACGTTACATTTCCTCATCGCGTAATCGCCGGTTACTTTCGGGCTGTTACGACTCTGTCGTTTCCCGAAATATCCTGTACAGTAATCGTATTCTTAAACCCGGCGGAGCGGCAAATCCCTGCCACCGCGTCACCTTGATCATACCCTATCTCCTGGATGAGATAACCGTCCGGATCCAGTTTATCCCACGCCTGGGGAACGATAGCACGGTAAACTTCCAGCCCGTCTACACCCGCGGTCAGTGCCGACGGAGGTTCTCCCCATCCCTCGGCGAGGGCGTCTTGCGTTTCCTCTTCGGTCAGGTACGGCGGATTCGCGCTGATTACCTGCACGGGACGGTGAAGGATCTCAAGTCCGTCGCCGATCCAGCTGTCCCAGGTTGTCTCCGGTGTGAGACGGCCGGCGTTTTTCTCGGCCCAGGCAAAGGCTCTCTCCTCATTATCGGAAAACCCGGGAATAATGGTGACTCCTGCTTCCCGGCACTCCCGTAGAACGGCGATCGCTACACACCCGGAACCGGTGCAGCAGTCGTGGTATCCTACCGGTTCCGGAAACTCCCGGATCCTACGGATCGTCTCCTCCACGAGCACCTCTGTTTCCGGTCGAGGCACCAGTACGCCCGGTCCGACGAGAAAGGACAGCCCCCAGAACTCACGAACGCCCGTAATATACGCCACGGGCTCACCGCGAGCCCGTCGCGCCACCGCTTCTTCGTAACGGGCTGCCGTTTCCGGCGGTAAAAGCTCCTCCACGGGGTCTCTCAGCTCCGCCAGCAACGACTCGCGAGAACGTCGTGCAACGAACTCCATCAGAACCAGAGCATCAAGCCAGGGTGTCGATCCGACAGGTTTCAGGCGGTCCGTCGTAGCGAGCAGCAGATCACGGATCGTCAGTTGGCGAGCTCCGTTTCCATCGCACTCATGCGCAATGATTCCAGAACCTCCCCGAGTTCTCCCTGAACGATCTGATCCAGCTTGTAGACGGTCAGGTTGATCCGGTGGTCCGTGAGTCTGTTCTGAGGGAAATTGTACGTCCTGATTCGCTCGCTCCGGTCTCCGCTTCCTACCTGGTTGCGCCGGTGTTCGGCGGTCTCCTCGCGACGCCGCGTTTCCTCCATTTCAAACAGCCTTGCTTTGAGAACGCGCAACGCCTTGGCTTTGTTCTTGTGCTGGCTCTTCTCATCCTGGCAAATGACCACCAGACCCGTGGGGATATGGGTTACCCGGACTGCGGAGTCGGTGGTGTTGACGCTCTGGCCACCGGGACCGGAAGAACGGAATACGTCGATCCGGAGGTCTTCGTTACGAACTTCCACGTCGGTCTCCTCCGCTTCGGGCAGAACCGCCACGGTCACGGCAGAGGTGTGGATGCGGCCACCCGATTCGGTAGTAGGAATCCGTTGAACCCGATGGACGCCGCTCTCAAACTTGAGTCGACTGAAAACCTGGTTTCCGGAAACGGAAAAGATTATCTCCTTGAATCCACCGATCTCGGTGGCGTTGGTCTCAAGCACCTCGATCTTCCACCCCTGGGACTCCGCGAACTTCGTATACATGCGGTACAGATCAGCCGCGAAGAGTGCCGCTTCGTCTCCGCCGGTACCGGCCCGGATCTCCATGATCGTGTTCTTTTCGTCCAGCGGGTCCGGCGGTACCAGGAGAACTTTGAGTTCCCGGATCGCCCGTTCGAGACGGGGTTCCTGTTCCTGGAGCTCCTCCTCCGCCATCTCCCGGAGTTCGCTGTCGGATTCTTCGTTCAGGAGTTCGTGATTTTCCGCTATCCGCGCCTTCAGTTCCCGCACGGTGAACCAGGATTGTATCACCTCGGTGAGACGGTTGTGTTCCCTCATCACCTCCACCGCGCGGCGCTGGTCACGGTGAAGCTCCGGATCCGCCACGAGAAGCTCCACTTCCTTGAAACGCGCCTCCAACTGCTGAAGTCGCTCCTGCATCGGTTGGTCCACGACGTTATCCTGCTGCATCGACCGTCCTACCGCGCGTTCCGCCGGTGAGATTGCATGAAACCAAAGAGACTGCCGATCACGCCTCCGGAGATGTGAGCAAACTGGGAGACGGTGTCGTCCTGCCAGGAGGTGGCCACCTCGCGGGTGAGAAAGAGTATCACCACCAGGATAAACGTGAGGGGTATCTCGCCCTGCCTGATATTAGTGAAGGAAACGAGCAGAATCATCATGAAGACGATCCCGCTGGCCCCGAGAAGTCCTGTCGGCAGAAAAAGCACGTTCAGCAGTCCTGTCACGAGCGCGGTGATGCCCATCATCACGAGGATACCCGTGGACCGATACTTCTCTTCCAGGATCGGGCCGAGCAGAAGTATAAACGCGAAATTGCCCATCAGGTGTGCCCAGCTATCATGGCCGATCACGTGCGTGATAAGGCGGATATAATCCAGGATACTCCCGGGATCCATCGCAGCGCGCACTGAAAAGAAACGGTAGGTGAAACCAGGAAAAAGCGTCTGGTTGAGCAGCATCACCAGTGTCGCTCCCAGGGCAAAGGTTAGGGTCACCGGTGCGTTGTATCGAATCTTCATTATCTCACAATAGATACCGCTTCATGGGGCTGTCAATAGCCGAGGATTTCGCTATCCTGAAAGTATGCAAACCGATACGTTACGCAAGCCGGACTGGCTGAAGATAAAGCTCAATACCAACGACAATTTCCGTTACCTGAAGCGTCTCATGCGGGAGGAGCGGCTCAATACGGTCTGCGAAGAAGCGCGCTGCCCGAACATTCACGAGTGCTGGGGTGAACACAAAACCGCCACCTTCATGATTCTCGGGGACACTTGTACCCGGCGGTGCCGATTCTGCGCGGTGAAAACGGGACTTCCCGGTGCGGTGGACCGGGGCGAGCCGGGACGCGTAGCTGAATCGGTACGAAAGATGGCGCTTCGACACGTAGTGATCACGATGGTGAATCGCGACGATCTGAAGGACGGTGGCGCCGCGATAGTGGCTGAGACTGTCCGCGCGATCCGGGACGAAGCGCGGGACTGCACGGTGGAGGTTCTCACGAGCGACTTTCTCGGAGACCGGGATGCGGTCACAACCGTAATGGACTCAAAGCCGGCGATCATGAGCCACAACCTCGAGACGGTGCGGCGCTTGACCCGACAGGTGCGGTCTCGCAGCGACTACGACCGTTCTCTGCAGGTGCTCGCCCTGGCGCGGGAGATCGATCCGGAGAGCGTAACCAAGTCGAGCCTGATGCTTGGTCTTGGCGAGACCGAGGAAGAAGTGGAGGAAGCGATGGACGATCTGTTGCACCACGGCGTCGCTATCCTCAATCTCGGGCAGTATCTTCAACCGTCACGGACGCACCTGCCGGTACAACGGTACTGGAACCCGGAGGACTTTGACCGGCTCCGGGAGACCGCACTCACGAAAGGCTTCACCCACTGCGATTCCGGCCCGCTGGTACGTTCCTCGTACCACGCCGGTTCCGGTTACGAGGAGTATCGTCGCAAAGTGCACCCCCTCTACCGCAGGGGGAACTGAAAAATCTTTGTATTTCGGTGTTACCTTGAAATCGTTTTGTTGTTATAGAGGGTGAGTCAGCACGTCATGGCCCGCGGGGTTCACCTCCTTTCCTCGCGGGCCTCTTTTCGTCCAAAGCGCACAACCCGAGCTTGGTGTAAATCGCGTAATCCCGCTATACTCCAGTATCATGCAGGAACGGATCGAAGAGCTCGTACGAGAAATCGAATATCACCAGGACCGCTATTACAATGATCAACCGGAGATAAGCGACGGGGAGTTCGACCGGTTGTGGGACGAACTTCGGGAGCTTGCTCCGAACCATCCGGTTTTCTCGCGCGTTGGAACCGACAGCAGCTCGGTATTCAGCAAGCGGGAGCACCGGATTCCGATGAACAGCCAGGATAAAGCCGCCGACCCGGAGCAGTTTCTTCGCTGGGCGAAACGCGTCGACCATCCCCGATATATCGTGCAGTATAAGCTGGATGGAGCCAGCATCGAGCTCCAGTACGATGACGGCGTATTCCGGTACGGTATCACCCGGGGCGACGGTAAAGTCGGCGATGATATCACCGCGAACGTTACGAAAATGCGTGGCGTTCCGCGGAAGCTGAACGATCCCTTTACCGGGGCGGTGAGGGGTGAGGTCATTATGGAACACGAGGTTCACCGTCGATGGTACGCGGACAAAGCCAACTGCCGGAACGCTGCAAACGGGATTATGCGTCGTAAAGATGGTCTCGGCAGTGAACACCTGCGGATCTTCTCTTACGACGCCCTTTCCACCGCCTCGGCCGGTCCCTTTACAGATGAGGAGGAAAAGCTGCGCTGGCTCAGGGAGAGCGGTTTTGACCTCGTGCCGTACGAGATATTCGAGACGGCCCGGGATGTGATCCATTACCGGGACCTGGTAAACGAGAAACGCGCCGCCCTCGGGTTTGATATCGATGGACTGGTCGTCAAAGGGACAGCGATCGACCTGGCGGATATGCGCCGTGCCCGGCCTCAGAAGCAGATCGCGTTCAAGTTCTCCGCGGAAGAAGGTATAACCGTCCTCCGGGATGTCGAGTGGAGCGAGTCGGGCCACCTCTACACACCGGTAGCGATCGTGGACCCGGTCCGGCTGGCGGGGACCACCGTTCGGCGCGCCAGCCTGGTTCACCCTGAGCTGATCGAGTCGATGAACCTGATGATCGGCAGCGAGGTGGTGATTACGAAGCGCGGCGATATTATCCCAAAGATCGAACGCCTCGTCCGCCACAGTGAGGCCACGCAACGGATCATTCCGCCGGAAAAGTGTTCCACCTGCGGTACGGCGGTCGTAAACGAGGGAAAGCGGGTGTACTGTCCCAACCTTGCCTGTCCGCGGCGCGCGTTCCACCGGCTTCAGAAGTGGATCTCCGTGATGGAAGTCAGGGATTTCGGCGACGTCCTGCTGGGCAAGCTGTTTGATGCCGGGCTCGTCCGGGAAATCGCCGATCTCTACGCGCTGCAGGAGTCGACCCTCGCTGCTTTTGAAGGGATGGGACCGGTCAGTGCGCGCAAGGCCCTGGAGAACCTGCGTTCGGCGAACCCGATCGACCTGGCACGGTTCATCGCGGGATTCGATATCGGCGGGATAGCGGAGCTGAAGATCCGAAAAGTAGTGGACGCCGGTTTCGATACGCTTGATAGAATCGAAAACGCCTCGGTGGAGGAACTCTCCACAGCGGAGGGAATCGCCGGGACAACCGCCGAAGCAATTCTTCGGGGAATTCGCGCGGTCAGGCCCGAGATGGATCGGTTGCTCGCCACGGGAGCGATAGAACTTCTGCAACGGACCGACGCGGAGGAGGGCGCGTACCCGGGTTCCGGGGATGCCGGGGGAAGCGCAAAACCCCTGGCGGGCATGACGTTCTGCTTTACCGGTTCCCTGGAGCGCATGAAGCGGGCCGACGCGGAACGTCTGGTACGGCAAGCCGGTGGTGAAGCGCGGAGCAACGTCTCCCGGGACCTGTCCCGGCTCGTTACCAACGATCCGGAGTCGGGTTCTTCCAAGGCGCGCCGCGCCCGGGAGCTGGGCGTGCCGATCATTTCGGAAGATGAGTTTTTAACGATGCTGGAGGATGGCTCTCCGGTATCTGTTGCGTCCGTTCCCGAGCCGTAGTAGCATCCAACTCTATGGACCGGACATTGCGCGACCAGATCGAGGACTTCTATCTTCCTCGACAGCTTATCGAAGCGATTCTGGAAGTGGGGGAGATCCCCATGGACAGCGAGGAGGTGGACGTCGGGGTCGGTTTCATCGACATCGCGGACTACACGTTCCTCTCAAAGTTTCTGACTCCCAAGGAGAACCAGGAAGTACTGAACGGACTCTATACCGCATTCAACGGCGTCCTGCAGCGTCACGGAGGGTACCTCAACAAGATCGAGGGAGATTCGCTGATGTTCCACTTCGGCGGCCTCATCGATCCTGTCGCCCGTAAAAGCGATGATCCCGAAGCGGTACGCCTGTACATAGCCCGGGAGTTGTTTTTCACCTGCGTTGAGATGCAGCGGGTGAGCGTGCGGTTCAACAATGCCGATGAGCGATTCCTGGACCAGTACACGAGCCGGACCGAACGGTCGGTGCTGGAACGGGCGTTCTCGATAATACAACGGCTTCGCAGCGACAGCGTCGTAGCGAATCCGCTGAGCGCGATGTTCCAGATCCGCATCCGGGTAGGCGCAAACCTGGGCGAGGTGACGATTGGAAACTTCGGACCGGAGGGAGCCCGCCAATGGGACGTGATCGGCATGCCCGTGATCGACGCAAAAAGAATGGAAACGACCGCACCGGTAGGTGGTCTCAGGATCTCACGGTCTTACTACGACATTCTCTCCCGGCATGGATTTCTCGACGAGTACATGGAACGGTTTCGTCGGGAAGCCCGCGCTCTGGGAAGTCGGTACGCCGATATTACCTGGGACGAACTGTTCGCACTGCGTAACGTTCGACTCCGGGAGAAGAGCAACGCGGTGTTCGAGACGTGCAGTATCCAGGTCGACCCTGGGCTGCCGGAGCAGATCTCGGGACAGATTGTAGCTCTGCTCGGACATGGTCGTTTTGGAGCCGATCGAATTCTGGAGATTCTCAAGTACTACCGTGGCAACCGCCACGTGGTCGATTCGATCGAGGAAACCCTGCGCGACGCCGGTGTGCAGCTGCGCCGAAGCGACGCCTGGTCGGCAATGTATCCGCGTCGGTACGGAAAGCTCCTGGAACAGCACGGAGGGGATCGGACCGCGGCGGAACGGGAACTGGGAGAGACGCTCTCGCTCTACGACGTGATGGTAAAACTGGGCCGTTATCAGGATATAATCAACGAACGGTACCTGGAGGAGATCGACGCGCTGCCGTTCTCCACGTATGAAAACTACGTACCGCATCTACAGGAGCGGCTGATCCGGGTGTATGAGGAGCGCAAGACCGAGATTGCTCAACGAGCCTACTTCCACGAGGTGGTGTTCCCCATGGTGTTTCATAGTTTTCGTGCGGCGATCCTGGAATACCAGGCTGATCAGGAGGATCTGGAGCTGCTCAGCGGTTGAGTTCGGCGTCCAGTTGAGGCAGTACACGCCGCCGCGCCAGGTGCGCTCCAATGATGTTCCGTGCCGGTGGCCCCAGGGCAAGGTCGGCGAGTCCTCCCGTGACGTAGAGACCCGGTAGCCAGGACAGGGTGTGATCGACGCGGGGAAATCCACCCGCGCCGAGGGGGGCATCCACGTCCCGGGCGATGCGTTCCAGAAGATCCCTGGCGGGTGGACCCGGTTCAAAACCGGTACACGATATCACCCGGTCAAACCGGTCGGTCACATCGCGGGTCTCGTGATCCCGAGTCCCTCCGACAACTTCGATCTCGGTGCCGTGAAGGCGGCACTCCTTGACTTCGATATATTTCTGGTGATGAATGCCCTGCTGGAGATCCCGCTGAAAACGTTCGAAGAGGTCCGGCGGCACGCTGCCGGGACGACGGTTCGCGAGGATAAGTTCAAGACGGGCCGCGTCGTCCTCGATCGCCGCGAACCGGTCCCCGCAACGGGGACCGGTAAAACAGGGATCGCTGTCAAACTGGTGCACCGTCATTCTGTCCCGCGTCCAGATCGTCACGTCGAGATCCCGGCGAGCCAGGGCCCCGGCCAGGTGCAGTGCAGCGATACCGCCGCCTGCGATCAGAACTCGTTCTCCCCGGAAAAGCTCCAGCGGATCAAACTCTGTGTCGTAGACGTGCACAACACGATTGCTCCGGTCGTAAACGGACCGTAACGCTTCCGGGACGTGGGGGGCTCCCATTCCCGTGGCAAGTATCACCGTTCGTGACGTATAGGTCTCTCCGGCGGGTCCGACCACGAGTCGAAACGGGCCGGTATCGTTAATCGTCCGGACGGTACCTTGGACCCGTTGAAGCCCGTCCAGGTACGTCCGGATCCTCTCCCGGGCATGGCGGTGGAAGAGCGAAACCGCGGGACGACGGTACGGTGGTATCCAGTCCCGGCGGGAGCGCATCATCCGGCGGAGATCGTAGAAATTCGGTGCCAGGCCGTGACTCCCGGGGGAACGGAGGAAGTCCATACAGCAATTGTGGACGCGCCGGTTCCAGAGCTGGAGAAACTCCCGGTGCGGATCTACCAGGAGTACCCGGTCTCGCGCAACGATGCGCGCCTCCACGATCGACGACGCCAGGTGTACGCCGTGTATACCGGTGCCCACCACGATCAGATCAAAGACGTCGCGGTCCACGTCAGTCGTTTTTCTTCAAGGTCGAGCCGAACTGCTCCCAGGCGCTGTCCACCTGCTTCGGGTTCATTGCGCGCTTTGCCGCGTCTGTGGAGCCTCCGGAGGAAGAACGTGCCGCTGCGGCGGGCCGTCCTTTCCGCGGGGACTCTCCGGACTTGCGGCGACCCCGACGGGTCTCTCGTTTATCCTGTTGCGAGGAACGCCGGTCCGCTTTTTTACGCTCGGAAACGGACGCGACAACGCCGGTATGCATCGTCGCGGTAGCCGCGCCCTGACCAACAAACCTGCTCCGAAACGACTCGTACTTCCCGGTGAGGCGGATCCAGATTCTCTGCCATATGGGTAACCGCTCAAAAGCCTGCTCGAAGATCTCCACCAGGCGCAGGTTGAACCACTGGTTAAGCGGCAGCGGATTCATCGAGCCCGGGTCAAAATAGAGGGCCAGCCGCTGTTTGAGCTCGTCCACGTCCTTCACGAGCTTGTTCAGCTTGAGGTAGTGGATCATACCTTCGGCGAGGATCGCCGGTTTCTTGATAACATCCGCCAGGAACACGCTCTGAACTCGGACCTGGTCGAGGATCGCTTCCTCGAAGTTTTCCACCGTGAAGAACGTCTCGTCGCGGCTGCGGTTTCCGGATCGCAGCTGCCGTTCCATGAGCTGCACAAAAAACGGTCGCAACTCCATCTCGGCGACCCGAAACTTCTCCAGAAAGAGCGGGAAGATATTGTCCCGGTGGATGTAGCGGGAATTGATTATTACCACGCGAGGCAGCTTGGATCCCGCTTTGTCCTTTACGTACCGCTCGTAAAAACGATCGCGAAACTGCTCGATCTGATCCCCGTACTTCTCCGCCTGGGTGTTGATTATACTGGTAAGCTCGTCCTGGTCGAGGATCTTCTCCGGGGCTTCTTTCACCGCCAGGGCGACCGCGTCAAGATCGAGGTTTTCCTCCTCCTGACGTTTCTTCCTCTCCTCCGCCTCGGTCAACTGAGATTCGATCAGGTTTTTAAGGAGCCACGCCGCGTGGTAGAAGTTCGCGTCGACACTGACGTTACGTAACGCTTCGATCTCTCGGTGGTGAGTTACGACCGACTTTGTCAGGGCCAGCCAGAAAGGGGAGTCCTTTCCGCCGACGCCTTTTTTGAGGGCCAGAAGACTTGTGTCCTGCAGCTTCGCCAGCAGACCCAGCAGTGTGGTGTTGCTCAGGTAGTATCGAAGCTTCAGGATCGCCACGTTGAGAAACGCCCGAAGGTTCTTCTGAGTGATCAGGAGGCTGTCGTTGTTGAGACTCTGCACGCTGAGCGCTTTGGCTGCATCCTCGTCCCGGTCTCCCTCTTCCTCGGTCGGCGAGTCTTCCGAGGTGAGGACTGTAGCGAGCTGGTTGGCTGGAATCGGGCGTACCGCTTCTGGTGGAACGGGTCCATACGTCTTCTCCACGTAGGACTTCAAGGGAAGGGGGTTGACGATCGACTCCATCATGTCCGTAAAATACTCGTCCACCAGTTCTGCAAAGAAACGCGGGCTGTGCTGATCCGTCAGGATGACCGCTTCCCGGCTCCGGTTGCCGTCCACGATACGTGTACGCAGTAATCCCCAGCCATCCTTCCGTAGTTTGGTTAAAAGGGAGGTAAGATCACCGGCGTTACCGCCGCTCTCGCTGTTGAGCATACGGGTAAAACGCTCGTAAGGTATGCGGGACTGCCAGTTCTGGCAGAGCTTGTAAAAGACATCTCGTTCTCCCGGGGTGAAATTACCGATTTGCGAGAGAAACTCTTCCCGCTCCTTATTCTCGTACGAAATATATCGTGGTTGCATCATCACTCCATATGAATATACCAGCACCGATCGATTCTGTCATGATAATCGGTCAAACATGGTCGGAACGATAGTCCTCCATTATACTGGTACATAGACGATGTCATGTGAATCTCTACGTAAAAACAAGCTGGACGAACTTTTTGAAACGTGTCCGCGGCGCCGGGTCACCAGCGACGACCGTGTGGTGGTGTTCAGCGATCTGCACATGGGTAACGGCGGACGGAACGACAGTTTTCGGCATAACGGATCGCTTTTCTGCACCGTCCTGGAACGGTTTTACCGGGACCGACGGTATCACCTGGTGTTGAACGGGGACGTGGAGGATCTGCAGCGTTTCAGTCTCCGTAGTATCGTTCACCGCTGGGAATCGGTTTATCACGCGTTAGGAGAGGTCGCCGCGAGCGGAGGACTCACCCGCATCGCGGGTAACCATGACCTGGACTGGCTTGAAGGCGGCCCGGCGGTAAGTCTCATAGCGATGCTCGGGCGGGATCACTGGCCCGAGCTTTTTATCGACACGGTTCACGAGGGGTTGCGGCTCCAGTGCCCGAACGGAGATATTTTCGTCTACCACGGTCACCAGGCATCCCGGTGGTACCAGGAACACAACAATACAGTACGCGTTCTGCTGCGGTATCTCGCAAATCCGCTTCACATCAGCAGTCCCACCGTCGCGGCGGACAGTCGTAAGCGGTTCAAGGTGGAGAGGTGCGCTTACGAGTTCGCTTCGGAGAAGAAGATCCTGGCGATGATCGGTCACACGCACCGTCCGCTTTTTGAGTCGATGTCTAAAACTGACTCGGTACTCTTCGAGATCGAACTCCTGTGCCGAAGTTATCCGGAGAGCGACCGTCAGGCGGAGGTGGAAGCGCGTGTCCAGGAACTTAAAGTGGAACTGGAACAGATCCGGGAGATCGAGGCGCATACCGGTAACCACGAGAGCCTCTACCGGGAGAATCTACTCGTACCGAGTCTCTTCAATTCCGGTACGGTCCTGGGGAAGTTCGGGATGACCTGCCTGGAGATCGAGGGGGGGATGTTGCGCCTGGTGTACTGGTACGACAGTTCGCGACGCGAGCGTTTCAGGCGTTTCCGGGAGCACACTCCCGAGCCATTGTACGATACCGGGATACAGCGAATAGTAATCAAGGAGGAGAGCCTCTCTTACATTTTCAGCCGGGTACGTTTGCTGGCCTGACAAACCGCTCCGTGCTATAGTGCGACATGAGCGTCATTTCTTGTCACGACCCGGATACCCGGCGCGCGCTCAAGCTGTTCGTTTGTCTTACCCGTGCGTCGGAAAGCTTTCAGCGGGGAGCGCTGGAAGCAGCACCTCTTCCGGGCAATCTCACGCTTTCGCAGTTTGCAGTGCTGGAAGCGTTGTACCATGTCGGTCCTCTGACTCAGACGGAAGTGGGGCGGAAAGTGCTTAAGACAAAAGGGAACGTCAGTCTTGTAGCGCGTCGTCTTGCCGATCGAGGGCTGATCCGGTGCACCACCACCGCCGGCGATCGCCGCAGCCACCGGCTGGAACTATCGGAGGCCGGCAGGAAACTTATGGACGATTACTTTCCCCGGATCGCCGAAGGCTTTACACGGCGGGCGGAGGTGCTGACCGCGGAAGAGCAGGAAACACTTACGATCCTTGCCAGGAAGCTCGGCCTCAACCGGAGAAAGGAGTAATATCCTCGCAGGACACATGGATGAAGCGATCCTCCCGGTAGTCGTACGCGGTAAGACGGTTCCCGAAACAGCACCCCGTGTCGATTCCGATCGCACCGTTCCGGACCAGAGGCGCGGTGCGGGCGGTGTGTCCGCTGATGTGGAGTCCCGGCACCGGTTTGGATGGCTGGTCGCGATTCCACAAGATCACCTCCCGCGTGTCCGGCGGAATGGACCAGGGGTCCTCCTGATGCTTCAAAGCGGCTTCCGCTGCTTCCGCGTCGGCCCAGGCGTGAGTGATTACCAGATCGTCCACGCGGATCGCCAGGGGAAGATTCGCGATGAAGTGGATATGCTCCGCCGGTATCTCCCAGGTTTCGGGATCTTCCGGGACACCTCGGTAGCTGCGAATCGTCGCGTCGCCGCCCTGGCTTAACCAGTGATCCAGAATAAAGTCTTTCGCAAAGCGGTAGGAAGCAACCAGCGGTTCCTGCCGTTCCAGGTCTACCCCCGCACCGGCCACGAGATCCGGCCTGAAAAGCAGAAGATTCTGCAGAAACATCTCATCGTGGTTGCCCAGAATACAGCGGAATATCCGTTCCTGCGTACCTCGAATAACGAGGTCCACGGCGCCTTTTGCATCGGGCCCGCGATCCACGAGATCGCCCACAAAGAGAAATTCCCGCTTCGGTCCCTCCGGTTCGCACCGGGATTCCAGAAGTTTCAGTAACGCCCGGGTCTGCTCGGTACACCCGTGTACGTCACCGATCACAAAATAACGACGCTCTGAACTCATCACAGGCGAAAGTATACACGGCGTTACCGTGACGTGCTAAGATGCCCGCTATGAGGCAATCTGCATATCTGAACAAATTCGCCAACCTGGCCCTGGGCGCGCTCAACCTGCAATCAGGGCAGAGTCTTGCGATCAAAGTGGAGCCGGAAAACCTCGACGCAGCGGTTACCGTAGCGACGCAGGCGTATCGCCGCGGAGCGCGCTACGTCGATCTGTGGGCGGAATCCAGCCGGATGCTGCGATCCCGCGTGGATAACAGTGAAGGTGACCACCTCGAGTTTGTACCGGGATACCGACAGAAACGGAACCGGGAATTTCTCCAGGAAAAGTGGGCCCTGCTTTCGATCAAGTCTCCCTTCGATCCGACTGTAATGGACGGGGCAAGCGCCGCCAGGACCGGCGCGGTTGCCCGGGCAGAGAGTATCGCCGATGCGGAGTTGCGACGGGGTCTCAGCAATGACGAGACGCAGTGGACGGTGATGGCCGTACCCTCCCCCAAGTGGGCCTCCACCGTGCTCGGCATCCCCGCCGGGGAGGATGCTCTGAACGCGATGTGGGAAGCAATCGTACCGATTCTCCGGCTGGACAAGGAGAATCCTGTCGAGTTCTGGCACGATCATGGTCTTTCCCTGGAAGAGCGCGCTCGAATGCTCACGGAGATGCAGATCAGGTCGCTGCGTTTTGAGAGTCCCGGTACCGACCTGACCGTCGGGCTCAGCGCCGACTCTGTATGGAAAGGCGGAGGTGCGTATACCACCGACGGGAAGCGGTTCGCGCCTAACATACCCACCGAGGAGGTCTTTACCACCCCGGATTTCCGTCTCACGGAAGGTCGCGTCGCGATCTCCCGGCCGGTTCGCGTTTACGGCCAGCTGCTGGAAGGTGCATGGATGGAGTTCCGCCAGGGGCGCGTGGTGAACGTCGGCGCCCGGTCGGGGCTGGATGCGCTCGAAGCGTTTCTCGACGTGGATCCCGGCAGTCGTGCCATGGGCGAGATCGCTCTGGTGGATTCCACCTCTCCCATATTCCAGTCGGGTCTACTCTTTCACAACATCCTTCTCGATGAAAACGCGGCGTGCCATTTCGCGCTGGGTTTTGCGTATCCCACGTGCATCGCCGGCGGAGCTTCTCTGAACGATGAAGAGCTGGAAGCTCGCGGTGCAAACCGGAGTCGGCAGCATCTGGACTTTATGATCGGCCGCCCGGAAACACGAATCACCGCGACGCTGGCGTCCGGTTCCGATCGGACGATCATGGAAGAGGGGCGTTTCGTACTATGATCACGACTTCCCGATTACGGGAGCAACCATGGGAACGATCCCCGCGGCGATAATTGGTCTGGGAAGGATCGCATCGCTTCTGGAAGACGATCCCCTGCGGGAAAAGCCCTGTACACACGCGGGGGCTCTCGTTGCGTCCGGCCGATGCGCGATAACCGGTGGGATGGACCGCGAAGCGGACAGACGCAGATCGTTCTCGCGGCGTTGGAACACCCCCGCCTTCGACGATGCCCGGGCGATGGTTCGCGCCGTGAAACCGCAAATTCTCGTGATCGCATCGGACCCTGAATCTCATACCCGCTACGTGAGACTTGCCGTGCGGGAGTCCGTACCGGTAGTGATCTGTGAGAAACCTCTAGCGCATAATCTGCTCTCTGCGCGGCGAATCGTACGCCTGGAACGCTCCGGTAAAAGCCGGGTGGTGGTGAATCACGAACGCCGGTTTTCCCGGGACTACCGGCTTGTCCGGGACGCGGTGATGCGAGAACAGTTTGGAGAACTGCTGTCCGTGCGAGGTATTCTCTACTTTGGAAAGACCGCTCGCCACGATCAGGTGCTGCTCCACGACGGGACCCACCTGATAGATGCGATCCATTACGTGTGCGACGATCGTATCGGCGTGACGCGACGCGTCGGCAACGTGCGCAGCAGTGATTCTACAGTCTATGTCCATGGAACGCTGAAGGGACGGTCGATTCCGGTCGTTCTGGAAGTGGGGGCCGGTCGCGACTTTCTGCACCTGGAGACGGAATTGACTTTTTCCGCGGGTCGGATCCGCGTGGGGAACGGGATCTTCTCCTGGGAACGGAGCGAGAAGAGCCCTTATTACACGGGGTACCGTTCCCTCGCACCGCAACCACGGATCGTTCCGTCCCCCACGGGATACTTCAGCGGCATGGTTCAGGAAGCGATCCGCCTCGTCGACGATCCCCGGGGACGCTCCCGTTCCAGCGCCGCCGACGCCTGGGAGGCACTTCGTGTAGTCGACCGCGCTTGCGGTGGGATGTCCTCACTGGTTCTGCGATAACACCGGATCGAACGTACGAACTCGCCGGTGCTCGTTATTACACCGGATCGAAAGTACGAACTCGCCGGTGCTCGTTGTTACACCGGATCGAACGTACGAACTCGCCGGTGCTCGTTATTCGTCGATCTCCACCGACGGATCGTTCTCTTCGTCCGGCTCGTCCTCGTCGAGACGGATCGCTTCCATGCGGAACTGCAGATCCCGCATGCGCGACGCCATCGCCCGGGTCTCCGCCGCCGGTTGAAACGTGGGGTCGATCGCGAGGGCTCGATCGGTCAGTTCGATCGTCCGCTCCAGTTCACCCGCGGCAAAAGACTGGAGCGCGTCCAGGTACAGTTGCCGGACCGTATCCTGCCGTTCTCCGCGACCGCGATCGCTGAAAGTGAAGCCTGCGTGGACGCTGAACCGGTCGAACGCGGTGAGCTGGGTCGTCATATCCAGGGTGTAGTTGACCGTCAGGGTCATCGCCGCGAGTCCCACGCTGCCCCCCATGGTAAACCGGGGATTGCCTCCATGCATGAGGAACCCCGACCGCAGCGTAAAGAAATCCGTCACGGTGACGGCGGCACCGACGGCGTATCCCGGTTCCGGCGGGGGAAGGTCGGAAAAGAGTATAAGCGGCACGTTATAGTCCGCCGCAAGGGTTACCGGTCGGAAGGGGGACCAGGCGATCCCGGTGGACCACATCGCCGGGAGGGGTTCGTCCAGTACCGGTGGCCCAACGTTTCTCAGGGTGGTTCCCACCGAGAAGTTGGGGTTCTGCGAGGAGTGAAACTTGAGAAAATGAAACCGCGTCAGTAATCCCAGGTCTCCCATCACCGCGGCGGCGGACTGGTCCGGGGCGATCCGGTCCGGGATATTACGGTACGCCGCCTTTACATTGGCTCCCGCGGATACACCGTGAAAGTAGAAACTCCTGAAGAAGTTGTAGGAGAGGTTCGCCGCCATGATCGTTTCGGTATAACGGGCGGTTCCGAGTTGTGCTCCAAAGTCATCGTAACTGGTGAACGGAACGTGCAGGTGCTTGCCGCCGACGCCGATCCCGAGATTATCGAACCGGGTGGTATAGACCATCCCCTCCATGTTGGTATCGGCGATGAGGTTGTTATGGTAGAGGGAGAGTTCCGTGTATTCCAGTCCGGAGCTTGCCGCGGGGTTTGCTTCAAGAAAGGAAGAGTCGCGCCCCACGGCGGTATAGGCGGTTCCCATACCCTCGTATTCACCACCGATCGGAATCAGGAGCGTCGGAAATACGGTGAGTCCCGTGTTTTTGACGCGTTCCGGCTCCAGATAGTCGCCGAACTCACCGTACCAGTCGTGAAAGGTGTCTTCCGATACACCGGCACCATATATCGGGATCGCGGAGAGGATAAATAGAATGATTCCCGCTCGGAAGATACCGTTTCCTGACATCCTAACGTTCATTGTATTACGCCCGTGCCGATTATTCTATATAAGGTATCGTTTTGGTACCGTGGAAGGAATACCCGGTCTAGTGTTACTATGAAACCAGGGATGGGGATGAAAAAGTCTGCAATCCGCTTCTTCGCAGCGGTTCTCATTACGCTCATGACCCCGCTGTTTCTGCCCGCTGCCGGCCGCAGCGAGGACCCGATACGGCAGGCTCGGGAACTCGTTTCAAATAACCGCATCAACGAGGCGATCCTCCTCCTGGAGCAGACCGTCCGCGACGATCCCGACCGGATCGTGGAAGCGGAGAACCTGATGCGGATGATCCGTGATATTCGTGGTGAATACAACGTTCTTTTTGAACTCCTCATAGACAATCTCGTCAATAACCCGGACGACATTACCCGTACTCTTGAAATTATCGACCGGATGGAAGGGCTGGACGAGTTTCCCAACGAGCGGGTGCTCCGGCAGGTGGAGGACGCGCGGATAATCGCTCAGCTCGCGTTTGACCGCAATGTCGTGGAGGAGACGATGGAGGAAGCCCGGATCGCGCTGGAAAACGACGATTATTTCCGGGCGATCCAACTGTACCTCTCCATGGAAGACTTGCAACGGTCCGAGTTTGAAGCGCGGGGATTCGGCCAGATCTTTGTCAATCGCGTAGAAGAAGTAGTAAATCGGCTGGAGACGATCGCGACCGCGTTTCTGGATAGAGTGGAACCGTATCGAGACCGGGGTGAGCCGGTCCTCCGCAGGGCGGAAGAAGAAATTCTCGAGCTTGACAATGAGCTCTTTGACCCATTTCTGGAGGAAGTGGTGGAGCTTCTAAGCGTTCTGGATCGCGCGGAGGAGCTCTCGCAGGAGATCCTGGTGCTCCGTACCCAAGTTCCGTTGCAGTTTCCGGATCAGCCGGTGGAGTGGTACATCAACTTCAAGGATATCGTCGCCCGGGGACGGGGAGGCTTTCGTGAACAGGAGGGGCTCGTCTACGCGATCCGGCGGCTCTATCGTGAGTATCCTCGGAAGCTGGCGGAGATCACCGGGGAAGACGCGCGGGGTGCTTTCCGGGAGGGTCTGCAGGAACTTGACGAGGACAGACCGGAGTCGGCGGTCCCGCTGCTGGTGCGTGCCCGGGAGGCGGGAGGATACCTGGAGCGGGCGGAAGCACTGCTTCTGGAGATCGCCGAGGAACCTCTCTCCACGGCGGATATCGCCGAGCGGTTTGAGCCGGAACAGGCTCAGGACCTGATTTCGGCGCGGGCGATCCATCGAGGAGCGGAAGGAATGCGTGGGCTGGCCGAAACGATCACGCCCCTGGTCGAGCTTCCGGAGGACCAGGAGACACCTATGCCGACGCTGCAGACAAGAAAAGACACGGTTCGAGAAGTTTTCCTGGCGCTCTCGGAAGGCGAACTCCTCTGGGAAGAGGCGCGTCAGGGGATAGAAGCCGTTTCCGAGGATTACGCTATTGTCGGAACCGGAGCGCTTCTGAATGAGGTTACGGATCGCTGGAGTTCCGGTGTCGAGAGAGCGGTTCAGCGGGAACGTTCCCTGGCGGTACGGATCGCCGGTTTGAGGACGGAAACGGTGCCGTCGCTGCTTGCCCGGGTGCCGGTGGAACTCGGACAGGTGGCGCCGCTCCTGGAGGGAGTCGAGGAGCCGATCGATAACGCGGACGAAGTCGACGACGGAACCGCCGTTAGAATAGTCCGTTATCCCGACGAGGCTCTGGAGCGCATGGGACCGCTGGAGAGCGAACTCGATGCAGCACTGGAGATCGTACGTGTCACGCGCACGGAGATCGAGGAAGACGCGGACCATGTTACGTCCGGTGAAGGAGTACAGCAGGAAGTAGAGAGGCTGGCTTCCCTGGAAGAGGAGCTCTTTGCTTTCCGGACCCAGGCCCTTGCGATTACAAACCGCGCGGAGACGCTCATCGCGGACGCGGTGGAACAGCGCGACAGCGGGTACGAACGTCTCGCCGACGCCCGGGCGGCGATCGCCGCTATGCAGATCAACGCGGCACGGAACAATTTCGAAGCGGCGCGGGAAGCGTTTTTCCAGTCCCTGGAGCTCCGGGAAGACCCGGACTTGCGGGATGAAGCCGACCAGGAGATAGCGGAACTCGGCCGGGAACTTCTGGAGCTGGAGAATGTGATCGTGATACAGCGGGTGCGGGAACTGATCACTCAAGCGGAGGCGCAGTACAATCAGGACCAGTACGTGGCGGCCCGGGATACGCTGCTCCAGGCGCAACAGACCTGGGAGCAGACCAACGTGGACCCCAACAGCGAGATCGATCGTCTCCTGCTTCTGACCACGGCGGCGCTCAACCTTGAAGAGGGACGGGAACTAGCGGAGACAGATCCACTGTATCCGGTACTCGGAAACTACCTGAGTCTTGCCCGGGAAGACTTTCAGCGGGGCATGCGCTTGTTCGAGGATGGTCGTGAGCAGGAGGCTGACCGGTACTTTGACCGGGCGATAGAGAATCTGCGCAACGTTCGCGACGTACGGCCCCTTAACTGGGAGTCGCGGATACTGGAACTGCGGATCGTACAGGTCCGGGACGCCGACGAGTTTGACGAGATTTTTGCCGCCCGATACAACCAGGCGGTGAACCGTCTGGATCAGGTAGGCCCCCTGGAGGTTTACGGAGAGATAGAAGTGCTTGCGGAGATCAACCCGGACTATCCCGGTATCCAGGAACAGCTGCGACAACTGGAAATCGCGCTCAACCTGCGCCCCGATCCAATAGATCAGCAGCGAATCACCCGGGCGCAGCAACTCTTTCAGCAGGCGGAGAACCTCTCTACCGGTTCCCGGGACCAGATGGCCGTGGCGGTATCCCTCCTGGAGGATGCGGTGGACCTCAACCCTGGTAACAATAACGCTCGCTTTCTTCTAGACCAGCTGAGAATCCGGCTCGGCGGACAAGCCACGGCGTCGCTCTCCACCACGGATGAACAGCAGTACCGCCGCGCGGAGACGCTCTTTCAGCAAGGACAGGTTCTGCAGTCCCTGGCGATCACGGAACGCCTGCTTTCCAATCCGGCGAATCAGGGATATCCTCCACTGGTGGAACTGCGCAGGAGGATCGGTCTACGGCTCGGCATCTGACGTCACCAGGATTCACCCCGTTCCACCGTCGCGGATTCTACGCGGTGTTTGTGGTTTTCTCGATTCTCGTTGCCACGGGAATGGTGTGGCCCCGGCAGGTTGCGGCGGAACGGACGGAGTTCTTTGAAGACCCGGTCTCGCTCACGGGAGACCAGGGCAGGTACCCCCGATTCCTCGTTCTCCAGAACGAGATCATGATCATCTACCAGGAGGAGACACGACTCGACGAGGAGTCCGGCGAGGTGAGGATTTCCGCGCTCTACTCCGGGTCCGGCCGCCGGTGGGATCGTCGGTCCGCGTTGGTGGGGCCGTTCAACTATTCCGGCGGAACGTCACCGTTGCTGTACTCCGCTGTGGCCACCCGGGACGACGTGATCTACCTGGCGGTCACCGCTTCCGCGGAGGAGACGCTTATTTACCGTTCCCTTGACCGGGGACGTTCATTTGACCTGGTCCACACCGTCCGCACGGACCGCACCAACGTCGCTCCGTACCTGGCGGAGATGAACGACGGGTCGATCACGCTCTTCGTCAACCGCAACCTGGACGGTCGTCAACAGATAGTGTACGTCAATTCCCGTGACGGCCTGGAATGGACGGACACAACCCCCCTGGACAGGGACTCCGCCACGGGTCTCATCTTTCTCCCGCGTCACGCCTCGGTGGGAGACAAAGATTTCGTCGTATACCAGGGACTCAATATCACCGCCCGCAGCACGTACCAGCTTTATATAAAGGAGAGCACCGACGGGGGCCGAAGCTGGGAGAACCAGCGTCGGATAACAACGTTTGCGGATACCGCGCAGACCGACAATGCGGACCTGTACGACAACCAGCGACCGCACCTGGTGGCGCACCCGGAAGACCCGGAACTCTATCTTGTATGGGAACGTCGTTTTCAGGCGGGCAGCCCCCAGGTTTACCTGCAGACCTTTGATGCTCGGGGTGAACCCACCGGCTTCATCGAAGAGGTGACCGGCCGCTTTGATACCGCCCGGTCCCCGCGGATCACCTTCGACGGTACGGAACCGGTGATTGTCTGGTTTACCAGTCCCACCGGAAACAGCCGGATCGTCCTGGGCCGACCCGCACAGTTCAGGTGGCAGACCGAGACGATCAGCCCCGCCGTCGGAGAAGCGTCGTTCGCGGAAGCGGTGTACTTCCGGGATCGTCTTCACATACTCTGGCAGCGGCGGGAAGGCCCGCGTGGCGCCGCCGTGGTCTACAAGGAGCCGGACCAGTCCGTGGATGCGCCCACGCTCCTGGCGGAGAACTTCCCCGCCGGAGGCAGGAGTGCCGCTGCTACGGCCCGCGTGGCCGTGCGGGATCCTCCTGATCCCTCGGGAATCCGGGGTTACGCCTGGACGTGGTCCCGGGACCCGGACGCGCCCGTACCACGGGAGATCATGCAGCGTGTACCGGACCGTACGATCGTCTCCCGGGCGGAGGAGGAGGGACAGTGGTACCTGCGGGTACGAGCAACCGACTTTGCCGGGAACTGGTCGGAGCCGGCCACGATCGGGTATTACCTCGATACCACTCCGCCGGGACCGGTGGTGTTTCCTCCGCCTCCGGTGGACGAACGAGGTTACCTCGCGTCCAACACGTTTACCCTGGGGTGGCTGCCTCCTCCCGATGAGGAACACCTGGGGGGATACAGCGTCCGCCTGGACTACCTTGGACCCGAGACTCGGATGCCCGGAGAGCTTCCGCAGTTCTCCGTACCTCCCCGGGTGACCACCGCGGTTCCGACCATCAGCAGGACCAACGCGCCGGACGGGCTCTGGGTTCTGACGGTGGCCGCCGTGGACGACGTAGGTAACGTCGGCCCGCCCAGGGCAGTACCGCTGCGCCTGGACAAGTTCGTACCCTTTACACGAGTGGTGGGAACAACGGTGGAACGGGACCTGCTCGGTCGCCACCGGCTGGCGATACTCGGGCAGGGATTTCTTGCCAACGGCGAGATCCGACAGATCGTGCTCGACCGGACGGGGGAACCACCCTGGGACCACGAGTTCAACCTCCGGCAGGATGGTTTTGCTCTCCGCGATGACCGGACGATCACGGACCTCCTGGTGGAAGAGATCGAGAGCGGCACGTATCGGCTGGGTTTGAACCATACCGAGCGCGGTATGTACTTTGCCCCGGAACCGGTGCGGTTCGACCCGCGAGGTATCATAAAATACGGTGACTTTCGCCCGGCCTATCGACCGGGCTTCGAGACCGTTTCCGCCCCGTACCTCCGCCGGAACACCCAGGACGTGATGTTTCTTGTGGTGATCGCCGCGGCGGCGGCGTTGATACTGATCTCGATGACGAGGCTCGTCTCGATCGGCGGGGAAATCCGCCGACTCAACCTCGAGGCACGGGCGCTCGTGTCCGGCAGAACGGTGGAAGATATTTCCGGCATCGCTGAAAGGACCAGACGTATGAGAGTGCAGGGATTCGGTTTACGCCTCAAGTTCGCGTTCTTTGTGGTGCTCCTCGTGGTTAGCGTGGTGGTGGTCGTGGCGGTTTCGCTCGGCCGGACCGTGCTGCAACGGCAGGAGCGCATCCTCGTAGCGGGGTTGCAGGAGCGGATCGAACTCCTGCTGGAAGGTCAGGTAACGGGTGCCCGCCCGGCCCTGGAGAACCCCCAGCTGAATCTGGACCAGTTTCAGAACCTGATCGAGCAGGGTGAGGCGATGGCGGAGGCGCTCCACGTAACGATCACCGGCCTGGACGCTCAGGGCAACGTGGAGACGATCTACGCTACCAGTGATCCGGTTGCGCAGTCCGGTGAAACGATTAATACGGAGATATACACCGTAGCGGTCTCCCAACTTGAAGACATTATCACTCCGAGCGTAACCCGTATGGTGGAGGAACTTAATCTTCGCGCCCGCGAGGAGATCGGTGAGATACCGGCGGAGCTGGAGGAGCTATCGAGACAGGCGCAGCAGCTTATCGTGCAGGGCGCTCCCGACGAGGAAATCGCCAGGATCGACAGCGTGCGGGTCGATCTTCTCCAGCGCGGTCGCGCGCGGTTGACGGAGATCGCCGGCCCGATTCGGAGCGAACCCGCGTTCGATCCGGAAGATCTACGTCCCGATATGACGACGTTCGTGTTTTACCGGCCGGTAATGGATATCGTGGCGGGCGCCGGTGCCGATTTCCGGGACTTCTATCGCGGTACCGTACGCGTGGCGGTCACGACGCAACCGATCCTGGACGAGATCGCCGCGACGCAACGGGAGCTGATTCTTACCACCATTATAGTGACCGCCGTAGCGGTGGGTTTCGGTATTCTGGGAGCGTACCTCCTGGCGACGATCATCGTTATTCCGATCACGCGCCTGGTGAGCCTCGTGGAGACGATCACTGCCACGGAGGACAAGTCCACCCTGAAAGGAACGAGTCTGAACCTCAGAAGCCGGGACGAGCTCAAGCTGCTCGCCGACTCGATCAATACGATGACCGACGGTCTCGTGAAAGCCGCCGAGGCCGACAAGGACCTGCTCTTTGGTAAGGAGACACAGAAGGCGTTCATTCCGCTGGAGCGGATATCCGACGACACCAAGAAGTCTTCCGGCGAGCTGGACGTTCCAGGCGCTTATTTCTTCGGGTACTACGAGGGAGCAAAAGGTGTTTCCGGAGACTACTTTACGTACCAGAAGCTCAGCGACCGGTACTACGCGATGATCAAGTGCGACGTCGCGGGTAAGGGGATACCCGCGGCGCTTATCATGGTCCAGGTGGCCACGGTCTTCCAGGACTACTTTCGTGGATGGACGGAGAAACGGCCCGGACTGGATCTTTCCTCGATGGTAGTACGCGTGAACGACGTGGTGGCGGAACAGCAGTTCAAGGGCCGTTTTGCCGCGCTTACCGCGGGAATCCTGGACGTCCAGACCGGCGCGTTCTACACGGTGAACGCCGGTGATAACCAGCTTCACGTCTATCGGAACGATTCCCGGGACGTGGAGATCCTCTCAATTCCGGGAGGTCCAGCCTCCGGGATGTTCAGCAGCGAGGATATGCCGATCACGTTCCCGCAGGAGACCAGGCAGGTTGCGTCGGGGGACGTTCTGCTTCTCTTCACGGACGGCATGGAAGAGGCGAAGCGACTTCTTCGAAACAGTGATTTCTCACCTATGGTCGTGACGCAGGAGATGATCGACAAGGAAGAGGTGCCCGCCGATCTGGGCCTTGGACACGATGGTGAGGAGTTCACCATCCAGCGTATCCACGATATTGTCCGCGCGGTGCAGACCGGTGGAACGTATCGACTGGAGAAGGTGCTGAACCCCGTAGAGGGAGAAGTGCTGGAGTTCGATTTTCGCGGGTGTTCTCCCGACGGACGGGATCTTGCCCTGGCGATCGTCGCGGCGGAGAAGGTCTTTCGCCTCGTACCGGACCCGACGGCGGGACCGACCGACAGGGTACGTGTCGATGCAATGGTGGACGATTTTCTCCGGGAGCATTTCCTCCAGTACCGAACGTACTTCGCGCATCCTGCTCGTCCCGCAGAGTCAAACGATGGTGGACGCGGAAGCGCCGCGCAGGGCGATTCCTCCGGGAAGGCTCCGGGCGACGAGGTTTCACCGCTGGAAGGTTTATACCGCACCTACACGCACCTGCGCGAAGACGAACAGTATGACGACCTGACGATCCTGGTGGTCAGGCGGAAATAACGGAGGTAACGGCGATACCTACGGGGCGGACCGGCGCAACTTGTCGTACAGCGTGATCAGCGCCGGTTCGACTTCTCCCCGGTGAACGAGATCCTCCACTTTACGCGAGAGGCGGCCACGACGCAGCTCCCGGGCAGCTCGTTTCCAGGGGTTCACACCAAGAAGAGTTTTTAACAATTCCAGAACCCGCTGCGTTTCCTCGCGGTTATCCTGCCAGAGATCCTGAAGCTTCCTTTCGAGGGAGGATGTTTCGTCGCTGCCGTCGTGGTAGCGTCCATCCTGGTCGTATCCGTGGTTGTATCGATCGGCGGATCCCGATGAAACAGCGGCTCCGGTACGATCGAGGTGGTGGAAGGCGTTCTCAAGTTTATGAACGTAATCCGATTCGTTAAAGAGAACGTTGTCTACCTGCGCGTGGAGCGCATCCCGTCGTTGTACCGCGACACCGGTCTTCTCAAAGAAACGCCCCGCCATGACAAACGCGGTCGCTCCGGCGGCGCCGCTGGCGAGCAGCTCATCAAGCAGCGGTATCGGAGTATGGACCACCAGGGACATGAAGAGAAACACCACGAGAAAGATCATCGACGCAAAGAGAAAACGCGGGATGAATCGACGCTCGTTTATCCAGTCCCGGACATCTTCATCGGCACGACGGTACAACTCGGTTCGAAGTGCAGAAAGCGATTCCACCCGTGGTTCACGTCCATAGTACCCCTCCAGTTCCGTGCCGGCAGGCAGATCCAGAAAACTTCCCCGCTTGACGAAGGGATGAAGAAACAGTGCGCTCCCGTCGCGACGGGCGAGATGGTAGATCCAGCAGGAACGGTCAGGACTCACGGTTCACCCGTTCCGGTGAGAACGCCGGCATGCAGACCGACCAGTATTCGACCTCTTCATCGAAGGGGTTGCTGTATTGCACCGTTACGCCGGGCGGAACAAAGAGCGAATGTCCCGGTTCAAGAACGATCGTGCGATCCCCCAGCGCTGCCTGCTTGTGTCCCCGGGAAACGAGCGTAAACTCTCCAAACTCCGGTGTCTGCGGCGGCTCGCTCCACCCGGGAGGCGCTACCATGTGCGCGATGCTGAGCGCGTCTTCTCCGGTGGAGGCGAGCCCGAAGTGCTCCTCGATCAGCTTTCCGTCCCCGGTAGGAACGACAAAGGGCGTTGTCTGGTGAAACACAGTACTATCCGATTTCATGATACCAATGTACTGTGACGAAGCGCTTGTGTCACCGCCCGGTGCGTCGTAAGATTCATCAATGGAACGTTTGCAACGTATACCTGCACACACGCGCGTCCTGACGGGAGCCAGAACTCTCAGAATGGACGCCGGTCCTGAAGCCCCGGCGATATTACTTCTCCACGGGTTCACCGGATACATCGGTGATCTGCGTTACCTGGCGGAACGGTTCTACGATGCGGGTTACACCGTGCTGGGACCACGCCTTCCCGGTCATGGTACGACGGGGGAGGATTTCCGCGCATCCGGGGCGGGCGACTGGTGGCGTGCCGCAGTGGACGGATACCTGGAGCTTGCCGACGGATCCCGTCGCGTCTACGCCGCGGGGTTGTCCATGGGAGGCGTATTAACCGTTCTCCTGGCGGCGCAGTTTCCGCTGGCCGGAGCGGCGCTGTTTGCACCCGCTCTGGATTTCACGCATCCGCTTGTACGCTTCACCCCGTTGCTGCAGTTTTTGGTTCCTCCTCATAGGGTCCAGACCTCCGAGGCCAACGTGTTCGATCCGGAGGACCCCGAACGGGTAGATCCGGAACGAGAGCATCTGGCGGAACAGTACTGGAACCTGCAGTGGCCGCGTCAGACCGCGCATCTCTACCGACTCGCCCGCAGAGCGCGAAGGGCGCTACCCCGGGTAACGTGCCCGACGCTTACCGTCGTTTCCAGGGAGGACGAGACCGTCCCTGCCGGCGTGACCGAACGGATCCGACGGGATCTCGGGGCAACAATGCAGAAGACGGTGGAACTCACGGAGTCCGGCCACGTCGTAACCAACGGACCGGAACGGGACGAGGTTGCCCGTTCCGTGATCGAGTGGTTCCGTAGCTGAACCCCGGGACGTCACCGGCCGATAAAAGTAGCATGAAAGCTACAAGATTCGGGGTTTTCCTGGCGTGCGCGTTCCTGGCGGTGACATTACCCGGAACTTTACGGGGCGAAACACGTACGATCGTCAATACGGAACGGGCTCCCCTGGTTTTTGCCGTGGTGTCGCCGGACCGAACCGTGGTTCCCCAATCGGAGTCCAGTATAACCCGGGCGCTGAACGCATCCGCAGAGGATCTTCGCGTCGTCGCGCCGCAGGGGATGGTGCCGGTTGATTCCGGAAAGGGAACTCTCGTGGGGTATTACGCGGGGCTCGTTTCCGGACTTTCCTATCGCGCGGTGGTGGTGTCGCTACCCGATGGGAGTACGCCGGTAACGATCGATCGTTCCCGGATAGTACGCGTCGGCGATTCTACGCTGCAGCTGGCCCCCTGGGATCTTCCGGCGTATCCGGAACCGGTAATGATCGATGGTATCGCGATCGATTGGGAGGAGGAACGACCGTTGCTCTCCTTCACGACGACCGACGTCCCCGTGCGAGTGGAGGCGGCGTCGCTTGGAGAGACGATCTCACTGGAAGAGTCGCGTTTCTGGCGGATCGGCGGTACAGCGGTCCGGCACGTTTATTCGCAGGACGGTGCCAACCGCTGGTTCACGGCGATCCTCGCGGACGGTCCTATTCTGAACGATACCGGTTATCACCTTCGTCTGGTTACCGCGGAGACGCCGCAGCGCGCGATCGGCGAGGTGTCCATCCTCGTGGACGGTCGCAGCGGACCGGTGGTGTATCACAGCGCGGACGGCTCCCTGCACTGGGTGGGACAGTACGGCAAGCACGAGAACTTTATAGAGTTTGAGGTCGACCGTCCGTCAATCCGGGATCATCTTCGTTCTCTCGAACTACTCGGCGCGGGACCGCTTTACGTGGAGGTTGCTGCTTCACACCGTGCAGGAAACAGGGCGGAACGCTTCTCACTCGGTACGTTTGCGTTTCCTCAGTCGATCACCGCGCCGTGAACTCGCGTTCTCCCGGACCGGCTCCGTAGATGAGACAGTTTTTCTGTGAAAACTGCGGCAAAGAGGTAAAGGAATCGGACGAACTCTGTCCACACTGCGGAGCCGTGTTTGTCGCGATCAAGTGCCCGCAGTGTGGTTACCGTGGTAAACAACACCATTTTGTCCGTGGATGCCCGATCTGCGGGTTTCTCGCCGAGGAACGTCCTGTCCGGTACGAGATCGTCCCGGGGACACCCCCGGAGGGATCACAAGATTCCACTCCCCGGGTGATGCGGCGCTCCCGCCGGGAGAAGCGGTACGCCCGGCGCCGTCGTCCCGTACCGGACTGGTTGTTCTGGGTGGTGCTGGCCGCTATGGTGGCGGCGTTCCTCGTTCTTTCCCAGGTTTACCTGAGGATCTGATTACGCCGATACGTCTTATATGAGAAGGTTTCCGCGTTCAGCGTTTCTGATCGTCCTTGTTGCATTATGGAGCGTCTCGGAAGAGTCCGCCGCCCAGGACCTGGTCCCGGCGGAACCGTTCCTCCAGCGCGGTTTCCGTGAACTGCAGCTCGGTACACCCTACTTGACGGTTCAAACCGCCCTGGAGGCGGACTTTTACTTCAACTACCGTGGAGAACCGGACGTGTCGCTGGCTCCCGGAAACGGTGGAGAAGTGATCGATACAGACGGGCGTGGATACGTTTCCCGGGGACTCTTCCAGTTTCAGGACGGTGCACTGTACATCATAGCGCTTTACCTCGACCGACAACGCCTGGATTATTTCCAGCTCTACAACCGCCTTCAGGATCGCTACGGGCCACCGCTGGACCTGAACCCGCAACGCGCGGTGTGGCAGGACCGTTTGACCCGGATCGAGCTTGAACGACCGTTGACGGTCCGTTACCTTGACCTGGAGACGTTTGAAGTACGGCGTCGGGAGCGACGCGCCCTTGAGGCGATCGAGGACATGACGAGGGAGCAGTTTCTTGAGGAGTTTTAACGGAGTATTTCGTCGCTCAACTCGATCAACCTGGTCAATTTCCGTGCTGCTCGTTGTTCTGTTTACGGTCTCCGCCTGCGCGGACGATCAGGAAACGGTGATTCTTCGCGTGGGGGAACACCCGTTCCGGGTGGAATTGGCGGTTACCGACGAGGAGCGACAGCGGGGACTGATGTTCCGCCGGGAACTCGAACCCGACGCGGGGATGCTGTTTGTTTTTGAAGAGTCGGCGTTGCGCACGTTCTGGATGAAGGATACACCATTGTCGCTCTCAATCGCCTATATTGATGCCCGGGGGCGCATCCTGGAAATACACGATATGGAGCCACATTCGCTGACTCCGGTACGTTCGCGCTATCCCGCCCGGTACGCCCTCGAGGTAAACCAGGGAAGATTCCGAGAGCTCGGGATCCGTCCCGGCGACAGGATCGACCTCGACGCGCTACCTCGCGCGTTGCGACGCTGAATTACTCCGTATCGCTACCCCTGTTCAATTCCGGAAAGAGTTCCAGCACCGGAGGTTCTTCGCCGCCGGAGGATTCCGGATCGTTCACGAGGATCTCGATCCGACGCTCCAGTCGTCGGAGCTCGCCTTCCAGCGATTGCGAGAGCTTGACCCCTTCTTCAAAGAGCCCCGCCGCTTCGTCGATCGGAACTGTCCCGTCCCGGAGTTTCTCCGCAAGCGATTCCAGCCGTTCCAGCCGTTTTTCAAAGTCTTTCATTTCTGCTCCGTTCCGTCCCGGTGGACCAGGATCGCACCGTCGGCGAATTGCGTCTCCAACGCCTGACCCGGTAACGTTTTTTCCGCTCGTGTCACGATCAAGCCGGTCTCGCGGTCGCGTACGATCGCGTACCCCCGGTCCAGTGCCCGGTACGGTGATGCACCCTCGATCCGGTCCATAGCCCGTTCGAGGCGCAGCTTTACCGTAGAGATTCGTTCCGTAAAAGCACGGCGCGTTTCTTCAATAGCGTCGTCCACCCGCTGGTACCAGGGTTGGACGAAGTTGCGGTAGCGGTACCGTATCTCCGCCGTAGTAACCTGTTTGAGGCGCAGTTGCACGCGTTCCAGTCGGGCCAGGTAGTCCCGTACCAAAGCGGATCCCGCCCGGTGCACCCGTTCCCGTACTTCCTGTTCTCCCGCGCAAACCACCTCTGCTGCGGCGGAGGGGGTAGGGGCGCGGTAATCCGCGGCAAAGTCGGAGAGTGCCAGGTCCGTTTCGTGACCCACCGCCGATATAACCGGCGTCGTCGTGGAGGAGATCGCGCGGACCACCGCGACCTCACTGAAGGGAAGCAGGTCTTCCAGCGATCCGCCTCCGCGGGTAACCAGAATCACGTCGCCCAGCTTGTGACGGTCGGCATACCGGATCATCGTGGCGATCCTTTCACCGGCGTCCTGACCCTGGACCGGTACCGGTAGAATTCGCACGTCCACGCCGGCGCCGCGACGGCGCAACACCTCTAAAACGTCCCGGACAGCCGCTCCCGTAGGGGAGGTAACCACGGCAAGTGAGCGTGGGAACCAGGGCAGGGGAAGCTCCCGGTCAAACACGCCCTCCGCCTGCAGTTGTTTCTTGCGTGCCTCCAGCATCGCCAGGATACGTCCTTCTCCGGCGGGTTGCATATCCCGCACGATGAGCTGGTAAGTACCCCGCGGGGGATAGACGTCGAGGGAAGCTCTGATCTGCACGAGGTTTCCGTCCTGCGGTTGGAATGAAAGTTTTGCCGCGGCGCCGCGAAAGAGTACGCACTGGATAACCGCACCGGCGTCCTTCAGCGCAAAATAGCAGTGTCCCGAGGAGGCGGGACGGAAGTTGGAGATCTCTCCCTCCACGGAAAGGTCGGGAAAACCCTCCTGGAGAATACTTTTTATCGCCGCGGTGAGTTCCGATACCTGTAGTACGCGATCTGTCCAGGGAGCATCCATCCCGGGGAGCTTAGCGGACCCTCATGACACGCTCAACCCCTGTCGATACATTACAGGGAATGGATCATCTAATTCTTGCGTTTTCGCGGGCCACGCCCTACCTGGAACTGGCGTTTCACGACGGAACAACACCGCTGGATCACCTCCGTTCCCGCGTGGAAGCGCTCCTTGCGGATATCCACCGGCCGGAAGAACCGGCGGTTACCCTGGTGATTCCCCGTGATTTCGATCCTCCCCGGGTCGTTCCAGGGCAGAACGTACTGATCCTCGAGGACGATAACGGCGCCGCCGCGTTCCGTCGTGTTCACGAAGAAATTCCGCCGGACAGGGAACACGTAATCTGGCTCGACGGCGATGCCCCGTTTGTATCGCTTCCTCTGGCACGTTTTCTCCGACAGCTCCACCGCCGATCCTGGTGTGACTACACGTTCGGCGACGGATTCCCCGGGGGTTATGCGGTACAGATTCTCCGGCGGGAGACGTTGCCCGTACTCGCCACGCTTGCGGATAGTCGTGATCTTCCCTGGACGAGAACGGTCGTTTTCGACGCGCTCAGTGTCGATATCAACGCCTTTGACGTGGAGACCGAGGCCGCCGCGGAGGACTACTCGCTGCTGCGGGCGGAGCTTACCGTGGACAGTCGCGCGAACTACCTGCTCTGCCGCCGTCTTGCCGAGAGGGGCCTGGTGACCACCGACGTCGGCGGGAAGTCTGAAGCTACCGCCGATCCCGATCCGTTCACGGAAAGGTATCCCGACGACCGAGACCCGCTGCTGCGCACGCTCCTGGAGGAACCGCTGCTGCGCCGCACCGTTCCCCGGTATGTACAGCTGCAGGTGACGGATCGACTCAGTCAGGTCCCGGTTTACTCTCCATTCGAAAGCGGCGGTACGGAGATAGCGCCGGAGCTGCTGGAATCGATAGTCCGAGAGGTACACACCGAGACACCCGAGGCGATCCTGGCGGTGGGATATCGGGGCGAACCCGGTTTGTACCGTGCTTTTCCCGCTGCGGTGGAAGTGTTCCGGCGCTACCCGGAGCATCCGGTTTACCTGGAGACCAGCGGCGTGGGATGGACCAGGGAGAACCTCGAAACCCTGGAACGGTGGCGCAGTCCCGGTGCGGTAATCGTGGAGCTCGACGCAGTCCGGGAAGAAACGTACCGGAAGTTGCGTGGTACGGGAATGGAGGAAGCGTTGGCATTCGTAGAGAGAATGCGCCGCGCTCATCCGGGCCGGGTGTATGTCCAGGCGGTACGCATGAACGATAACGAGTGGGAGTTGCAGGAGTTTTACAAACACTGGCAATCGGTAGACGGCGTACAACCGTTGATACAGAAGTACAACAGTTTTGCCGGTCGTCTGCCGGACCGGCGTGTAGCCGACCTGACGCCGCTGAAGCGTGTTCCCTGCCGCCATCTCGAACGGGACCTGGTAGTGCTGGTGGACGGAACCGTGCCGCGCTGTTTTCAGGACCTGCAGTCACAGACTGTCCGGGGCATCCTCCCGGAGGATTCGCTCGAGGCGATCTGGAAAAAGGGCGAGGATGATTTCGACGCGCACGTCCGGGAAGAGTACCCGGCTCTCTGCAGGAGTTGTGATGAGTACTACACCATCAACGCCTGAGCAGGATTTCCCCTATACCGTTGTCGGTTATCGACGCAACGCCGATGATTCCGGGAAACCCGGTCTGATACTGCTTAACCGCAGTTCGCGCCTGGTCCGGCGGGACTATATTGCCGAGATAGTCCAGGCGGGATTCTCCGATATTGTATCCGTGGAGTCCCGGGCAAACTCCTTTTCCGTAGAAGCGTTGAACCGTGAGTTTCCGGCGGTGCGTTTTCTCCTGCTTGACGATCCGGTCAGTACGGGAACGCGGATCAACCTGGCGATGCGGCTGGTCGGCTGTGATTCGGTACTCGTCATGTGGTCCACGATGGCTCCTCCTCCCGTTCTTGCCCGTGCACTGGATACCCTGGCGCGGACCGGCTCGGTCTGCGTGGCTCCGTCTCTGCGAAACGAACGGGGTGAAGCGCTTCCGGTGGTACAGGTTCCCGCTCTGCAAAGACGACAGCTGCGAGTGCTGACCCTGCCTATCCGGGGCAGGACGGTGGATACGCTCTTTCCGTACGATTACGTCGGACTCTACGACCGCCGGCGTTTTATGCGGACCGGAATGTTCGACGAGGAGATCCTGCGGCCGTTCTGGCAGAAAATGGATTTCGGGTTCCGCGTCGCCATGTGGGGAGAGTCGATTAAAGCGGAACCCACGTTCCGTATGGGCTATCGCAGCCTGCCGGAACCGGAAGACCAGACCGCGATGTACGGATACGACCGTTTTTATGCCAAGAACCTGGCCGTTCGCGTGCGCGACCGGACCGCATCGGTCCCGCGCCTTCAGGCGATTCCCTTTGCTCTTCGTTCGAGGCGGAGCATTCCCGAGGCGCTCAAACTCTATCGGGAAGCTTCGCAGTGGGTCGATTCCTGGCGCGAAAGGTTTCAGCGGGACGCGCGCACGGTCGTACGCGAGTGGAACGTGGATAATGGGTGAAAGCGCGGTTTTTCTTCAGGTTCGGCTGACCTCCTCACGACTGCCCGGAAAGGCGCTGCTACCCCTTGCGGGAAAGCCGGTGATCGTTCACGTAATGGAAGCGATGCGCGCGGTCGATACGGATCAGCACTGGCTTGTTACCGACGAAGGAAGCGCCCCACGCCTGGAACGTCTCGCCGGCGAGTGCGGTTATTCTCTTTACGCGGGAGACCCGGAGAACGTGCTCCGCCGGTTTTGTGATGCCGCGCAGCACGCCGCGGTGGACACGATCGTTCGTGTCACCGGGGACAACCCTCTGACTTCCCGGGACCTCTCGGAGCGATCCCTGCGGCTTATGCGGGACTCCGGAGCGGACTACGCGGGGATTACCGGAACACCGCTGGGTACCGGAGTCGAGGTGTTGCGAACCTCCGCGCTTCAGGACCTGCTTTCCCGCACGACCGACCGGTACGAGATAGAACACGTGAGTCCCGGTTTGTATCGAAACCCTCACCGATATCGCGTCGTTACCCGTCACGCCGAGGAATCCTTGTACTTTCCCTCACTTCGTGTGACGCTGGACACGGAAGAGGATTACGATTTCCTCCAGGAGCTGTTCAAACAGCTTTATACCGGTAAACCGATTGAACTTCCGGAGCTGATCGCCTATGGCCGCTACAAACTGCGAAACAGTGCCTGAACGGTGGCTTGTAGTCGCGGAGCATCGTCGGGGTCACGGGACGGGACATCTCCGTCGTTGCGCCGCGTTGTGTCGCGAAACGAGCAAATCGCCGGACTGGCTCCTTCCGGAAGAAACCTCTCGAGAGTTCTACGATCGATCGGAGGTGTTCAACCTCACCCCGGAACTGAAAAACCTGCCCGTCTCCTGGGTGGATACGCCTCGCGGCGAATACGATCGGATCATCGTGGACCGCCGGGAGATGTCCCGGAGCGAGCTTGAACGACTGCCGTCCCGGGGAATTATTGTCGCTATCGACGCCGGCGGGGACCTTAGACGGTACGCCTCATACCTGGTGGATACCCTGACGCCACCACCGGATGAACCTGCCGCGAACATCGCGGATCATCGGTACCTTCCGTTTCCACGCACCGTTCGCGAGGACTGGCCGGAACGGTGCGGCACGATACTGGTAGCGTTCGGCGGCGAGGGGAACACCGGGAAAACACGGAGCATCGCCGATACCCTGGCCGGTACGGGCTGCACCGTCGACGCGGTGATCTCCGGTGTTTCTGAACGCGACGCGGCGGAGGAGGTCCGGCGCGGCGCGGGAGATAAAGTTCAATACATAGAACGATCGCCGGCACTGTCGGAACGGCTGGCCCGGTACGACCTTGTGATCACGCACTACGGGATGCTTGCCTGGGAGGCGTTGTGGGCGCGCGTGCCGGTGATACTTGTGAACCCCTCGGCTTACCACGACGCACTCGCGTTACAGGAGGGATTTGTCACGGTATCCCGCGCGGAGGTGCTGCGGGAAACAATCGGTAACTTCTTGAATATTCGTGACCGGTGTCGCGCGATACGACCGGACCAGTCCCGATCAATCGCGGAACTGGTTCGGAACCTCGAGATCCCACGCAGGCTGAACGCCCCCTCCGGGGGAGTTCGGTACCAACCCGTGGTAGCTCGGTTTCCCGACCGAACGTACTTCCGGAACGAAAAGGACGGACTTGTATACCTGCAGAATTTCCGTCCTCTTCCGATCACGTACGACCACGGTTATTTCAACGAGGATTACCTGAAACAGTATGGCCGTACCTACCTGCAGGATTTTTACGCGATAGCGCGTACCGGTGAGACGAGGATCGACCGGATTCTCTCGCTCAAAGAGAAACGTCCCGGAGGAAAGCGGCAAGAGGAGAATACCGATCCGGTACTCCTGGATATCGGTTGTGCTTACGGTCCGTTCCTGCACGCCGCTGCAGGCCGGGGATGCCGCGTGCGCGGCCTGGAGATCAACGAAGAAGCGGTTCGGTACGTGCGGGAAGACCTCGGCTTTGACGCGATTCAGGGAGATCTCAACAGATTATCGCTCCAAGAGTTTCGCGAGTCGTTCGATATCATTACTATGTGGTACGTGATTGAACACGTTGTTGATCTCGATAAGCTGCTGCATACGTGCAGATCGCTCCTGAAGCCCGGTGGTATTCTGGCCTTTTCCACGCCTCACGGTCGCGGGGTTTCCGCCCGAACCGATCCGAAAAACTTTCTGTGGAACAGCCCGCTTGACCATTTTACCGTCTGGGACCGTGGTTCCGCGGAAAAAGTGCTGGAGGACAAGGGATTCCGGGTGAGAAGTTTTCGTATCACCGGGCATCATCCGGAACGGTTTCCCCGAGGCAACGTTCTTCTGCTTCGACCGTTGCTGAACGTGGTATCCCGGATCCTCCGGCTCGGGGATACGTTCGAGGTGTACGCGGAGCGTCTATGAGCGATCGTCAAGCACAGACCTCGGCGGTATTTATTCTCGGCGGCGGGGTGATGCAACTTCCCGCTATCCAGGCGGCCCGTTCCCTGGGTTGCCGCGTGCACGTGGCCGACGGAAACCCCGAGTGTCCCGGTGCATCCCGGGCGGACCAGTTTCATCACGTTGATCTGCGCGACCGAGAGGGACTGATCGAAACCGCGCGCGGAATACCCGCTCTAAAAGGGGTGTTCACGGCGGGCACCGACTTCTCCACCTCCGTCGCCGCGGTAACGGAGGCGCTGGGACTGCCGGGCATTCCCTACGAGTCGAGTCTTGACGCGACGGACAAGGCCAGGATGCGCGCGGTCCTGGCCGCCGCGGGACTCCCTGTGCCGCGCTTTACGGCGATTCGCGATACCGGCGAACTGGACCGGAGCTGCCGGGACCTTGCGTTTCCCCTGGTGGTGAAGCCGGCGGACAGCATGGGAGCCCGTGGTGTCCGCCGCGTCAACGATCCGACTCTGCTGAAAGAGGCGGTAGAGCAGGCGTTGCCGTTTTCCCGGAGCGGTACCGCGATCGTGGAAGAGTTTATTCCCGGTCAGGAGTTCAGTCTGGACGCGATCGTTGTAGACGGCAAGGTGAGGATAACCGGTGTGGCCCTGAGACATATCTTTTTCCCGCCGCATTTTGTGGAAATGGGACACACGATTCCCGCCATTCTGTCCCGGGAAGACAGGAACCTTCTGGAAAAGACCTTTGCCGCGGCTGTTCGTGCGCTCGGAATAAACCGGGGCGCCGCCAAGGGTGACCTTTTTCTGGATCTCTCCGGTAAAACTGCAAGGGCGGTAGTGGGCGAGGTGGCGGCGCGACTCTCCGGTGGATACATGTCCGGCTGGACGTATCCGCTTGCAACCGGTATTCCCCTCACTGAGATTGGAATACGCGTCGCCCTGGGAGAGAACCCCGGCGATGCGCTGTTTACTCCGAAGTACGAGAATTACGTGGCGGAGAGAGCGCTGATTTCCTGTCCCGGGGTGATTCGCGCCGTGGAGGTCCCTGAAAAAACCCCTCCCGGGGTAGAAGAACTGTTCATCCGGTATCGCCCGGGTGATACGGTTCGTCCCCCTTCCAACAACGTCGAAAAAATCGCCAACGCGATCGCCCGGGATATAAATCCCGAAGCGGCGGAGGATCACGCGCTGCGCGCGCTGGACCAGATCGTTGTCCGCCTGGAACCGGGTAACAGGGAAACCGAAACGTTTCTTTTCTCTCGCGACGGCGCGGGTGTGTTTAGACGATACCGTCCGCTCGGCGGGGACGGTCCCGGTTCTTTGGAACACCTGCCGTGGATATCGGGCAACGCGGATGCGGTTCTCGCGAGGATGCGGGAAGAACGACCGATACCTGTACTGGATCCGGAAGTTTCCTGGCAGCCGTGTTACCCGGTACTCCCGGCAGAGCACGTACTGGCGAGCCTGCTTGAACGTGGACGAATCGAGTTGGTACGGAACGGCCGTTACACCGACGCGCTGGGACGGTTGTTCTGGAACGCCTTCGCCGCGGCGGGGCGACAGGGTTCGGAATACGTCCTGGACGTTCTCGCGTCGGGACGGGTTCCGTCGGAGGCTCAGGAATGATCATGCGAAGGACGATCACGGTGGTCCTGCTTCTGGTGATCCTCGGTGGTGCCGTATCGGCGGAGGAACTGTTCCTGGAGGAGATACTCTCGCGGACGGGAACGACTCTTGAATGGGATCCGTACCGAGGGCACGGTGCGATCGTCCGGGGAAGCAGGATTCTCTCCTTCAGCCTCGGAAGAGAACTAGCCGTGGAAAACCTTGCGATGCTCCATCGGATAGAACCTCCTCGCCGCGCCGAGGGCAGCATCGTTTTCGGCCCGCGCTTCGCGACGCTGGCGATGCGACTGTTTCCGCCTCCGGAGACACTCCGGCGGGTAGGGGCAATCTTCATAGATCCCGGCCACGGAGGGCGTGATCCCGGAGCGATCGGACGACACGAATTTGACGATGAACTACGGGAGCTGCGAGAGAAAGATCTCGTCCTTGACGTGAGCCTGAAGCTGTACGATCTGCTCCGGCAACGATTTCCGGAAAAGGAGGTCGTACTCTCCCGGGAGGACGACTCTTATCTCACCCTGGAAGAGCGGACGGATCTTGCAAACGATATACCGATGGAACCGAACGAGTCGGTGTTGTTCGTCTCGATCCACGCCAACGCATCGCTCAACACCCGGGCTCGCGGCTTTGAGGTGTGGGTGCTTCCCCCGGAGTTCCGGCGACGCGACCTGGTTAGCGCCGAGCGGACCGGTGTATCCGACCCGGATGTCCTCTCGATACTGAACACGATGAGGGAGGAGGAGATAACGCTGGAGAGCGTGCTCCTTGCGAGGAATGTGCTTGCCGGGCTGGAGTCGGTTGTGGGAGATCGATCGCCCAACAGGGGAATCCGGGAGGAGAGCTGGTACGTAGTGCGTAACGCCCGGATGCCTTCCGTACTTGTGGAAATCGGATTTGTGACAAACCGTGACGAGTTTCTCCTGCTGGAGAAGGAAAGTTACTTGCGGGAGATTACCCGGGGGATTTATACTGGCGTTATAAACTTTGTGGACAACTTTGAAGAGGTGGGGCGTGATTAGGAAATGGTTGCACGACCGGCGGATACTGGGGCTGTCTGCCACGGTCTTATTTGTATTGCTTCTGCTGTCAACTGTCGTGCTGCCCCTGGTCGGACCGCCGGAACGGGAACGGCGTGTGTTATGGTACCCCGACAGCACGCGCACAGCGACACACGCGGAGTTTCGATTTGTTCCGTACCGCGAGAATCCGCGCGACGCGATCTCGCTATACCTCCAGGAACTACGCCTCGGTCCGGCCCGGATGGGATCGATCCCCTTTCTGCCGCGAGAGATCAGGATCCGCAGCGTCCTTCTGGACGAACGGAATCGGTTATATCTTGATTTCTCACCGGAAATGGCGGTGCTCGTAGAGGAGCTGGATTTTTCCCTGGAGGAGATAGAGGAGACGATCAGACGCAATGTACTGCACAACTTTCCATTTGTACAGGAAATCGTATTCACAGTGGGTGGTCAGGTACCGAATGTACCGCGCTTTGGTATCCCAACATTGACAAAGGGCCGTAGCGCGTTATAATTTGGACACGGTCACGTAATTATACGGAGTTTGAAGTAAAGGAGACTTGGATGAGACGTTCCGTCCTATTCGTATTGGTTTTTCTGCTGTTGCTGGGTACCGCTTTCGCTGATGAAGCGGTTCTCATCGATTTTTCCACCCTGACGGCGGACTATCCGGCCGACAATCCGCAGCATAATGAGCGGACGCTGTTGGACTATAGTATTGCTGCCGGCAGCAGCTTCACGGAAGAAGAAAAGTTGGAGATGAGGATCTCTCTCGCGATCGACTCCTGGGATGTGGAGCTCGCTTCCTCCTCACGGAATGTCAACACGATCTCCGACAGTATGGTACGCTCCGCCCCGGTGCGCGAAGGCGCCGACCGGTTTGGTGGTGATACGGTTATGGGCGTTCGCGTCCGGTTTCCGACTGAACCGTTCAACTCCTGGGCGCTGATCCGACCCCCCTTCGAGATCCCCGCGTTCTCCGACACGCAGGAAGTCGACGCCGACGGTCAGCTGGTAACTCCGCAGGAGGAACAGGGCCGGGGAGCCAAGTTTGACAACTACGGTGTGGTCAAGAATGTTGGTGTGCTCCGTTCCGTATCGATGAACGTGCATGGCCTCAACTTTCCCCACGGCGTCAGCATCGTTCTCATGGATGAGAACAACAACACGCAGGAGATTTTCATGGGGAACCTGCAGTTTGACGGCTGGAGAACGTTGGAATGGCGGAATCCCAACTACATCACGGAAGTTCGGAACCGTGAGGTACGGACGATGCCGCTCTATCCCAATCTTTCGCCCATGCGGAAGCTCGTAGGGATCAGGATTTACCGTGACGCATCTCAGCAGGGCGGTGACTTCATTACCTACATCAAGGATATCAGCTTGACCTTTGACCGTGCAGTGCTCCAGCTCGAGCGCGATATCGACGACGAAAATGTCTGGGGAATCCTGCAGGATCGTGAGCAGGCGCGGCGGGACGCGGAGCTACGCCGCCTCGGAAACATTCAGGTACTGCGCTATCTGGAACAGCGGAAGATGCACGATCCCGACGCCGTCGACGGTTGATGACGGCCTAACCGAATAAACAGCCCTTCGGCGGTAACGCCGGGGGGCTTTTTTTCGCTTCAGGTATTCTCGAGTAGGAGGCGGGCTTTCGCCGGCCTCCTACTCGATAACTCCTGTTTTCGCTTGACTGAATTTTCCAAAAGCACGAAAATTGAGGCGCTATGAGCGACTATCTTGACCCGGCTAACGAAGAATTGCTGAAAGACTTTTTTGTCGAAGCGGACTCCCAGGTGGAACTACTGGAAAGTAACATCCTTGTCCTGGAGAACGATCCCTCCAATGCCGACGCCATAGACGAGTTATTCCGTGCCGCCCACACACTGAAAGGTGGCGCCGGAACGGTACAGATGACGGAACTGGCGGAGTTTACCCATCTCGTCGAAGATTCGCTTGATGTAATCCGAGAGGGTAAGTTTAAGGTCAACGAGGACACCGTGGATACTCTTCTCTCCGCCACGGACGTGATCAAGGAGATGCTACGCGAGCGGCAGGAAGGCCGGGTCTTCCAGGAGGACGTCTCGTCTCTGGCCGATCGTTTACGGAGCATAGTCAGCGGGCAGGAGATCGGTTCAGTGAAGGCTTCTTCACAGTCGTCCGCACAGGCTCGCAGCGGGGACTCGCCGGACAAACCGGCTTCCGGGGAGATCTCGGAGTACGAGCTTCTGGAGTTACGCGAGGCCGTAAACGAGTCGGAGAAGATATACCGGATAGATGTGAACTTCCGGGAAGACAACCCGATGAACACCGTTGGGGGAATCCATCTTTTTTCCGCGATCAAGAGTTTTGCTACCGTCCTCAAAACGGAGCCTGACTTTGACGCTCTTTACGAAGACGTGTTTCACCCGACCGTTTCGTATTACGTGGCCTCCGCCGAGGAACCGGAGGATCACCGGACAAAAATGGAGATCTCCGATGTCGTATACTCACTCCAGGTTGTAGCGATCGAGGAACGGTCTCCGGAACAGGGAGACACGTCTCAACCGGAAAAGAAGTCGCTTACGAAAGCGACGACGGATACTGTCCCCGGAGCAGCTGTGCGACCTCAGGAGGAGCCCTCCGGGTTTGAAAGGTCCGACGTGGAGGAAGAGGAAGAGGTCGAAGCGGCGGACCAACGGCAGGAGGAAGCGCTGGCAGCGGTAAAGAAAAAGACGCAGACTGCCGGATCGATTCTCCGTGTAGACAGTCGCCGGATCGATAACCTGCTGAATCTGGTGAGCGAAACGGTGATAAATAAAGCCGCGTTCAACCAGATCAGCACCGACTTCGGGGATAACCTCAACCTGTTTCAGTCCGTGGAATCTCAGTATCACGAGCTTCTCAAGGAACTGTTCGATTCGCTTCCGGAGTATCTGGAGCAAATTCAACAGGGGCGGGCCGTGAAGGAAGTGAAGAACGAGATTGCGGAACGCTTCTCCACCCTGCCAGGACTGTTTGATGAGTTTGAGAGCGGGTACAAGAGTGCCGTAGCACGCTTCAGAAACAACGCGCAAAACCTTGGGCGTATCGCCGGCGAGCTGCAGGAAGGGGTGATGCGGATCCGCATGGTTCCGATCTCGCAGATCTTTTCACGCTTTCCTCGTCTTGTCCGCGATCTTTCGCGTTCGCTCAAGAAGCAGATTGACCTGAAAATAGAAGGAGAGGACACGGAACTTGACAAGTCCGTGATTGAGGATCTCCTGGACCCCCTGATTCACTGCGTACGCAACAGTATCGACCACGGGATAGAGGAACCTACCGACCGGGTGAGTTCCGGCAAGCCGGAACAAGGTACCGTGACGCTCAGAGCCAGCAATGAGGGTAACATGATCCTCATTGAAATCATGGACGACGGTCGGGGAATCGACGTGGAGTCGGTTCGTAAGAAAGCGATCGATCGGGGGATAATCCATCCGAACAAACAGCTTTCCGACCTGGAAGCGTTCAACCTGATATTTGAGCCCGGGTTTTCTACCGCACGATCCGTGACAAACGTGTCCGGCCGTGGTGTTGGACTGGACGTGGTGAAACGGCAGATAGAGAAGCTCAACGGGACGGTGACGGTCTGGTCTGTAAAGGGGGCAGGTACCCGTTTTACGATCAAGATACCGCTCACGCTTGCTATAATACAGGGCTTGCTCGTACAGGTTGGCAAGGAGATGTATGCGATCCCGATCACTTCGGTTATCGACAGTCACCGGATAAAACCATCGGAGATAAAGTTGATCGACAACTATGAGGTGTTCAACGTACGCGATGACGTGGTATCGCTCATCCGATTGAGCCGTCTCTTCCGCATCCCCACGCAGGAGAATCCGGAGTACCATTACGTCGTGATTGTGGGTACAAACGAGCGGAAGATGGGACTGATAGTAGACTCGCTGATCGGCGAGGAAGACGTGGTTATCAAGCCGCTACGGGATCACTTCACCAACTCTCCGGGGATAGCCGGCGCCAATATAACGGGAGACGGAAAGGTCTCCTTGATCATCGATGTAAGCCAGTTGCTTGATCTGGGATTGAAACGGGAGAAAGAGGAACGGGCGCGGCGGGAACTCAGAATAGGATCCTGATCGGAGAAAAAGATGGCAGCGACCAAACAAGCGCAACGAGAGAAAGACGGCACCCAGGACGAGAACGTCACCGCTCAGGAAGTAATCGACTTCAAGATGGTCACCTTCTCGCTGGGAGGGAAGGATTACGGCATCGATATCATGCGCATAAAGGAGATCGCGAAATTTGCGCAGTTCACATATGTCCCCAACACCGCACCGTATGTGCGCGGTGTCTACAACCTTCGCGGCGATATTATCTCGATCATCGACCTCAGACTGATGTTCAATCTTCCCGCGGAGCCGAAGAGCGAGGGAGAGGCGGAGAACGGATTGATTCTTCGGCTGGAAAACAATCATCTCGGTGTGATAGTCGATTCCATCGACAAGGTGGTGGGATTTAATTCGCGGCATATCCAACCACCGCACCCGATTTTCGGCGATATCAATATCAAGTTCATCAGCGGCGTAGCCGAACACGATGGACGTCTCTACATAATTCTGGACGTAGACCGGATCTTCCGGAAGGAAGAAGACCCGGATTCGCGTACGGAAGAAAAGCTCGTGCCTCGAGCTTCCGCACGGAGAGAGAGTGAACCGCCTGTTGAGAAACCTGTTGCCCGAGCAGAAGCAGCAGGCACCTCGCGTTCCGAGTCCCGGATAAACCAGGAGTTTCTGCGCGAGGGATTAGCCACATTTTCCTCGTTTCACGTGTCGCCGGTAAACGAAGCTTGGTTTCTTGACCGGATCACCCGATGGGAGGAAGAACGCCGCTCTGCCGATAAGAGTATCCAGCTCACCAACCGGGAGGAGACGGAGGAGTTTCTCACGACGTTCTACTCGAGGTATACCGGACGGTTCTGGCAGAACGATCTCACGGACGCGCTCAAGGGGCACCTTCCGGATATCGATCACAGCATGTTTCACCTCTGGAACCCCGGCTGCAGTGGTGGCCACGAATCTTACAGTCTGGCGGTGACGTTAAAACGCCGTTACGCGGACAAACAGATCAAGATCTGGGCGGGTGATACGGACCTGATGAAGATATCCACGGCGCCCAATCTGGTGTTCGGGAAGAACGACGTTCCCGAGTCCTGGAACGAGTTTCTCACGGAGAACAAGAACGGGTACACCTTTCAGTCTGTTCTTAAGGATCTGATCCTCTTCGAGTTCAGCGACGTGGTTAACGGCACGGCGTTGCCCAAGATGGATATGATTGTATGCCGGGACCTGGTATCGTTCCTGTCGACCGCCGACCAGAACAAGTGTTTTTCCGTGTTCGAAGAGGTGCTCAAGCCGTCGGGCCTCCTCATGCTCGGAGAGAATGAGAAGGTTCCAAATCCTGACGCCTGGGAGCTCCTGGAAGCCCCATTATCCCTGTATCGACGAAAGTAGGAGAGAACACAATGCGAGTGGAATACATCAACCCTTTTGTGGAATCGGCGTACAATATCCTCACGGAAGTGCTGAAAGAGGAGGTTCAACGGGGAGATCTCTACCTGAAGAATGCCGCGATGCCCATGCTCGGCGTAGCGGCGATAATAGGACTCGCCGGAGACGTAGAGGGACGCGTGCTTTTTGACATGACCAAGGAAACCGGAGTCAAGGTCGCCTCGGCGATGCTCTCCAGTATGGATATGGAACCGGTATCGGAGCTCAACGAGATGGCCCGAGCGACGCTTACCGAGCTTGCCAACATGATCACAGGTCAAGCGGTGACGAAGCTTCATAACCTTGGTTTCAAGTTTGACCTCACTCCGCCTGCTATTTTTACCGGTGACAACATGTCCGTGTCGGACGCCAATTTTGAGGCGCTGATAGTTCCCATGGAGCTTCCCATGGGGAAAATCGAGATCAACGTGGCGGTGCGGGAGAGAGCGTAATCCCTATGAAGACCAAACAGGACTTCCCAAGCATTAATCAGAAGCCCGCCGCCGGGAAGAAACCGGACGGTACGCCGATACGGGTTCTCGTTGTAGACGATTCGATGTTTGTCACGAAGCAGATCGGACAAATACTCACGTCCGAGGGCTTTGACGTGGTTGCCTCCGCAGCGGACGGCGAAGAAGGCGTCGAAAAGTACAAGGAACTGCACCCGAATATCGACCTGGTGACGATGGATATTACCATGCCGAAGATGGACGGTGTGTCTGCCCTGGAAAAGATAATCGCGTTTGACAAAGACGCCCGGGTGGTGATGATCAGCGCCCTGGGAAAGCAGGACCTGGTCAAGAAATCGCTGATGCTGGGTGCGCGAAACTATATCGTAAAACCCCTGGACCGGACGAAAGTACTGGAACGAATCATCGCTTCCATATAGTGGCTCCGTTGACACGGGAAGGGTACCCGGGTAATATTCGCGCGTACGGAAGCTCAGACGCGCAGCAGAAAACGGCGCTGGTTCCGGCGCTCTCGGGCGGTTAGCTCAGTTGGTTAGAGTACATGCTTGACATGCATGGGGTCACTGGTTCAAATCCAGTACCGCCCATCAGACCGACCCTTCCGGGTCGGTTTTTTGACGCGCCTAGGAGGCGTGCGTACAGGGAGGTCCCGCGTTGAGTATCTGGGGGGACGTTGAACTGGAGCCCGGCAAGGATCGCTCCGTCTCGGTAGGTGAAGTGGAACTCCGCTTCGCCAGGAATGAGGCGGACTGGCGCGTCGGTTATTTTGGTCGTATCGTCGGCGACAGCGGGCTTGTGGAAGGATGGCGTACGGTACCCGGGACCGGACTCGCCCCGCCGCGACTGCTCCCGGCAACACCTGACCTTCCGGTGGTCCTTAAACCGGACACGCCGGTCGCGCTTGTCCCGGGGGCTTCCGTCCATTACGAGGTCTCCCTGCCGATCTGGGTGAGAGTAACCGTCGCCGGTAAACGCGGACGAGATCTCTTCACAGACACCCTGGCCGACCTTCCTTCTCACATGATTAAACGAACCTGGTTCGGTACACCCGAAACCGGCGAAGTCGCCTACGGATGGCGTTTTTCCCCCGAAAACAGTCGCTCCCCGCGCAGAGATGAGTTTTCCGTCCCGCTGACCATCAGGAACAGATCAGAATCGGTGCTTTGGTTTGAACGATTGTTGCTGAGAGTGGTCCACCTGGACCTCTACGGTACCGGTTCCGGGGTCACGAGCAACAGTGTGACGGTGAGCTTCAAGGGCCTGGAACAATACAGCCAGATCACCTGGGGTGACGGACAATCGCTGATTCGCGCGGGATACCGGAAACTTGCGGGGTGCCGTGAACCTGCTTCCAACGACATAATTCGCAAGAGCTTTATATGGCTCAGGGATCTTACCGCATGAAATCGATCGGTGAAACGCTTCAGAATATCTCGCTCGGGTCGATCGCGGACTGGGAGCTCTTTTTCCTCGGATTGGTTCTTTTTGTGCTGGGGTTTTTTCTGCTCCGCATCGTCACGCGTCTGCTCATGCGAAGCGTCGCCCGGGGATTGAGGGATCAGAGTCGCGAGCTTCTTCGGAAAACGATTCTCTACATCGGGACGTTGCTGCTTTTCATCAGCATTCTTAACGCGACCGGGGTAAGCGTGGCGGGACTTCTCGGCGCGGCCGGTGTTGTTGGTATCGCGATCGGTATCGCGAGCCAGACAAGCCTGAGCAACATAATCAGCGGCCTCTTTCTCGTCTCGGAGCGGTTTGTCGAGATCGGAGACGTGGTGCGTATCGGCGAGTATACGGGGATCGTCTACTCGATTGATCTGCTCTCGATAAAGATACGTTCCTTTGACAACCAGCTTCTACGTATCCCGAACCAGCATCTGATCGAACAGACGATGACCAATATAACCCGTTTTCCCATACGTCGGCTGGAACTGCTCGTGACCGTTCCGGTCAACCAGTCGTTGGAACAGTCGATCGAGGCGTTACGCGAAGCGGGAACGTCCTGCCGGATGGTGATGGAAGAACCGGAGCCGATCGTGATCGTACGCGAGCAGACAACAAACGGGTGGATGATAATGCTCGGTGTCTGGTTTGAGCGCCAAAACTTTGTTCCCGTACGTAATGCCGTGACCACGGCGATACAGAACGTGTTCTCCCGCCGGCGGCTCCGGATTCAGACTACGGTGGTCCGGGTCGAGCACGGAGACTCCGAGACCCCGGTCAGAGCGTTCTGAAAGAAAACAACTCTTTCCATCGTTCCTATTGTGCCGTACAATATGACCATGGTAACGCGTGCATATCTGACAACTTCAGAACTTCACAGCATTGTTCGTTATTCCGAAGAAGACGTTTATTCCGGTGCGGTCGTAACCTATCACGGATCGGTCCGTAAACACCCTTACGACGATTCCAAGTTTCTCCTGATAACCTCGCCTGTGGAGAACCCCTCTCACTTTTACGAGTTCAGAATTCGGGATGTGGTGCGTACGAGGGATTACGAGCAGCTGGTCACGGAGGAGGGCGATACGATTCATATTCTGGAAGTACACGTACGCGCCGGAAGCCACGGAATCGAGATGATTCCCTTTGAAGTTGAGCCCGGTAAGGGCCGGTAACAATCGTTTCCTCCGACCAGGAGTTCTCAATGTGGGATGTCGTTCCGACACCCCACATTGAGAACTCGCCGAAAACGTCTCGATTTTGCTTCTTTCCTAGGTTGTGCCGCGGCGTATTCGCAAAGTGAAGGGACCACGTCCCTTCACTTTGCGAATACCTGTCCTCCGACGGAGCCGGTTGACACAACCGTACCGAATCGGTATAGTTTGCACGTCATTCAACATTCCCCTGTAGCTCAGCCGGTAGAGCGGGTGACTGTTAATCACTAGGTCGTTGGTTCGAGTCCAACCGGGGGAGTTTATAACGGGCGGTGCTGCATTGCGGCACCGCCTTTTTGATGGTGTGCCCGGCAGGGCACACCCGCTTGGAGGTGAAAGTCCTCTACGGGATGAGTGCTTTCTATCGGCGGACAAGTTCCGCCGCGGGCGGACAATCAGACTCCGGCAGGTTTCCGTGGAACTTCCCGGTCGCGGGCGATGAGTTCGCTCAGGTAGTTGCCGATCGTCTGCTCCGAGTCCAGGGAGAGATCGAGAAACTCAAACGCGATCGAATCGGTAACACGCACTGTCTTGAGTTTGACCGGCAGCACCGATTCTCCCACGCGCAACGCCGCGGCCGTAATGATTCCGTAGCTGTCCAGGTTTTCCGTCTCCGTGGACCTTTCCGGTTTAAACTGCAGACCACCGCTGGAGATATCGATCACGTCCCCCGGGACGATTCGGAACGTGTACGGATTGGTGAACAGAAACCTGATCTCGTCGGAGCTGGACGGAATGTAACGGGCAGCGCTTCGGATATCGAGTTTCTGGTAATAACGGGTAGCGATACCACGGATTCGCTGAATCGTCTGGCTGTCGTTTCCGGCATCCGTAATGACCGCGTTTACCTGCAGGTGCTCCGCTTTTTCCGCCTCGGTTGTATCGAAACTTTCGCTGATAAGCAGGACAAACACCGTTTCCCGACGGGTAAAAGTGTTACGCAGATACGCGACAAAAGGTTTCCAATGGCGTGGAAAGTCGGTGGCTCCAAAGAGGACCACATCCGGCTCGATCTCCTCGAGGTTGTCCATCGCCTTGATCGGATTGTCGTAGTGAATTACGTCGGCGCTGTGATGCGCAAACGACTCCTGGATAATCGGTTTTAACTGGGCGGAATCGCTTACGAGCATTACCTTCATCAGCGAAGCGCCTCGTTGGGAAGGTTAACCACCTGGTACCCGATGATCTCCCAGAAACCGTTCCGCCGTTCCAGGTCAAAGGTATATCGTTTGCGTTCGCGGTATCGGTCGTAGTCGAAGCTCAACAGCGCGGTAACCTCTCCCTCTATCGGGGAGTACCGCGTCTGAAGAATTTGGTAATGATCGGGAACGACCACGAGTTCGGCGTCGCCTGTGGGTGGCTGTTCGATCAGTTGCGTCCGGAATTCCCGCAATTCCTGAAGTTGCTCCTCCTCGCCGAGACGGCGGAAGCGGCGATCCCGCTCCGGGGCCTGACGAAACACTTTCTCCAGGTTGAGATAGAGAAAGAAGCGGTCCCAGTTCCCCTGTCGGCGCGCTTCGAGTAGATACTCCACGACCTCGTCGGGGCTTTTCTGTTCCCGTTGCAAGGCTCGTTCCGCCACGGCGGTAAAACGAGTCTCGATACGCGTTTCCGGCGTTCTTCCGGGACGGATCGAGAGGGTAATCGGGTTGGACCGGATCGTTCGACGGTGATTACCGCGGTAAAGTTCCGGATAAAACACCGCCTGCACGTTATAGACCGCCGGATCGGCGATTTCCACGTAGTCGGTCAGATTCTCGGTGAAGCTGAACCGTTCGCCCGGTTCCAGGGTAACGGTACGATAGTAAACTTGATTAGTCGAGCGGCCTGTGATAAATTTCCGCGAGCTCTCCAGACGACGGTTGGTATTGTCGGACACGTCGAACTCGAGGTTGAATACACGGTTGTCGGCGATCCGGAATTGCGCGCTCTCCGGCGATTCGTTTTCCACGGTTACGAAGAGCTCCACCGTACTGTCCGGGAAGTAGACCTGTTCGTTGTATAAACGAATCGACACAGACAGGCCCTCGATCCGGAACGGGAAGGCCAGTAATAGTAGCGTACATGTCAGACCAAAATACAGGCGTTTCTGCAGCATAGGACCTCTATCATAATGTCGACAGATATGGACAAAACCTTACTGAAGGAGCAATTAACGTCTCGACTCGGCGGACACCCGACGCTGCGGGAGATCACCCGGCGGATGCGAACCCTGGATCTTCCCGTATCGCTGCTCGGTCCAAAATCTTCGTTCATCGGTTACCTTCTAACGCACTTTTTTGGTGGTCTCCAGGGCCCTATGCTGGTGGTCGTTCCCAACGAGAACGAGATTCCGTCCCTGCGAAGCGATCTGGAACTCTTCGGTGTTGATTCTATCACGTTTCCCTCCTGGGGAACCACAGCGTACGGTGCGCCCTCGCTTCGTTCTCCCGCCTGGGGCGAAAGGATGCGGGCCCTGGTGGAGCTTCACCGGGGTGCTCGCACGGTATTTGTGACATCGCTGCGTGCGCTGGTACTGGGCGTCGCGTCTCCGGAACTGGTGCTCGGTCGTGTCGTAACGCTTGAGACGGGACAGAGTATCGACCCGGTTCGCGTGGGAGAGCAGTTGTCCGCGATGGGTTACTGGCGAGTGCCCAAGGTGACCGTGCCCGGTGAGTTTGCGCTGCGTGGAGAGGTGCTGGACGTATTCCTCCCGGGATGGGACCATCCGATCCGTACCGTTTTCGACTTTGATGAGATCTCCGCGATCCGTCTCTTTGACGAGGACGCGCAGACATCGATCGAAACGCTCCGTTCGGTCCGGTTGTACCCGATGAGGGAGAGCCCCTGGACTGCCGATGAACGGTCCGAGCTCCTCCGGGAAGCGTCGCGGTGGCCGGAGCTGAGAAGTACCGGGGACAAGCTCCAGGAGCTTACGGAACAGGAAATGTGCGCGCCTCACTGGACCGCCGCGCTCGGAGGTGCAGAACCGCCGGAGCACACCGCCATCAACTACATGCACAAGAGCACGCGCCTGGTGTGGGTGGATCGCAAGCGCGCGCTCGCCACGGCGGAAAGCGTTTCCAGGGAATACGAGTCGGTTTTTGCGGAGGAACATTTCCGGAAACCTCTCCCCCGACCGGGGCGGGTTTTCATCGATATCGATCGTCTCCTGGAGCAGACGGAATCACGGTCGCTCTACCTCGAATCCCTGGCGGACGTGGAAGCGAGGAATGCTCTCCACCTGAACTGCGATCCCCCGCGGTCATTCTTCGGGAACGTGGACTACCTGAAAGAGGAGCTGGCCAACCTTACCGGAAACGGGAACCGCGTGGTAGTGGTGACCGACACTGAAGCCCAGCAGAAGCGGATCGAGTTCCTGCTGCGCGACTATCAGGCGGACGTTGTCCTTGCACATATCTCCGGTGGGTTTGCGCTGCCCGAACAACGCCTGGTGGTTATCCAGGAGAACGAGATTTTCGGCCGGCGTCGCCGTGCGCCGGCGAGCCTCAAGAAGGTGGAGTCCGCGCCGATCGAGACGTTCGTTGACCTGGACGAGGGCGACTTTGTTGTCCACGTAAACTACGGGATCGGCCGGTTTCAGGGGATACGCCGCATGGTGGCCGCCGGAAACGAGCGCGATTATATCCAGCTGGAGTACGCCCAGGAGGAAACGGTTTTCACGCCGATCGAACAGGTCAACCTGATCCAGCGTTATATCGGCTCCGGCGGTACCGCGCCACGTCTGGACAAGATCGGCGGCAAGAGCTGGGAAAAGCGCAAGGACACGGTACGCCGGAACGTGGAGGACCTGGCGGAACGATTGATTACGCTCTACTCACGGCGGAAAAAAGCGCGGGGATACGCGTTCCCTCCCGACACGGAGTGGCAGCTCGACTTTGAGTCGGCCTTTCCCTACGAGGAAACGGTGGACCAGCTCCGGTGCATGCAGGAAATCAAGGATGGCATGGAGAAGCCCGAACCCATGGACCGACTCGTCTGCGGTGACGTTGGGTACGGAAAAACGGAACTCGCCCTGCGAGCAGCGTTCAAAGCGGTAGCCAGCGGAAAGCAGGTCGCGTTTCTCGCTCCCACCACGATCCTCGCAGAACAACACTACGAGCGCATGCAGGAGCGGTTTGAGCGTTTTCCCGTGAAACTGGCGATGCTCTCCCGGTTTGTGAAGAACCGCGAAAAGAAAGCGGTGCTGAACGGTCTTGCGGCGGGAGAAATCGACGCGGTTGTGGGGACGCACAGCATTCTCCAGAAGAACGTACATTTCCGTGATCTGGGTCTGCTGATTGTCGACGAGGAACAACGGTTCGGGGTGAAGGACAAAGAGCGGTTGAAGGAGTTGAAGAACAATATCGACAGTATCACCCTCACGGCGACACCGATCCCCCGGACGCTGCACATGTCGCTCCTGAAAATCCGGGATATGTCGTTGTTGCGGACCCCTCCGCACAACCGGCACCCCGTGGAAACGGTGATCGCCGAGTTCAACGAGCAAACCGTGGCGGATGCGATCCGACGGGAAGTAGCCCGGGACGGGCAGGTCTTTTTCTTGCACAACCGCGTGGAAACGCTCGAAAACGTGCAGCGGTTCATCGAACAGCTCGTGCCGGAAGTTCTGGTGGAATCCGCCCACGGTCAGATGAGCGCGTCTCATCTGGAGGATATCATGCACCGTTTTGTGCATGGTTCGTTCCACGTTCTCGTGGCTACGACGATCATCGAGAACGGGATCGATATCCCCAACGTAAACACGATAATTATCGACCGGGCCGATATGTACGGCATCTCTCAGCTGTACCAGCTCAGGGGCCGGGTGGGGCGCAGCGACCGGATAGCCTGGGCGTACCTCTTCTACCCGGAACAGCGTGCCCTGAGCGATCTGGCGATGAAACGCCTGGAGATCATCAATGACTTTACTGAACTGGGAAGCGGGTTCAAGATCGCCCTGAAGGATCTGGAAGTCCGAGGTGCGGGAAACCTCCTCGGAAGTCAGCAGAGCGGAGATATCGGCTCGGTCGGGTTTGATCTCTACCTGCAGCTGCTGGATGAGGCGATTCGGGAGGTTGAGTCCGATGGTACCGCCGGTGAAGAAGAGGTTTACCTCGAGCTGGAGTACACCGGTTTTATTCCGGACCAGTATATCGAGGAACCCATGGAGAAGATGGAAGTCTATAAGAAGATCGCCTCCGTGTCGGAAGAGACGCAGCTGGAAGCCCTTCTCGGCGAGATCGAGGACAGGTTCGGACCGATGCCGGAGGAGGTGCAGAGCCTTTTAGCACTCGCGGAGATCCGGGTGCTCGCCAAGCGGTTGCACCTGGCGGCAATAAAGGAGCGTCGCGGGCGGCTGGAGGTGGAGTTTGGTCGGGTAGCGTCGGTCTCGGTGGACCGCGTCCTGGCACTCATAAGGAACTCCGGCGGATCGGTCGCGCTCGATCCCAAGCGCCCAAACGTGCTGGTTATGGAAACGGGCCGGGTCGGGTTGAGAGAGAAGTCCGAGTTCATCCGGGAACGGTTGGCACAGCTGCTGTAAGGAGCAAATGGAGTTGAACGGAATACGCAGTTATGTCGTGCGGATGACCCGCATGAGCGATCACCAGAAACACGCCTACGAGCGTCTGCAGGGACGGTACTGTATACCCTTTGATCCTGTTACGGAACAGTTCGATCCGGATGAGGAAACCCTCGACTGGTACGACCTCTTCCCCCACCGCCGAGAGCAACCCGACCGGGAGATCATAATGGATATCGGTTTTGGCATGGGGCGCGAGCTGGCGGAACTGGCGGACCGGCGCCGGGATCAGGACTTTATCGGGGTGGAGGTACACAAACCGGGCGTGGGAAAACTTCTGAGCGAACTGGAGCGACGATCCCTGGAAAACGTCCGGGTTGTCCGGTACGACGCGGTCCAGGTATGCCGTTACCTGATACCCCGGAGCAGTCTCACGGGTATACACCTCTTTTTCCCCGATCCATGGCCGAAGAAACGTCACCATAAACGGCGCCTGGTCCGACCCGGGTTTTCGGAACTCGTGGTTCCGCTGCTTCGGCCCGGAGGATACCTTTATCTTGTAACCGACTGGGAGGATTACGCGTACCAGATGGTACGGATCCTGGAGGAGTCGCGGGATCTGAAGAACCTTTACGCGGAGGACAGTCAGAATCGTTTTGCTCCTCCCCGGAAGTGGCGACCGCAGACCGCTTTCGAGAGAAAAGGACTCGCCAAGGGACACCGGATTTACGAGCTCGTGTACGAGCGCGCTCAGTAAGAGGCAGGTTATCCCCGGGGGTTTCCGAATCGTGATTTGACGGTCTGAGCCGGTTCGATCTATCATCGGCTGATGACGACGGAAACGATTCTGGACGCGGTAGCCGCAGTGGAAGATCGTGTGGTTGAACTGCGGCATACGCTGCACCGGCACCCTGAACCGGCGTTTCAGGAGACCAGAACCGCGGCTCTCGTGGCGGAGGTCCTCTCGGAACTGCCTCTCTCGGTACGGACCGGAGTCAACAGGACCGGTGTGAGCGCACTGTTGACCGGGGATACGTCACGAAAAGATTCCCACCGAGAACGTACGATCCTGCTGCGGGCGGACATGGATGCGCTCCCGGTTCAGGAGGAAACGGGTCTCCCGTTCAGCTCCGAGGTTCCCGGCGTGATGCACGCCTGCGGTCACGATGGACACACGGCGATTCTCCTGGGTACGGCCATGGTGCTGTGCGGTCTGAAGGAAGACCTTCCCGGAAACGTCCGGTTCGTGTTTCAGCCTGCTGAAGAAACAACCGGGGGCGCGGAGGGAATGATCCGAGAAGGCGTGCTGGAGAATCCCCGGGTGGAAGCCGCTCTGGGATTACACCTGTGGGGTAGCGCTCCACGGGGTATCGTGGAGTACAAACCGGGACCGTTTATGGCGGCGCCGGACAGTTTTACGATCAGGATTCTCGGCAGGGGCGGACACGCGGCACGTCCCCACGAATGCGTCGATCCGGTCCCTATCGCAGCGACAGTGATACAGCAGTTCCAGAACCTGGTAGGCCGTCGGGTCAACCCCGTTCTGCCGGCGGTCATTTCCGTGTGTCGCGTAAGCGCAGGAAATACTCACAACGTGATTCCCGGCGAGGCGGAACTGGAAGGAACGGTTCGGACCCTGGACCCGGCGTTGCGGGAAGAGATCCCCGCGATGATGGAAGCCGTTGTCCGGCAGGTGACCGCGATTCACGGTGCGGACTACCGGTTCGATTACGATTTTCGGTATCCGCCGCTCATTAACGATTCCAAAATCACCGCGCTCCTGCGTGACGCCGCGCAAACGGTACTGGGTAGAGAACGTGTGAGAGAAGCGGAGTATCCCACCATGGGAGGCGAGGACTTCGCCTATTTCGCGGGTGCTGTGCCGTCAACGTTTTTCTTTTTGGGGATCGCTCCGGAGGGAGAGACGATCCAGCACCACCACCCGGCGTTCCGCGTGGATGATACGGTCCTCAAGGACGGAATTGCGGTCTTCTGTCGTGCTGTGTTTGATTTCCTGGAGCGTGACGCGGTTCTGGAGCAACGGCTTTAGACGATGATCCGGGCAGTGATAGCGAGAATAACTCGGGGGGATCACCTGGCGACGCCCGCCGGCGCAGGACCGACAAACCGGCCGCCGGGATATTCCGCGGCAGCCGGTCTCGGTTTATTGATCGATGATCAGTCTTCCTTCTCCACGTACTGGGAGTTGGCCACGATCTCGTCGGCAATCTTGCCGCTTACCGGATCGTAATGGTCAAAGTCCACCTCAAAACTCCCGGTGCCGGCGGTAAGTGAGCGAAGGTCGATCGCGTACCGCAGAAGTTCCGCCTGCGGTACCAGCGCGTTGATTTCCATGATACCGCCACCGAGCTGATCCTGGCCGAGGACACGCCCGCGCTTGGAACTCAGGTCCGAGAGTACGTCTCCCAGGTACTGATCTTCGATAAAGACGGACAGCTTCATCACCGGCTCCAGCAGAACAGGTCCGCACTTCTTCATCGCTTCCTTCAGAGCACCCCGGGCGGCGATCTTGAACGCCATTTCCGAGGAATCCACGGGATGTTCTTTTCCGTCAAAGAGCACGATCCCCACGTCCCGTACGGGATAGCCCGCCAGTACGCCGTGCTCCATCGCCTCGTGGAACCCCTTTTCGATCCCCGGGACGTATCCCTTGGAAACGGCTCCGCCCTTGATCTCGTTGGCGAACTCGTACTTCTGGCCGCGTTCCAGGGGGCGCACCCGGATATGGACCTCGCCGAACTGACCGTGTCCGCCGGATTGCTTCTTATGACGATAACTTACCTCGGTGGATTTTGTTATCGTCTCCCGGTACGCCACGCGGGGAGGCCGTGTCTCTATCTCTATCTTCTGGCTCGTCTTGATCTTGTTGAGAATCGTGTTGATATGGAGCTCGCCCATGCCGGCGATAACGGTCTCGTGCGTCTCGGGATCGAACGTAACCTTGAACGTGCGGTCTTCCTCGGTGACGCGTACGAGCTGCTCGTTCAGCTTGTCCTCGTCTTTCTTGCTCCCGGCGGAAATTGCCAGGGAGTAAACCGGCCGGGGAAGCGCAAGGGGGCGGAAGTGCACGTAGGCGTCCGGTGCGTGAAAGGTGTCATTGGTGTGGGCATCGCCGATCTTAGCCAGGATACCCAGGTCTCCGGCACAGAGTTTGTCCGTATCGAGGAGTTTTTTCCCCACGGCGCAATAGAGTTTACTCGCTTTGACTTTCTTGCCGTCCCGGTCGATCACGAACTCGTCACCGGAAGCAAGACAACCACCCATCACCTTGATGAAGGAAAGCTTGCCCGAGAACTGGTCCAGCGTAGTTTTAAAATTCATCGCCGAGAAGGTGGTGTCCGGGGTTACATCGAACGGTTGTTCCGTGCCGTCCTTCTCCAGGGAAACTTCCTTTACCCCCGCAGGTGACGGCGCCGCCCAGGCGAGAAAATCGAGAAACACGCGGATGCCACTGTTGGCGAGGGAAGAACCGCAGAATACCGGTACCACTCGGTTGTCGCGCAGCCCCGCGGCGATACCGTTGCGGATATCCTCTTCGGAGAGGCTTTCCTCCTCGAGATACTTCATCGTGAGCTCGTCGTCGCCTTCTGCCGCCGCTTCCACCAGCTGTGCCCGGTAGTCCTCGACCGTACCCGCCAGGTCTCCCGGGATTTCCATCTCGCTCTCCGCCTCTGAGGGACCGTTCGCTTTCCACGCTTTTGCGTTAATGAGATCCACAATACCGGAAAACTCTCCGGCTGAACCGATCGGGATCGTGATCGGCACCAGGGTTACCTGAAATTTGTCCCGCAGGTCCTGGAGAACGCTCTCGTAATCGGCGCGTTCCTCGTTCATCTTGTTGATGAAGACGATCCGGGGCATGTTCCGGTTGTCCAGGCGTCGCCAGAGCTTGATCGTCTCGATCTGGACACCGGACCGCGCGCCTACCATCATCACCGCCGCCTCGGCGACTCTGAAAGCAGTCACCACTTCACCTACGAAATCGGAGGATCCCGGCGTATCAAGAATATTAACCTTGCACGTGTCCCACTCAAGATGCGAGAGCGCCGTGTGAATCGATATGCCGTTTTCCACCTCTTCCGGCGTGTAGTCGCTGACCGTCTTACCGGACTCTACCAGGGCGGGCTGCGGAACCACCCCACCGGTAGCCAGTATCTGCTCGACAAACGACGTTTTACCGGTAGCTCCATGGCCTGCTACCGCAATGTTCCTGATCTGGTCCGTGGTATACCCCATGCTGATCACTTCCTTCCTTGTTTTATACTGAAGTAAACGAGCTTCCAATTCTCCCGGCGGTCTCGTGCGTTGTCAAGCAAAATATGCGCGTTCCACAGTTTGTTCGTATATCCTCAACGAGCGGTCTCCCGGGCAAAATGGGAAAACTCCATCGCGTAGTTTCCCCGGCCCTGCGTGGCGCTGCGCAAGGCGGTGCTGTACCCGAACATCTTCTTCAGCGGCGCTTCAGCGATTATCTGCTCCACCCCGGGTCGACTCTCGACCGCGTGGACTACTCCTCCCCGGGTTGTTATCCCGTTGATTACCTCACCCATGAACTCCTGAGGCACCAGCACGGTCACTTTCATAACCGGTTCCAGGAGAACCGCCTCCGCCGCGCGACAGGCGTTGTCAAAGGCGATCGCACCGCACGCCTCGAAGGCGAACTCCGTGGCGGTCAGTTCCGACCAGACCGCGTCGATCAGTTCCACCCCGATATCGATCGTAGGATAACCCCAGCTGATCCCCGAGGCAAAGGCACCGGTAATACCTCGTTCCGCGGCGGAAGCAAACGGTTCCGGCAGCTTATCCGGAGAAAGCAGGCTTTTAAAGCAGTTCCCGTCACCCCGTTTGCGTGGCATTACCCGGAGGGTGAGCTCCGCATGGTTATCCTTCCCGGCCAGAACCTTGTGAAAGACCTCTCGGTGCTCGGTCTCGTTGAGGATCGTCTCACGATACGTCACCTGCGGATTTCCCACCTTTGCCTTCACGTTATAGTCGTCCACAACGCGGGTGACCAGCACGTCCAGGTGAAGCTCGCCCATGCCGGAAATAACCAACTCTCCCGTATCGGAGTCTTCTTTCCAGAAAAACGTAGGGTCCTCTCTCGTTAGCAGTCCAAGTACGTCCTTAAGCCGATCACGCTCGCTCATCGTGCGCGGTTCGATCGCGACGGAGATAACCGGTTCCGGGAAATGCATCCGCTCCAGTACGACCGGGAAGCCTTCGCTGCCGATCGTATCGCCGGTCTGGGCCAGCTTGAAGCCCACCACGACACCGATCTCACCGGCGACGAGCCGATCCACCTGCTCCGTCCGATTTGCGTGCATCCGGAAAATGCGGTTGATCCGCTCCCGTTTGCCCTGGTTATGGTTGAACGTCGCCACACCGGACTTTAGAAACCCCTGATAAACCCGGACAAAACAGAGGTTTCCCGCTTCCCGATCGGTCTGGATCTTGAAAACCATCGCTACCGCCTGGCCGTCCTCGGTGCGGTGTACCTCCACCTCCGTTTCCTTCTTGGGATGGTGCCCCACGATCGGGGGAAGGTCCGTCGGGGAGGGGAGCAGCCGGATCACTGAATCCAGGAGCGGTTGCACGCCGATATTCCGGAGGCTTGCGCCCACGTACACCGGTACGATCGTCTGTGCCAGGGTCTGCTCCCGGAGCACATTGTAGACAAGCTCCTCAGGAACATCCTTTTCTTCGAGAATCAGTTCCGTGATCTCGTCGGAATAGGTGGAAACCGCGTCCAGGAGCTTCTCGCGGTGTTCCCGGGCGAGATCCTGGAGTTCGTCCCGGATCGGGTGTTCCGAGATCGTCTTTCCTGCGTCCTGTGCGTTCCAGTGCAGCTCCCTCATCTTCACGAGGTCGATAGTACCGCTGAAGGAGTTCTCCCGGCCGATCGGAAGCGCTACCGGAACGGCGTTGGCTTTCAATTTTTCCCGGATTTCCCGGACGACTCCAAAAAAGTCCGCGCCGGTACGGTCCATCTTGTTGATGTAGGCGATTCTCGGGACCTCGTAGGTGTTGGCCTGACGCCAGACCGTTTCACTCTGTGGCTCCACGCCACCGACGGCGCAGAAGATCGCTACCGCTCCATCCAGCACGCGGAGGCTCCGTTCCACCTCGGCGGTGAAGTCCACGTGTCCCGGTGTGTCGATGATGTTTATACCGTGATCGTTCCAGTAGGTAGTGGTCGCCGCGGAGGTGATCGTAATTCCCCGATTCTGTTCCTGCACCATCCAGTCCATTGTAGCGGCGCCGTCGTCAACCTCTCCGATGCGGTGGGACTTGCCGGTATAGTAGAGGATGCGTTCCGTCGTGGTGGTCTTCCCGGCGTCGATGTGTGCCATGATGCCGATATTTCGTGTATTTTCCGTCATAAACGGGGCGATGTTATCATAGCCGGGGGGAGTTGTTACAGACCGGAGCGAGCGGTGATTGACGCTTCCCGGCGAGCATGCTACATTCCGGTCGTTCCGGGCGAATAGCTCAGTTGGGAGAGCGCCTGCCTTACAAGCAGGATGTCGGCGGTTCAAGTCCGTCTTCGCCCACGTTTAAATGGACCCCGGGTTCGCGTGAAAGCGTGGTCCCGGGGTCTTTTCCTTTCTTCGCGTTTACGCTAATCCACTATTGTGCGATCCGTCAGTCTGCTAACCGTCGTTAGCGGATCGTAATCTTCATCGTGAAGCAACACCCCCAGTCCGCCGGCGCGGGTTACCCCTCGGCGGACACCTTTTTCCAGGACAGTCGGATCCGGCTCGACCAGGGTCACCTCCGAGCGGGCCCGGGTGATTCCGGTATAGATCAACTCCCGCGTCAGGACCGGTACGTCACGATCGGGCAGCACCAGAACCACCCGTTCAAACTCCGATCCTTGTGACTTGTGTACGGTCATGGCGAATACCGTCTCCACCGCCTGTAACCGCCGCGGAAGCACCCACCGCACGGGTCGGTGGACGTTCCCTTCAAAAGCAACGCGCAAGCCTCCCGGTAGAGGAAGCGCCACGCCCACGTCTCCGTTCATCAGATTCAAACGGTAGTCGTTCCGCGTCACGATCACCGGCCGGCCGGGATACCACTCAGGGCCTTCCGGAACGATATCCGATCGTTGAAGCAGGATCCTGATCATCTCATTAACCCGGTACACGCCCCAGGGGCCTTCCCGTATCGCGCAGAGCGCCCGGACCGTACCGTAATCACGCAGAATTTCCAGCGCCCACGCGTCGAGCGCTCCCGCGTCTGCGTTCTGCGGCGGCCCCGCTACGGCTCGCGACACGGGTATCTCGAACGCCTCCAGTAGACGACGGAACCGTTCGTCCCGCGTTCCGTCCACGGGAAGTCGACCAAACCCCGGCGCCTCACCCCGGGGAACGCCGGTGGCGTTGCCGGAGCGTATCGCCTCGGCGGGCACGCCGATGCCACCGGTCCGGGAGAAGCGGTGACTGTACCGCAGCATTGCGACGGCCTGGTCCAGGGGACCGCCGTTCTCGGACCTCATCTGGTGGGGGATCGATTCTCCGGTGGCTTCTTCCACCCAGCGTACGGTTTCGCCGGTATACCGTCCTTCCTCAGCGTGAAGGCAGAGATCCGCCAGGACCGCTCCGGCTTCCACCGACGCGAGCTGATCCTTGTCTCCCAGCAGTATCACCCGGCACCGTTCCGGGATCGCTTCCAGCAGCCGTGCTGTGAGTTCCACGTCGATCATCGACGCTTCGTCGATAACAACCACATCTGCCGGCAGGGTAGATCCGGCGTGATAGCGTGCCGTTCCCCGCCGGCCGTCCACGCCGAGAAGTTTGTGGATCGTGGTAACCGTTTGCGGGATCGCGTCTCGTACTTCCGCGGGCATAGCGGGCAGCTGCGTCCGGATCGAATCCTGCAGGCGTGTTGCCGCTTTTCCCGTGGGAGCGGCAAGTCGGACACGACACGTCCCTTCCAGGAGGAAGATCGCCGCCAGGATCCGAACCACCACCGTGGTTTTTCCCGTGCCCGGCCCCCCGGTAACGACGGAAAAAAGGGACCGCAGTGCCAGAGAACAGGCGATTCCTGCCCAGTCCGGTGTCTCCCCAGTCCGATTCTCAGTGAACAGTCGCTCCAGGACTGCTCTCACCGCGCCGGCGTTCGTGGTGTTCGACGTTTCTCCGATCCGGTGCATTACGTGGCGGCGTATCGTTTGCTCATTACGATAATGACGTTTCAGGTACAGCCGCGGACGCGCGCCGTCCACGAACGCCAGGGGTGCGTCGCCGGTGGTGGCCGTGAGCGCGGGAAATCTCAGAGCGTTCAGCAGGTGCTCCCGAACGGCCGCGGCGAGAACTCCCGAGGGTGTGGCGTTTACCGCATCGGTACTGTCCGCGACGTCAGGAACCTGGCCCGGCTCCTGTGGCTCTTCCGGTTCATCCTCGACGGCGGTGACCGAGTCGATATCCAGGCACGTGTGACCGTGGCCACTCAGGAAGCTGGTCTGCGCCGCGGCGACGATGAGCAGGGGAGAGGCTTCGGGGTGTGCTTCCTGGAGAAAACGCGCAAACGCTCGATCTATTGGACGGAGCCGCTCTGCTTTCACCCAGCGGTCGAGCAACGAGCGCGGATTTTGGATGTGCGTCATCGTGATCCTCCCCGGAAAAGCTCGTCCAGTTCCTCCAGGACCGATCGCTCCGGACGTGAGAAGAGAGATCCCCGTGTCTCCGCGCCGGTGCCACGGAGAAACACAAAAATCGCGCCTCCCAGATGCCGGTCGTAGTCGTAGTCGGGGATTCGTGCGCGCAGGTGACGGTGTAATGCCAGGATATACAGCGCGAGCTGCAGGTCGTACCGCTTGTCCAAAAACGCGGCGGCCAGTTGTTCCTGTCGATACGCCTCGTCCTCCTGGCCCAGGCGATTGGATTTCCAGTCCGCGAGGTAATACCGGTCTCCCACCTGAAAGACGAGGTCTATGAATCCCTTGAAAAGTCCGTTCATTACCGGGGAGGTCCACTCCGGTCGTTCGGCTCCGGGAAGCACGGCCCGACGCACGATCCCGTCGAGCTTTTCAAGCTTCACGCGGCGGCTCTCGAAAAGGAACTCCATCTCCGCCCGGTACGAGGAGAGCTCGGCTATAGTGAAAGCAGTGTCCCTGTCGGGCAGAACCCGGGGAGTCTGAAGAAAGTCCAAAGTCCAGTCGCGGACCACCGGAAACCACTCCTCCCACCCGCGAGAGCGGCACGCCGTGAGAATGAGCGTTTCCCGGCTTTCCCGGTCCGATGCGATTCCTGGAAAACCTTCCCGGGCAAACTCCTCGATCAGATCGTGCAGAAACGTCCCGGCGCGCGCACCGGCGGGAAAACGGTGTATACCCGCTGCGGCTACCGGCTGATAACCCGGATCGGTCCCGAGCGTGGTCCCGGGGACGGTCGGTTCCAGTTCCTCCGCCACCACTTCCTGATCGGGCCTTTCCGGTTCCGGCGGATACGGGTCCCGTTCCGCGTGCTTCCGGCGGCACGCGCCAAGGGCTGTATAACTCGCGATCCACCAGCGTTCATGGTGTGTTCGCCGTGGTTCGCGGACGTGATACTCCGGGGGCGCGACTCCCGCGGGGTTACGGCCCGTTATCTCCTTTGGCGCGGGAGCTCCTTCCGGGATCATCCTTTCCAGCACGATCGTGCCGGTGTCCCCGGTCAGGGCTCGAACCGTACCGTAAACCTCCCGGCCGGTCTCAAACCGATTGCCGCCGGAGAGCAGGTATCCGAAACCACTGGTATGTATCGCCGGTGTCTTGCTTCTTCCCTGCGTCACCGGCGCTACCGCGAGAAACACAGCGTCCCGAGCGCGCGTGATCGCCACATAAAAGAGGCGCATTTCCTCGCTCAGGAGTTCTCCTTCCAGCGCCTCGATCGCCCGAGGCGCTTTCTCCAACCGGAACTCCATGACCCGCCCGTTGTTTTCCTCGTGCCAAACCACTGGTTTCGGTACGCGGGATGCGTTGTTTCTACCCGGAGCAGGGGGAGGAAGACAGAGAAACGGCGCTACCACCACGTTGTATTCGAGCCCCTTTGCCTTGAAAATCGTCACCACCCGCACGCAGCGATCATCCCGTTCGAGCCGGAGCACCTGTTCTTCCCGAGGATCGTCGATCCGTTCCGCCAGAAGTCGCACCAGTTCGCGGGGCGCCTCCACGGTGGCTGCGCTCTGGTGCAGCCATTCCGCCAGATGCAGGGCGTTGGTGAGAGCCCGCTCTCCATCTTCCCGGGCCAGAAGGTTCGACGGCACGTGGTAATCGTGCATGAGCGCTCGGATCGCCGGGAGCGGACCGTCGTGCACGAGCAGATCGTGGTAACGGGTAAACCGGTCCGCGTGGAGTTCCTCCAGAAGTGTGTCGCCGGCGGAGCTCCGAAGCTCCTCCAGAGAGAGGCCCAGGGACGGCGTGGCAAGCGCCGACCTCACATGCTGCGTATCACCCGGGTCCAGGCATGCCCGCAACCAGAAGAGAATATCTCTCGCCTCCGGCGACTCGAACACCGAATCCCGGGCGGACAGGTATACCCCGGTAATACCATACCGGCGAAACGCCGCGAGAATAGCGTCGGCCTCGGTCCGCGAACGGACGAGTACCGCGACATCCTGCGGCTCCAGCGGGACACTACCGCTCTCTCCGTGTCGGAGGGACCGCCCGGGACCGAGCCATCGCGCGATCGATCGCGCGGTCTGTTCCGCCACAAGCTCCCGAAACGCCCCGGTCTGAACGGTCTCCTGGTCCTCCGGAGTCACCCAGATCGTGAGCGGCGGTGCGGGAGCACCGTCAAGAATCAAGGGGGACTTCCCGGAGGATTGAGTCGACGGTCGGGGCTGGACGGGGATAAACGGTACCTCTCCGGTTTCACCGGATCCGAAGAGGAACGCTCCCCGGGGATGTCGGTCCGCCACGGATAGAAGCTGGTTCACCGCGTTGATAAGCTCCGGTCGCGACCGGTAGTTCGTTGTCAGGGAATACTGGCGTCCCCGCGCGGCACGACGAGCTCGGAGGTAGGAGTAGATATCCGCGCCGCGGAATCGGTAGATCGCCTGCTTGGGGTCGCCGATCAGAAAGAGTCCCGTATTTCGATCGTCCCCGCCGACACCGTACAGTGCGTCGAGAATCCGGTACTGAACTTCATCGGTATCCTGGAACTCGTCCACCAGAACCACAGGAGACTCTTCACGGATCGCCCGGCGGAGATTTCCGTCCCGGTCGTCCCGGAGCGCCCGGTCGAGTAAAGTGAGCATATCGTTGAAATCAACCAGGTACCGTTGGAGCTTCTCCTCCTCGTAGAGCCGGCGTACCGTCGTCGCCGCGTGGAGCATAACGTCCGTGGCGAGCTCCCGTGTATCCCGGACGTCCACCGCGGCTATCCATTCGCCCAGGATTGTAAAGAACGCGTGATCCGGCGGCGAGGCTCCTTTTTTCAGGCGTATCCGTTCCGGTGCGAGTTTTCTCAGGATCGCGGGAGGATCTTCCGGATCATCTTCTCCCCGGGCCCAGCGACGGATCTCATCGAGCCACCCCGCAAAGACCTCGTCCCGGTCACAGTTTTTGAACGTTTGTTTGTTCATGTACTCCCGCAGGTCCTGGAGGATCTGTTGCAACGTTTCCTCGTTGCCCCTCCACAGAGCACGCGCTTCTCCGTTGAGGCGCCGGCACTCTTCCAGTTCCCGTCGTGCCTTTTCCAGGATAGGTTCGAGTTCGTCCGGTACCGCTCTTGGAGTATCACCGTATCTGGGTTCGCCCGTTACCGGAACGAGGAGCGGCTGAATCGCCTGGAGAAGCGCATCCGGATCCGGAAAGACCTCCGTAAGTACGGCGGCGTGGTCGGGGGAAACACGGTAAAACGTGCTGCGCCAGTAATCGCGCACAACTTCGGCAAGGAGGTCGCGGGAATCATCACCTATGTCCCGGGCGTCGCCGATCCCGCTCTCGTAGGCGTAACGCCGAAGCGTCCGAAGGCACCATCCGTGAATCGTGAAGATCGTCGCTTCGTCCATCGATTCCGAGGCGTTTTCCAGGCGCTTTGCCGCTTCCTCCCGCTGATCGCGGGACCATGTCTCGGAGATCTTCTGCAGCTCCGTATCCTCCGTTGCGTGACCACGGAAGTACGCCGCGCCCCGGTTCAGTCGAAGCCGAATCCGGTCCCGCAGCTCTAGTTTGGCCGCTTCCGCAAACGTGATTACCAGGATCTGCGACGGCGCCAGCGGTCGCGGAAAACGATTCTGCTCGTCTCCGTGGCCGAGTACCAGTCTCAGATAGAGCTGCGTGATCGTATAGGTCTTTCCGGTACCGGCGCTGGCTTCGATCAGCCGGGTCCCGTGAAGTGGAACTGTGGAAATATCGAGTGTCCCGGGTATCACGTGAACACCTCCGTCAGCGGCCGGTAAAGACGTTCCGCGGCACATACGAAATCGTCCGATCCCACCAGACTCAGCGGATCCGGAACGAGGCGCCGCAGGTACTCGTTTTCCCGGTACTCGCCGTCACGGTTGAACGTCCCGGTCAGGGCATCCCGCGCTTTCTTCTCCGCGGTCTCCCGGGAATGCTCATCTCCGGTATACGCCGTGACCCAGGCGCATCCCGCACGCACCGATACGGGAAGCGGGGTCAGGACCGCTTCGCTCCAGGCGTCTATCAGATCCTGGAGCACCGGTGCTGCCCGGGTAGGGCCGATCGGCGGAAGCGTAACGGTACCGTTCGCCGCGACGATCACTGTCAGTACCGGTCCGTTTTCGTATTGTGAGGCCAGGTGCGCGGGCCACCAGGAGAGAAGCTTTTCCCAGCGATACGAGCCGTGCCCGTCATGAACGCGTGAAGGACTCACGAAGATCCTCCGGATCATCCCATCGGAGCCTTCCTTCAACTCCGGTACGACGTCTTCCAGTGTTACCGAACCGTCCGAGGAGCGGATTGAAACGGTTCGGCTGAAAGGAACGGCGTTCTTCACCGGTTCCGATTCCTCCCGATAGCGGCGGATGATTCCCTCCGTTGCCCGCAGAAGTTTCTGCTCAACCACGTCTTCGAACGGCGGCAAAGCGATCCGTCCCGACCGCGTCAGCCGGCACAGGTGCTCCTCTGTAGATCGGTCAGGGTCCTCCAGAGCGTGTCGGAGCAGATCATTCTTGAGCTGCCACGCTTCCAGCGAGTCCGGATCGAACGGTTCGTCCCGGGGCAGCTCCCGCTCCTGCAGCGCGGCGAACCGTACCCTGAGCGCTTCATGAAAAAAGAGTTCCGGCGGGTTCCGGAGAAAGTTCAGGAGATCCCGCAGGCGGATCACCCTCGGTTCAACGGTGTATCGATCGGTGGTGATTTGCGGCGTGGACGATGGTGTGGCCGCCGGCGTGGACGGCGGCTGCCCGGACGGAGAGGGTTGCGCGGGCCACGTCACCGTCTGATCGCCCTGCGGGAGAGCAGAGACGGTTCTCCCGGGGCGGGGGATCCACTCGTGGGCGTACGTGAAAAGCGGACCCTCCCTGGAAAAATACGCCGGAGCGAACGGTTGAAGGGGATGGTCCGTGGTGATCTCTTCCGGGTCGACACCGTCGATCTCGAGGTGGTCCCGCAACTGTCCCACCAGGACCGATGCGGGTCTCTCGCTGTTATCGCTTATCGAGCGCCCGATCCAGCTCACGTACAACCGATTCCGGGCGGAGAGGAGCGCCTCGAGAAAGAGATACCGGTCGTCCTCCCGACGGGATCGATCGCCCCGGCGGAACCCGTCGACGGCTTTCATCAAATCAAATCCGGGCCCGGTGGTCTGTCGCGGATAATCTCCGTCGTTCATTCCCAGCAGGCATACCATACGGAAGGGAATCGCCCTCATGGGCATGAGCGTGGCAAACGTCACGGATCCGCCGAGGAACCGCCGCTGCAGGTTTGTTGGCTCCGCATGGGCGAGCCAGGCATCGCGCACCACGCCGACGGGCAGGGGAGTGTGGAAATCAGCTTCCGTACACGCGTCTTCCCAGACCTGCAACGCCCGGTAGAATGCGTCCAATCGCTGCAACTCTTCCTGGTCTTCCATAAGGAAAAAACGTTCCAGCATCGTTCTGAGTAGAACGGTCCATTCCCCCGGGGGACGCATCACGTCGAGTTCCCGGCGGTACCGTTCCAGGTCGTCCACCAGGTCGAACACGCGCCCCGCCGTATCTCCCGTCGCGCTTCCTACACCTTCCAGAGCGACTACACCATTCCATTCCGCCTCTTCTCCCAGGGCGTATCCCAGGAGGATACGCTGCAGGCCGAAACGCCAGGTGTTTCGGTCACAACCGGCGGGCACACCGAACGTTTCCCGGTGATCGCCGTGTAAACCCCAGCGTACACCGGCGTCTGCCAGGCGCGGGACGATCGCCTCCACCTCCCCGGCGGAGAGGCCGTATCGGCGGTGAACGGCTGGAACCTCCAGCAGAGTACCGACGTCTTCCAGCGTTACCCGGGACCGTGGCAGGCCGAGCAAGGTTTCAACCGCCAGGGTGATCCGGTCCGGCTCGTTTTCTCCTCGGTCGGAGACGCTGTAGGGTATGAAACGGGGATCGTCCCGGCGGAGGCGACCGAATACTGCATCCACCAGGGGTCCATACTGCTTGATCTCCGGTACCATGACGATAACATCCCGCGGATTAAGGTCCGGATCGGAATCTAACGCGTCCAGAAGCCGGTCGTGCAGTATCTCCACTTCCCGGAGTGCACTGTGTGCCACGTGGAACTGCACGGATCGGTCCGAACCGGAGTCGTCCGGGCGAGGAACAGTGGCGTCCTTGTTTTCCAGAATATCGTTCTGCAGCCGTTGCAGGACCGTCGCGGTACCGGGAGACCGGAACTCGGTTTCCTCCTGGTCCGGCCCGACTCGTTCCTGAAGCAGGTCCAGAAAGTCGCGACCCTGCCGCCCCCAGGCGGTGAGCAGGGGATGCCGCCAAAGGTGTGACCGGCAGGGATCCTGAACGAAGAAAACCACCTCCGTGAAGCGGGAGATGCCGTGCAGCACCTCAATCACCTGCTCGGCAAGGGAGGAGATGCCGAATACGATCACCCGTCGGGGAAACGCCGCCGGAGGGGCCTCCGGCGGAATACCGTCCAGATACTCCATGAAGCGTCGGTGGATCGTCCCGCGATCGGTCATGCGGAGCGGTTCCGGCGTATCCTGTACCAGCTCCCTCCAGAGCGTCGCCTGCCAGCGTCGGTGAGCATCCTGAGAACCGGTGCCGAGGGGATCTTCTCCCTCCCGTGCCCAGGCGGTAAGCCAATCCGCGCGATAAACCTGGTACTGGTCAAAAAGATCGGCAATCGTCGCCGAGAGCTGGTGGGACCGCGTCAGAAACTCCGGGTCATCGTCCCGGGGGAACTCCAGAAACGGTTTCAGCGGGGCAAACTCCTCCCGTTTCAACAATTTCGGCAGCAGCCGCATGATCCGCCAGAGTAGACGGTCCGTGTCGTAGGGAGAGTGTCGCGGGATCTCGGCGCCCTCTGGAATGGAACGGTAGAGCTTCCACTGAAACCGCGCCGGTAGGATTACGTCCATCCCCATGGCGATATCCGTCTCCGCCAGGGAGAACTTGATCCACTGTGCGATCCCGTTGCTTTGAACGAGAATCGTCTCCTCTTCCAGGGGTTCCAGCGGTTGCGATCGCAGGCTTGTCACCAGGTGAGCCCGCAGATCTTCCAGTAAGTTTCCCCGTACCACCCGAAACCCCGGTTCGATCCCGCGTCGTCGTTCCTGCACCGTTGTACCATATACCGCACGTAGACACCGTACAAGGGAAAAGCAGGGGTTGGTCCCGGGGGTACTCTCTGGTATTCTCATGCGAGAGGTCCAGGTATGTTTGTACGTTTGCTCCTGTTATTTACCGTTATCCCCGTGGTGGAACTCTGGCTGCTGATTCGTATCGGTTCGGTGATCGGTGCGGGACCGACAATTCTTCTTGTTCTGGCTACGGGCGTTGTCGGAGCGTCCCTGGCGCGGCGGGAAGGTTTTTCGGTACTACAGACGATACAGGCCCGTACCGCCCGGGGCGAGTTTCCCGCGGACGCGATGATCGACGGACTCTGCATATTGCTCGCTGGAATGGTGCTGATCACGCCGGGGGTTATAACGGACGTGCTCGGTTTTCTGCTGCTGATACCTCCTACAAGAACCCTTCTCAAGGGTGTGATCGCCAGGTTCATCCGGCGCGCTGCGGCGCAGGGGTCAATACACGTGGCCGGAACGTTTAATCGTGAATCGTTCCATGGAAGCGAGTCGTCTGATCGCGATCCGTTCAATGAAGCGCGGCGCGTTCGGCCGGCGGATAATCCGGAAGCGAAATTCGTGGATCCGGATTCCCCCGACATCGGCAATGATCCTGGAGACAATGACGACCGAGGGGCGCGGTAGATGGCAACGCACAGACAAACCGCAACGGGTATCAGCCGGTTTCTTGATACCGGGGTTACAAGTTTTCACGTAGCAGACTCGATCGAAACGGTTCTCCAGGAATCGGGGTTCACACCGTACCGGGAAGGACCTGTTCAACCCGGGGAGACTCGCTATCTCCGTCTCGGTGGGACGGTTCTGGCGTTCCGCGTGGGGGAACGGCCTCCCCATGAAGGGGGGATCCTTATCGCCGCGGCGCACACGGACAGTCCCGGGTTACAGTTGAAACACCGGTCCGCTCGTTACGTCGATACCCTTGTACAGGTACCGGTAGAGGTTTACGGATCGCCAATTCTCGCGACGTGGCTGGACCGTGATCTTACGGTCGCAGGAAGACTCGGGACCGTTTCCGGCGATGTCTCAGGCGTTCAGGTCCATTCTCCACGGCCCCTGGCGGTGATTCCCAACCTCGCGATCCACCTCAACCGTGAGGTCAACGACAATCTCTCGTACAACCGGCAGGATCACCTTCCGGCACTGTTCGGGCCGGTAGAAGAGGAGATCCGAACGTCCGAGACCGCTCAGGATTGGCTGATCGGGAGGATGGCGGAGATCGCGGGTGTCGACCCGCAGGAGGTCCTGGAGGCGGAACTGAACCTGATACCGACCGAACCGGCTACGGTGACCGCGGCAGGTCTTCTGGTATCACCGCGTATAGACAATCTGGCCGGTTGTTTTACCGTTATGGAGGCGCTTCGTCGGGCGAAAGGGGCCGGTCATACCCAGGTTGCAGTGTTCTACGACCACGAGGAGATCGGCAGCACGACGGCGTTCGGCGCTGCGGGAACGATTACCGAACAGTTTCTTCGTC